>CAZGUU010000167.1:0-11562 GCA_964529315.1 uncultured Enterobacteriaceae bacterium
CACGCCCTGCCCCGCGCCGTCGCCATACACGACGCCTGCCACCTGGCGCACGGCCAATGCGTGCGCGCACAAGTGCGCCGGCTGCTCGGCGTGATCCCCGGGGTGCGACTGGTCGAGCTCGCCGAGTCCGACCTGTGCTGCGGCAGCGCGGGCACCTACAACCTGACCGAGCGTGCCATGGCCCGGCGCCTTCTGGCGCGCAAGCTCGGCCACGTCGAGCGCAGCGGTGCCGAGATCGTCGCCGCGGCGAACCCCGGCTGCCTGCTGCAGATGCGCGCCGGGGCGATCGCGCAGCGCCTGCCGGTGGCGATCGAGCACCCGATCGACCTGCTCGCCGCGGCGCACGGCGTGGCCGACGCACGCCTGCGCGGTGCAAATTGCGCCTCCGGGGAGTGCGGGCTAAATCGCCCGGCATGAGCAGGAACGCGACTTCCCCCTCCCCCTTCGACTCGCTGCAGAGCTTCTCGATCGGCAAGGGCCGCACCGGGCGCCTGCTCTCGCTGCCGCAGCTCGAGCGGGCCGGGCTGGGGCGCATCTCGCGCCTCCCGGTGAGCTTGCGCATCGTGCTCGAGTCGGTGCTGCGCAGCTGCGACGGCCGCAAGATCACCGAGGCCGACGTCCGTGCCCTGGCCGCCTGGCAGCCCAACGCCGAGCGCACCGCGGAGGTCCCCTTCCTCGTGGCGCGCATCCTGCTGCAGGACTTCACCGGCGTCCCCCTGCTCGTCGACCTCGCCGCGATGCGCTCGACGGTCGCGGCGCTGGGCAAGGACCCCAAGATCATCGAGCCGCTGGTCCCGGTCGATCTGGTCGTCGACCACTCCGTACAGGTCGACGTCGCGAGCCGGCCCGACGCGCTCGAGGCGAACATGCGCCTGGAGTTCGAGCGCAACCGCGCGCGCTACCAGTTCCTCAAGTGGGGCATGCAGGCCTTCGACACCTTCAAGGTCGTGCCCCCGGGCATCGGCATCTGCCACCAGGTGAACCTCGAGTACCTGGCGCGCGGCGTGCTCGAGAGAGACGGCATCGCCTACCCCGACACGCTGGTCGGCACCGACTCGCACACGACCATGATCAACGGCCTGGGCATCGTCGGCTGGGGCGTGGGCGGCATCGAGGCGGAGGCGGGCATGCTCGGCCAGCCGGTGTACTTCCTGACGCCCGACGTCGTCGGCGTGCACCTGGTGGGCTCGCTGCGCGAAGGCGTCACCGCCACCGACCTGGTGCTGCGCGCAACCGAGATGCTGCGCCAGGCCAAGGTGGTCGGCAAGTTCGTCGAGTACCACGGCGAGGGCGCCGCGACCCTCTCGGTACCCGACCGCGCAACCCTGGCCAACATGGCTCCCGAGTACGGCGCGACGATGGGCTTCTTTCCGGTCGACGAGCAGACCTGCGCCTACCTCGCGGCGACCGGCCGCAGCGAGGAGCAGGTCGAGCTGGTGCGCGCCTACTACACCGCGCAGGGCCTGTTCGGCATCCCGCGCGCCGGCGAGTGCGACTACAGCCAGGTGCTCGAGCTCGACCTGGCCGGCGTCGCGCCCGCGGTGGCCGGCCCGCGGCGCCCACAGGATCGCATCGAGCTCGAAAGCCTGGGCAGCCGATTCGCCGAGCTGCTGGAGAAGCCGGTCGCGCAGGGCGGCTACGGCAAGGCGAAGGAGGAGATCGGCAAGCGCTTCCCCGTCGACCTCTCCGGTGCGCCCCGCGCCGAAGCCGCCGCGGGCACCGGCCCGGCGGGCGGCGCCCAGGCCGAGCTCGGGGACGGCTACGTGGTCATCGCCGCGATCACCTCGTGCACCAACACCTCGAACCCGAGCGTCATGCTCGCCGCCGGCCTGCTCGCCAAGAAGGCGGTCGAGAAGGGTCTCTCGGTCCCGGCGACGGTCAAGGCCTCGCTCGCTCCCGGCTCACGCGTGGTCAGCGACTACCTCGCCCGCACCGGCCTACAGCGCTCTCTCGACCAGCTCGGCTTCGCCCTGGTCGGCTACGGCTGCACGACCTGCATCGGAAACTCCGGGCCGCTCGACCCGCGCCTCGAGGACGTCGTGACGAAGAATGACGTCGTGGCCGCGAGCGTGCTCTCGGGGAACCGCAACTTCGAGGCGCGCGTCCACCAGAGCGTCAAGGCAAATTTCCTCATGAGCCCGCCGCTGGTCGTCGCCTTCGCCATCGCCGGGCGGGTCGACCTCGATCTGACGCGCGAGCCGCTGGGCCGCGGGCGCGACGGCGCTCCGGTCTACCTGCGCGACGTCTGGCCGAGCCTCGCCGAGGTCCGCGACTGCCTCCACGCGGCCACGGACGCGGCGAGCTTCCGGCGGCTCTACGCGAGCTTCGCCGACGCGAGCCCCTTGTGGGACGAGATCCCCGCCACGCCCGGCCTGGTCTACGAGTGGGACCGCGCCTCGACCTACATCCAGGAGCCCCCCTTCTTCACCGACTTCTCGCTCGAGCCGGGACGCTTCGCCGACCTGCGCGGAGCGCGCGCGCTGGCGGTCTTCGGCGACTCGGTCACCACGGACCACATCAGCCCGGCGGGCGCGATCCAGCCCAGCTCCCCCGCCGGCCGCTACCTGCAGGAGCAGGGCGTCGCACCGGCGGACTTCAACAGCTACGGCTCGCGGCGCGGCAACGACCGTGTGATGACGCGCGGCACCTTCGCCAACGTGCGCATCAAGAACCTCATGGTGCCGGGCGTCGAGGGCGGGGTCACCGTCCACCAGCCCTCGGGCGAGCGCCTGGCGATCTACGACGCGGCGCTACGCTACCAGCGCGACGGCGTACCGCTGATCGTCGTCGCCGGCCAGGAGTACGGCACCGGCAGCTCGCGCGACTGGGCGGCCAAGGGCACGCGCCTGCTCGGCGTGCGGGCCGTCGTGGCACAGAGCTTCGAGCGCATCCATCGCAGCAACCTGGTCGGCATGGGGGTTCTGCCCTGCCAGCTTCGCGAGGGTACCAGCGCCGCGACGCTCGGGCTCGCGGGCAGCGAGACCTTCGACCTGCTCGGGCTCGAAGCGCCCGGTTTCCGCCCGCAGCAGGATCTGACCCTGGTCGTGCACCGTGCCGGCGGCGCCCGCGACGAGGTGCCGGTCCGCGTGCGCATCGACACCCCGATCGAGGTCGAGTACTACCTGCACGGCGGCATCCTGCCCTACGTGCTGCGCCAGCTGATCGCGCGGGCCTGAAGCGCCCCCGAGGCGACCCCGCGGGCCGCGGGCCGCCAGCCGACGGGCACCGCGCGTGCCGGCTCGAGCGGCGCACGACCCGGCACGCTTTGCGGGAGAGGTCCGGAACCCCGACCCGCGTCCGCGACGGAGGCCGCCACGCGGCCTCCGCCCGCGCGTGCCACCGGCACGCGGGCGCGGGCGATCAGTGGTCGGGCCCGGGATCGTGCTCTCCGCTCCCTGGTGGAGCCCACGATCCCGAGCCCGCGGAGCGAACGGTACGCCCTATGCGGCCACCAACCCCAGGAGAAAGGCGCTCCCCAGCAGCGCGGCGCGCCGAACGGCCCAGCCGTCGGCCTTCGCCCAGCGGCGAAGCAGCCGCGACCTGCGACGTGAGATTCCCTTCCTCATGAGCTCGCTCCCGTCTCCCCGCCCGACGTCGTCGCCGCGTGGCGCCACGGCCAGGGGGCGCAGACCAGGCCAGCAAGCAGCATGCCGCATGCGGGGCTCGCAATTCCGCCGGGAAATGCTCGGCCGACGACGCGAGTTGCGCAGATCTACGTCAACGGATTGACGGTAGTGTCGAGCTCTTCACGGTCGGTGCGCGGGCGATGCGGGAGCCGCCCTCCCGGTGGACACGGCTGTGGGTGGGCAGGTTCAGCCGACCTGCTCGGCGCCGCCTGCCGCCTCACAGACCAGGATCTCGAGGGCGCGTCCGGTGGTGCGCGCGTACTCGCGGGCGATCCGGTGGCGAAAGGCCCCCAGCGCCGCATCGTGCACCAGGTTCACCGTGCAGCCGCCGAACCCGCCCCCGGTCATACGCGCCCCGTAGACGCCTTCGAGCGGCGCAGCGATGGCGACCAGCAGGTCGAGCTCCGGGCAGCTCACCTCGAAGTCGTCGCGCAAGCTGGCGTGCGAGGCAGCCATGAGCGGCCCGACGCGCCCCAGGTCGCCCCGGCGCAAGGCGTCGGCGAGCGCCTGCACGCGCAGGTTCTCGCCGACCACGTGGCGGCAGCGGCGAAAGACCACCGGGTCGAGCCGGCCGCGCCTCGACTCGAGGAGCTCCGGGGTGACGTCGCGCAGGGCCCACGCGCCGGACTCGCCGGGCCCGAGCGCACGCGCGCCCGCTTCGCACTGCGTGCGCCGCAGGTTGTACTCGCCCGCGGCCAGCTGGTGCGCGACCCGGCTGTTGCAGAGGACCAGCTTGACCTCTGCCGGCAGCGCAATCGCGCTGGCCTCGAGCGAGCGGCAGTCGAGCAGCAGGGCATGGCCGGCGCGCCCCAGGCAGGCGATCATCTGGTCCATGATGCCGCAGCGCGTGCCGACGAACTCGTGCTCTGCGCGCTGGCAGAGGGCGGCGACGCGGCGCGGGTCCAGCGTCTCGCCGGCGACGCACAGCAGGGCGTGTGCGATGGCGACCTCGAGCGCGGCCGAGGAGCTCAAGCCCGCGCCGACCGGCACGTCGCTCGAGAGACGCAGCTCTGCGCCGCGCAGCCGCACGCCCGCCGCGGCCAGCGAGCGAACCACGCCCCGCGGATAGCCGCTCCAGTGTCCGCGGGGCTCGCCCTCGCCCCCGGTCGCGTCCAGGTCGATGGTGACCGTGTCACGCAGGTTCTCGGAGTGCACGACGATCCGCCGTCCCTCGCGCGCCACCGCCGTCGCCCAGGCGAAGCGGTCGATCGCCGCAGGCAGGACGAAGCCTTCGTTGTAGTCGGTGTGCTCGCCGATCAGGTTCACGCGACCGGGGGCGCGGACCGTACAGGCCGCGCCCGCGCCGCCCACGACGGGCCGGGATGCCATGTCGGACGTTAGGCGGTCGCGCGACGCCGCGTCAAGAACCTCGGCGGGGACGAGGGCGCAAAGCGAGCCCCGGTGCGCCCTCGCCGTGTCGGCCCGCGTCCCGCCGCCGCCACCACCTGGCCTCGGCTGTCACGCCGCTGCTGGCACTGCCCTGCTACTGCCTTCGCTCGTGCGCTGCCGCCCCCCTGCCACCGCTGGGTTGCCACGCCTCTTCTGCCGCAGTGCCCCGACGCGCCGGCGGCGCGGCCTGCTAGCATCGCTCCCGATGCACCCCGCCAAGCCGACGCGCGACCTCCGCCCGCTCGCTACCGATGCCTCACACTTTGCGATGCGCCTGCCCGCCGACCCGCAGCGCATCGTCTCGCTCGTGCCGAGCGTGACCGAGGCGCTGTTCGCCCTCGGGCTCGGCGAGCGGGTGGTCGGCGTCACCGACTGGTGCCTCCACCCCGCCGCCGGGCTCGCCCGTGTGCCGCGCGTCGGCGGCACGAAGAACCCACGGATCGCAGCGATCGCCGAGCTCGCCCCCGACCTGGTGCTGGCCAACCTCGAGGAGAACCGCGAGATCGACGTCCGCCGCCTGCGCCAGCACGGCCTCACCGTGTGGGTCGACTACCCGCGCACCGTCGACCAGGCGCTCGATCAGCTCGACTGGCTCTCGCGCCTGGGAGCGACCCCCGGGGCTGCGGCTCGGGTGCTCGAGCCGATCGTGTCCGCCGTGGCCCACGCCCGCGCCAGCGCACCCCCACGCTTGCTGCGCGGCTTCGTGCCGGTGTGGAAGGATCCCTGGACGACCCTGTCGGCCGACACCTACGGCCACGACCTGCTCGCCCTGTGCGGCATCCACGGCCTGTTCGCTCGGGCGATCGACCGCTACCCGCGCGTGTCGCTCGACGACGTCGCCGCCCGCGCTCCGGAGATCGTCCTGCTGCCCGACGAGCCCTACCACTTCACCGAAGCGCACGCGCACGAGCTGGCGCAGGGCCCCCTGACCCGCACCGTGGCCGCTCGCCACGGGCGGATCCACGTGATCGACGGCACGCTGCTCTTCTGGCACGGGCCGCGCATCGTCCGGGCGATCGAGCTACTGCGCGGCCTCGCCGGGCTTGCGGAGCTGCCGTCGTAGCCGCCCGGCGAGGTCGCCCTGGAGCGAGAGCACGCCGCGGTGGCGGGCCGCCTCGATGCCCAGGGCCGGGAGCGCCACGGAGCCGCACAGGTGCAGCTCGCGCAGCCGCTCGCTGCATTCACCCGCGAAGCGAGACTTCACCTCGCTCAGAGCCGGCTCGAGGGCCGGGGATCTCGCAGGGCCGGGCATCGGGCGGCAGCCCATGGCCGCCCGCCCCCGGAGCGACTACGACACCCGTACCTCTGGAGACGGCGTCCTCACCGCCACCCGGCCGTCGCCGCTGGCGAGATCGCCGAGCTGCCAGAGCAGCGCGAGCAGCACGAAGGGGAAGCTCGGCGCCAGGTAGCGAAACAGCGGCAGGACGAGCAGCGCCAAGCCCCACTGCGAGACGACCGCGGCGTGCAGCAGGATCACCTCCCCGGGTGTGTCGCGCCAGCGGCACAGGACGCGCAGGCTCGAGAGCACGAAGAGCAGGCAGACGGGAATCTGCAAGACCGCGAGGATCACGTCCAGGCGACGGCTCCAGGTGCGATACCAGGGAGCGAGGAGCTTGTGCAGCGCAAAGCGCACCGCCCCGGATGGGTCCGTACGGGCGGCGTCCTCGAAGTCCGCCCAGGCGTCGCCGAGGCTCTGCCAGGCCTCGCTGCGCCCCGCGAGCTCGACGGTGAACGGGGAGCGGTCGAGCTCGCGCACCCCGTCCTTGACGGCCACCAGCGGCGAGCTGGCGAAGCGAAGCTGCCCGGTGTGGCGCTGCTGGACGATCATCCACGGCAGGGTGAGGACGGCGATCGTCGCAAGGAAGCTGGCCGTCGCCGCCAGGCGCGTCGTCGGTGCAACGCTCGCGAAGCCCGTGGCCAGCGCCAGCGCGATCGCCCCGGCGACGACGAAACCCTGCGGGCGCACGTAGATCGCCGCCGCCAGGGCGACCGCCCCGAGCGTGCAGCGCGCCACGCCACGCCACCCCGAGCGGCGCGCGGCCGGCGCAAAGCCGCCGAGCAAGCACATGGCGAGCGTCAGCAGCACGGTGAACGGCAGCTCGCTGTTCGTCGGGTTGCCGATCGCGAGCAGCGAGGGCCAGAGCGCGATCACCGGCAGGGCCATGAGCAGCGAGACGCGCGGCACGACGCGCGTCGCCAGCCAGGCGAGCAGCACCACCCACAGCCCCGCCTCGGCCCCCGCCAGCCAGCGCAGGCTGGCGAGCGCACGCTGCGGATCGGCATCGGCCCACGGCGCGATCAGCAGGCTGAAGCCTGGCGGGTAGTGCGAGATCGGCGCGCCGTCGGCCCCGAGGTAGCCCGCGCCGCTGCGCAGCGCCAGGGCCCCGGGCAGGTAGACGCCGAGGAAGTCCGGCGAGATCGGCGTCGCCATGAGCCGCGGCGCGAGCCAGGCCGCGCCGAGGGCGGCCACCAGCGAGACCGCCGCCGTGACGCACAGGCGCACGCGGAGCGAGTCCGGACCCGAGGGCAAGCGGATGCGCGTCCTCACGGAGATCCCCGGCAGCTCATCGAGCTGCGGATCGCGGCTCGCGTGCGAGCACGAGCACGCGGCTCTCGCGCCCCGTGCCATGCGCCATGCGCCACCAGGGCTGCGACGATCCGCCGGCGACTCGTCTCGGGGCGGCGCGCAGCGTCGATCGAGCCGCGCCAGGGGATCGCCTGCGGCTTCGACGGCACGACGATCCCCTGGCGAGAGCCCGATCAGCGCTCGGTGGAGAGGATCGCCGTGGCCGAGGCGGCGAGGATTCCGCCCGTGCCGTGGCAGATCGCGGTCTTGGCGCCACGCACCTGCCGCTCGCCGCACTCGCCGCGTAGCTGGCACACCGCCTCGACGAGCAGGAACATGCCGTACATCCCGGTGTGGGTGTACGAGAGGCCGCCGCCGTTGGTGTTCATCGGCAGCGCGCCGCCCGGCGCAGTGCGCCCGCCCGAGACGAACGCCCCGCCCTCGCCCGGCTTGCAGAAGCCCAGCGCCTCGAGCGCCAGGATGGGCACGATGGTGAAGGCGTCGTAGAGCATCGCCAGGTCGATCTCGGAGCGCTCGACACCGGACATCGCCCAGGCGCGATCCCCGGCCATGACGGCCGCGTCCCAGACGTGCAGGCGGGGCATCTGGCAGATGCTCGAGTGGCTGGTCGCCTCGCCGGTGCCCAGCACCCAGACCGGCTTCTGCCGGCAGCCGCGCGCCCGATCGGCCGAGGTCACGACCAGCGCCCCGCCGCCGTCGGTCACCAGGCAGCAGTCGAGCAGGTGGAACGGCCAGGCGATCGGACGCGAGGCGAGCACGTCCGCCACGCTGATCGGGTCGCGCATCAGGGCGCGCGGGTTCAGCGCGGCCCACCTTCGCGTGGCCACCGCGACCTCGGCCATCTGCTCCCGGGTGGTGCCGAACTCGTGCATGTGGCGCGTCGCCGCCAGCGCGTAGCGCGTCGCCGGACCGCCCATGCCGAAGGGCATCTCGAACTGCCCGATCGGAGAGTCCGGGGAGAAGCGCTCGCCGCCGCCCGCGCCGACCCGCGAGTAGCCGCTCTCGCCGTGCGTGATCAGCACCACCTCGGCCACACCCGCGTTGATCACCGCCATGGCGTGCTGCAGATGGGCGATGAACGAGCAGCCGCCCATCTGGGTGTTGTCGATGTAGTGCGGGCGGATGCCCAGGTACTCGGGGACGTCGCTCGCCGTGGCGCGTCCGGTGGCGAGCACCGCGTCGACCTCGCGCGGCTCGATACCGGCGTCGGCCAGCGCGTTGCGCGCCGCCTCGGCGTGCAGCATCAGCGCCGACTTGCCGGGCAGCTTGCCGACCTCGTCGGACTCGGCGGCCCCGACGATCGCGACCGTGCCGCGCTGCGCGTGAAGCTTCTCCGTTGCCATGGCTCCTCTCTCTTCCTCGTGGGTGCGCCGCCCAGCGGATCTCGCGCGATGGTGCGACGGCGCCCCCGCCGCAGCGCGCTCGCTTCCCCGTGGCGTCAGGCCGCCGGGCGGAAGCGCGGCAGGGTCGCCTCGGCGGTCACGTCGGCCCACTCCACGACCACCGGCATCTCGCAGCGGATGCGCGCCGGGTCGGGATCGATCCCCACCAGGTTCGACATCAGACGCGGCCCCTCGTCGAGCTCGATCAGCGCCAGCACGTAGGGCGTGGGCAGCGGCGGGTACTTCAGGCCACGATGGACGACGGTGAAGCTGTGCAGCCGGCCGCGCCCGCTCGCGGTGAACCACTCGACGTCCGCCGACAGGCAGTGCGGGCAGACGTTGCGCGGATAGAAGTAGGCCTGCGCGCAGCTCCGGCAGCGCTGCAGGCGCAGCTCGTGGCGACGCGCCGCCTCCCAAAAGGGCGCGCTGTCGGGCGTGGCGGCGGGCAGCGGGGCCTTGTAGTCCTCAGGCACGTTCACCTCCTGACGAAACCCCTCCTGGTTAGCGCCCCGCCTCGGCGCGTTGCAACCGCCGGGCAGGCGGCACGCACAGCGGGGTGGAGCGCAAATGCCGCGCCCTCGGTCCGGTCAAGCCGGCGGGGGCACGCACTCGAACAGCGCCCCGACCGCACCGCGGGCGCGCATCTCGTCGACGAGCTGATAGGGGGGCGTCGCCTCCTGGAGGCTCGACAGGACGACGGCCTCCTCGTCGCCGAAGACGTGCGACATGACGATCCACACCCGATCGTGCCCACTCGCGGCGCCGGCGATCGACCTGGCCTTGTCCTGCGGCAGCCAGGCACGGAACGGGAGCCCGAGCAGCGTCGGTCGCCTCGGCCGTGGCCGGTACACCGAGAACGCCGGCCGCGCCCCATAGTACACGCAGACGGCGTCGCCGTCGCGAGCGTTGGCGTCGACGTAGTCCAGCACGGGGCGCAGGTTCTCGTACGGTAGGTCGAGCCACGGGTTGGGGAGCAGGCGCAGGTTCGGCCAGAAGGCGACCAAGGTCGCCGCGAGCGCCGCTGCGACCAGCGTGGCGGCTGCCGGCCAGCGTGCCAGCGTTTGGAGGCCGGCCGCGAGCAGGAGGAAGAACAGCGGGCCGAGGAACAGCGCGTAGCGCAAGCCGAGCGGATAGAGCCCGAGACCGTTGGCGGCGATGATCGTCGCGAGCGCCAGAGCGAGAAGCAGCACCGGGCGATGCCAGCCGGAGCCTCGCACGAGCAACGCAGCCCCTCCAACGACGACCAGGCTCGCCGGAAGCACGGCGAGCAGATCCGGCGCCTGTCGGTTCCAATAGAGGACGAGAAAGCGGGCGACGTCCCGCCACACGCCAGTCGCGACGATGCGCAGCGCGCCTCCCGGCGAGGCGTGTGCAAGCCAGGCGACCATGCCGTGCTCGCTGGTGAAGCGCGAGATCTGCTCGGCGAGCATCAGCCGGTAGAGAAGCACGACGAGGACCAGCAAGACCATGCGGAATACGGCGAAGCCCACCCAGCGGCGGCGCTCGCCGGCTCGCCAGGTGCGCCAGGCGAGGTCGAGGTCCAGGGCGGGCAGGAGGAGCCCGAGGCCGTAGTACGATCCCACCGCTGCGACCGACGCCAACGTGACGAGCACCCAATCGCGAGCCCGGCCGAACCGGCCGGCGCGTTCGAACGCAAGCAGGGAGACCAGAGCCAGGAGGACGGCGAGGCTGTACTGGCTCACCTCCTGCCCGTAGTAGATCAGCACCGGTGCCGCGGCGAGAAGCCCAGCGGTGAGCAGCCCGAGCCGCGGGTCACCGAGCAGCGACACCCAGCGGAAGCCGAGGTAGACGGCGCCCGCGCCGAACAACGCCGAGGGTAGCCGCAGCCAGAGCTCGCGGGTCGTCCGGCTGGCCAGGGGCGCGAGAAGCAAGCGAAAAAGCGGCGGATCCGGCCCCGCGGACAGGGCGAGGATGCGCGGCCAGGGCATCTGCGCCCGCCGCACCTCGAGCGCCTCGTCGACCCAGTAGCTGTGCTCCTCGATCCCGATCACACGCAGGGCGAGCGCCGCGAGCGCGAGCCCGATCGCCCAGCGCCCGAGCCTCGTGGCGCCCGCTCCGGCGCTCGAGCCGGGCTCCGTTGAGCCGACGCCCCGGCGTGATAAGCGCAGTGCCTCCATGGTTGCGATCGTCCACGGCTTCCTCAGCGAGGCATTCGACGCCGGGCCCGCCGCTCGCAGGTGGCTGGTCCTCCTGTTCCTCACGTCCAATGCCATAGTCCTGTGGAACGCAGCCCTTCACGACCCACGCATCGGGTACGATGCGCGGCAGCACCTCGAATACGTCCGGCTGCTCGCCTCGCTGCGAATGCCGAGCCGCGCCCAGACCACCGCCTTCTACTCGCCACCCCTCGCTTACCTCGCTCCGGCCATCGCGCTCGAGCTCGGCGTCCCCTCGATGATCCTCGCAGCGAAGGTCGGCCAGCTGATGCAGGCCGGGCTCGCGGTCGTGCTGACCCTGGCGCTGCTCCTGGTTTGCCAGAGGCTGAGGCCGGGCAACGGCAACTGTAGACGGTCAAGTACGTCCGCGATCCACCGCGTCAGGAGTCGCGGACTGCGCC
>CAZGUU010000168.1:0-11538 GCA_964529315.1 uncultured Enterobacteriaceae bacterium
CCCGGGCCGCGCGGCGGCGGCTCGACTCGATCGACGGGCTCGAGGCCCCGGATGCGGCGGCCGCCCGCCCGCGAGCCTCGCGGGTGGCTTGCGCGCAAGGAGAGGCCGGGCTGGTCGTGGAGCCGGCGATCGGCCCCCTGCGCGGCTCGATCGAAGTGCCCGGCGACAAGTCGATCGCGCACCGGGCGCTGCTCTTCGGGGCCGTGGCGCAGGGCGAGACGGTGGTTCGCGGAGTGGGCAGGGGCGAGGACAACGCCTCGACGATCCGTGTCCTGCGCTCCCTGGGGGTGGCCATCGAGCGCGACAGCGACGTCGTGCGCATCGCGGGGCGCGGCTTCGAGGGCCTGGTGGCGCCCAGCGAGGTGCTCGACTGCGGCAACTCCGGCACCACGATGCGCCTGCTCGCCGGCCTGCTCGCGGCGCTCCCGTTCGTCGCCCGGCTCGACGGCGACGCCTCGCTTCGCCGCCGGCCGATGCGAAGGGTGATCGAGCCGCTCGCGGAGATGGGTGCCCGGATCGAGAGCGACGACGGACGGCCGCCGCTGGTGGTGCACGGCGGGCGCCTGCGCGCCGCCAGCTTCGTGCTGCCGGTGGCGAGCGCGCAGGTGAAGACGGCGCTCCTCCTGGCCGGGCTGCAGAGCGAGGGCGAGACCGCGGTGGCGGAGCCGGGAGCTTCGCGCGACCACACCGAGCGACTCCTGCCCGCATTCGGCGGCGTGCTCGAGCGGCGCGGCCCGCGAGTCGTCGCGGTACGGGGACCCCAAGCGCTGCGCGCAGCGGTGGTCGCCGTGCCGGGCGACCCCAGCGCCGCGGCTTTTTGGCTGGTCGCCGCGTCGATCGTCCCGGGCTCCGTCGTGCGGCTGTGCCGCGTGGGGATGAATCCGACGCGCACCGGTGCCATCGACGTCCTGCGCGCCATGGGGGCGAGCATCGAGCTGGTGGCGTGCGAGCCGGTGGGCGAGGAGCCGGTGGCCGATCTCGAGGTCCGCGCCGCGCCGCTGCACGCCACCGTCGTCGAGGGCGAGACCATGCTGCGGGCGATCGACGAGTTCCCGGTGCTGGCCGTGGCTGCCGCCTGCGCCCGTGGAGAGACCCGCTTTGCGGACGCATCCGAGCTGCGGGTCAAGGAGAGCGACCGCTTGCGAGCGATGGCCGACGGGCTCCGTCGGCTCGGCGCCGAGGTGGTCGAGAGCGCCGACGGGATGACGGTGCGCGGGCCGGCGCGGCTGCACGGCGGCGCGGTCGAGAGCCACGGCGACCACCGGATCGCGATGGCCTTCGCGGTGGCAGCCCTGGTGGCCGACGGCCCCGTCGCGATCGGCGAGTCGGGATCGATCGCCGTCTCATACCCGGAGTTCCTCGAGACGCTGGCGCGCCTCGAGGGCGCGGCGAGCTGAGCGTGCGCCGCCCGGTGGTGACCATCGACGGCCCGGCCGGCGCGGGCAAGAGCACCGTGAGCCGGGCGCTGGCCACGCGTCTCGGCTTCACCTACCTCGACACGGGCGCGATCTACCGCGCCGTGGCCCTGGAGCTGGGCTCGCGGGAAGACCTCGCGGGGCGGGTCGACGCGGCGCAGGAGGCAGCGGCGATCTGCGCCGCGGACCAGGAGGCGCTCGGGCGTCTGGCAGCCGCGCTGCCGCTCGAGTTCGCCTCGGGCGGGACGCGCGTGCTGCTCGCCGGACGCGACGTGAGCCAGGAGCTGCGCACCCCGCAGATCGGCGAGCGAGCCTCGCGCGTCTCGGCGGTGCCCGCGGTGCGGGCCGCGCTGCTCGAGGTGCAGCGGCGCATCGCCGCGCAGGGCGGGGTGGTCGCCGAGGGGCGCGACGTGGGCAGCGTCGTGTTCCCCGATGCGGAGGTCAAGTTCTTCCTCACCGCGGACTCGGCCGAGCGGGCGAGGCGGCGCACGCTCGAGCTGCGCGAGCGCGGCGTGGTGGCGAGCGAGGCCGGCGTGCGGGCCGAGATCGAGGCGCGCGACGAGCGCGATTCGTCGCGTCCGGTGGCCCCGTTGCGCCGCCCGGCGGGGGCCATCGTGATCGACAGCTCGACGCTCAGCGCACAGCAGGTGGTGGCGCTCATGGCCGAGGCCGTAAGCACGCGTGAACGCTCTTGAAAAGGGATGCGCCTAAGAGTATGCCAAAAGACGCGCGCAGGGGACCAGGGCGCGCGACTTCCCGGGAGGCAACTACTGCATGATGAGTGCGAAGGACGATCCGTCGTCGCTTGACGACGATTTTGGCCGGCTGTTCGAGCAGAGTCTCAAGTCGGTCAAGCCAGGTGAGGTCGTCAAGGGCAGGGTCGTCCAGGTCGCGAACGGCTTCGTCACGGTCGACATCGGCTACAAGTCGGAGGGACAGATCCCGATCGGCGAGTTCCGCGACCGCGACGGCCACGCGGACGTGCAGCCCGGCGACGACGTCGACGTCTACTTCGAGGCGAGCGAGAACGAGACCGGCGCCGTCAGCCTGTCGCGGGTCAAGGCCGAGCAGGTCAAGGTCTGGCGCGACATCGAGCAGGCGTACAATGCCGGCGAGCCGATCGAGGGCCTGATCGTCGGCAAGGTGAAGGGCGGGCTCAAGGTCGACATCGGCGTCTCCGCCTTCCTGCCCGGCTCGCACGCCGACCTGCGGCCGACGCGCAACCTGGACCGCTTCATCGGCCAGAAGGGCCGCTTCCAGGTTCTCAAGTTCAACCGCTCGCGTGGCAACGTCGTCGTGTCGCGGCGCGCCGTGCTCGAGCGGGAGCGCACCGCCCTCAAGGAGGAGACGCTGCGCGTCCTCGAGGAGGGCATCATCCTCGAGGGGGCCGTCAAGAACATCACCGACTACGGCGCCTTCGTCGATCTGGGCGGCCTCGACGGCCTGCTGCACATCACCGACATGTCCTGGGGGCGCATCGCGCACCCCTCGGAGGTGATCGCCGTCGGCGATCAGGTGAAGGTCGTGGTGCTCAAGTACGACCCGGAGCGCGAGCGCGTCTCGCTGGGCATGAAGCAGATCATGCCGGACCCGTGGACGACCGCGGCGGAGCGCTTCCCGCTGGGCATGCGGATCAAGGGCAAGGTGGTGAGCCTCACGGACTACGGCGCCTTCGTCGAGCTGGAGAAGGGCGTCGAGGGCCTGATCCACGTCTCGGAGATGTCGTGGACCAAGCGCGTGACACACCCCTCGAAGCTGCTCGACCTCGGGGCGGAGGTCGAGGTCCAGGTGCTCGACGTCGACCCGACGAACCGGCGCATCTCGCTCGGCTTGAAGCAGGTCGAGCCCAACCCCTGGGAGCTGGTGCGCGTCAATCACCCGATCGGAAGCCACATCCGGGGCAAGGTGAAGAGCATCACCGACTTCGGCGTCTTCGTCGGCGTCGAGGAGGGCATCGACGGTCTGGTGCACATCTCGGATCTGCACTGGACCAAGAAGATCAAGCACCCCTCGGAGGTCTACAAGAAGGGGGACGACGTCGAGGCCGTGGTGCTCGGCGTCGACGTCGACAACGAGCGGATCTCCCTGGGTGTGAAGCAGCTCACCCCGGATCCCTGGGCCACCCTGCCGCATCGCTACCCGGTGGGGGCGAAGGTCAAGGGGCCGATCACCAGCATCACCGACTTCGGCGTGTTCGTCGAGATCGAGGAGGGGATCGAGGGCCTGGTCCACGTCTCGCAGATCTCCACCGAGCGGGTGGACAAGCCGAGCCAGCACTTCCACGTCGGCGAGGAGCTCGAGGCCGAGGTGACCAACGTCGACCCGCGGGAGAAGAAGATCGGCCTCTCCGTGCGCGCGCTGCGGCGGACCGAGGAGCGAGAGGAGATGAACGCCTACCTGAGCCGCGAAGGGCAGGCGGCGAAGTTCTCCCTCGAGGACGTCGTCGGCGCGGACCTGCAGCGAGCGGCGGTAGGCGAGAAGGCCAAGCCGCAGAGCTGACGAGCGCATGGTGGCGACGGCCGTGATCCAGCAGCGCCACCGCCCGCGGGACCCCGGGGCCGTCGTGGACGGTGCCGGGAGCGGATCCGTGCGGCGCCGCTGAGAAGGGAGTGGCGGGCGATGTCTGGACACCCGGCGCGTCGCGCTCTCGGCTTCCTGGCGGGGTTCGTCGCGTGCTTCTTCCTCGCGGCGCTCGCGGTGGCGCTGCTCCGCGAGCAGCCGGCGGCTCGGATGGCGCTGGGCTCGAGCCGGTCGGTCGCGGTGATTCCCCTCGAGGGCGAGATCACCCGCTCGGACGGTTTCGTCGAAGCGCTGGAAGATCTGGCCGATCGGCCGTCGATCGCCGCGGTGGTCGTGCGGATCGACTCGCCCGGAGGGGCGGTCGCGCCGTCGCAGGAGATGTATGCCGCGGTCCGGCGTCTGGCCGGCCGCAAGCCAGTCGTGGCCTCGTTGGGCTCGGTCGCGGCGTCGGGCGGCTACTACGTGGCGAGCGCGGCGGACGTGATCGTGGCCAACCCCGGAACCCTCACCGGATCGATCGGCGTCATCCTTTCGGTGGCCAACGTGAGCGGCCTGCTCGAGAAGCTCGGCGTCCAGGCCGACGTGCTCAAGGCCGGAGCGCGCAAGGACATGGGCTCGCCGTTTCGCCCACTCGGCGAGGAGGACCGGGCGATCTTCCAGGAGATGCTCGATCAGGTACACACCCAGTTCATCGACGCCGTGGCCAGCGGCCGGCACATGGACGCCGCCCGGGCGCGAGGGATCGCCGACGGACGGATCTTCACCGGCCAGCAGGCACGCGATCTCGGCCTGGTGGACGAGCTGGGAGGCCTCGAGGACGCGGCGCGCCTGGCGGCCGCGCGTGGCGGGATCGAGGGCGAGCCGACCCTCGAGCACGTCTCCCCATGGCGCCGACCGTGGTGGATGCGGGCCCTGCTCTCCGAGGAGGCCGCCATGGCGCCGCTCGCTCCGGCCGCGCTCGGGCGGATCCTCGAGTGGATCGGCGCGGTCGAGCGCGAGGCCGATGCCGGAGCGCAGCTGCTCTGGCGGATGCCTGTGGTCACAGAAGGAATTCGCTGGTAGGGAGAGCGAGCCGATCGCGAGGCGGACGGCGGCCCGGGGCCCGGAAGCGGAGTCGAACGATGACCAAGCGCGAGCTGATCGAGGAAGTGATCAACGCCCGGTCGCACCTCCCCCGGCGGGAGGTCGAGGCCCTGGTCAACGGCGTTTTCGGCAGCCTGAGCGAGGCCCTGGCGCGGGGCGAGCGCATCGAGATCCGCGGCTTCGGCAGCTTCATCGTCAAGCGGCGCAATGCGAGGGAGGGCTTGAACCCGAAGACCGGCGAGGTCGTCGCGGTGAACGCCAAGCGGGTCGCCTTCTTCAAGGCCGGCAAGGAGCTCAAGGAGCGCGTCGATCGCCGCCCATTGTCGTTGGCGGGCAGCGCTCCGGCGGCGGCGGCCGCCGGCGGCGCACGGCCGGGCGACGCAGCGCCGGCGCGACCGCAGGACTAGGGCGCCCGAGTGGCGCACGAGCTGCTATGGGCTCCCTGGCGGATGGCCTACGTCGCCGCGGAGAAGCCCGAGGCGGCGAGCTGCATCTTCTGCGAGCTGCCGGCTCGTGGCGAGAGGCGCGACGACCTGGTGCTGCGTGCCGACGAGCACGCCGTGGTGATGCTGAACCGCTACCCGTACGGCAGCGGGCACCTGATGATCGCGCCTCGCCGCCACACGGCGGACCTCGGAGCGCTCGACGCGCCGGCCTGGAGCGGCCTGATGGAGGCGCTGCGCGGCGCAGTGCGGGCCGTGGAGCGGGCGATGCGCTGCGACGGCGTGAACGCAGGCGCCAACCTCGGCCGCGTCGCCGGGGCGGGGATCGCGGAGCACCTGCACTGGCACGTCGTCCCGCGCTGGCTCGGGGACACGAACTTCATGCCGGTGATCGCCGACGTGAAGGTCATGCCGCAGTACCTGGCCGAGACGTACGATCTGCTCCGGCCGCACTTCGCGTGAGGGGGGAGGCGGACTGACGGGCCCTCGCGGAGGTGCCCGGACCGCGACGCTCTCCCTCTGTCGGGTCCGGGCCGGCTCCAGGGGGCTGCTCCTGCTGCTCCCGAGGCGTGGCCCGGGGCACGCGGCCCGCTCGAGAGGCGAGGGGGGCGGCCTCCGGTCGCGGATGGCCTCGGCCGGCTCGACCACCGCAGGGGTGCTTGCGGATGGCCTGCGGATGACGTGGATTGCGAGGTGGCACCGACCGGACTAAGCTGGACTCGTGCCGATCGTGAACGTCCATGCGGCGAAGACCCACCTCTCCCGCTTGATCGATCGCGCCGCCGCGGGCGAGGAGATCGTCATCGCGCGCAGCGGACGGCCGGTGGCGCGCCTGGCCCCGCTCGAGTCGGGCGGCCCGCCGCGGCGGCTCGGCCTGCTCCGCGGCCAGATCGACGTCGACGACGGCTTCGACGCGCCGTTGCCCAGGGCGGTCCTCGATGCGATCTACCGCAGCCCGATCGAGCCGCCGCGCCGCCGGCGGAAGCCTTGAGGGCTCTTCTCGACTCGCACGTCTTCCTGTGGTGCCTGCGGGACGACAGGCGGCTCTCGCGCGAGGCGCGGCAGGTGATTCGAGCGCCGACGTCGGCCGTGTTCGTCAGCGCGGCGTCGATCTGGGAGATCGCGATCAAGCTTTCGATCGGCAAGGTGCGCTGGCGGGGCGACATCGCCCTCGAGTCGACGATCGAGGCCATGGGCCTGACGGAGCTTCCGGTGACGGCTTCGCACGCCGCGGGCGTCCGAGCCCTGCCGCTGCACCACGGTGATCCGTTCGACCGCCTCCTGGTCGCCCAGGCGCGGAGCGAGGGCTTGACCATCATCACCGCGGACGAGGCTCTTGCGGCTTACGGTGTGCCGATCCTCTCCGCGCAATAGGGACCCGGGCATCCCGTCCCCGTTGCGTGGTTGCCCGCTGCCCGGGCGGGGCGGATAATGGCTGCGTCCGCACCAGTGCGGCCCGAGGGCCGGGAGGACGCGGTGATGCCTGGGGAGACGACCGTCGGGGAGCTGCGCCGCTCCGGATACCACCCCGAGCGGGTGCGCGACGAGCTGCGGCGCAACCTGCTCGGCCGCCTGGCGCGCGGCGAGCGCATCCTGCCCGGGATTCTGGGCTACGAGGACACGGTGATCCCGGAGATCGAGAACGCGATCCTCTCCGGGCACCACATGGTCTTCCTGGGCGAGCGCGGTCAGGCCAAGTCGCGCATGATCCGCGGGCTGGTCGAGCTGCTCGACGAGCGGGTGCCCGCCGTCGCAGGCTGCGAGATCCACTGCGACCCTCTGGCGCCGATCTGTCGCGCCTGCCGCGAGCGGCTCGAGGCCGAGGGCGAGACGCTGGCGGTGCGCTGGCTGGGGCGCGAGGAGCGCTACTCCGAGAAGCTCGCCACGCCCGACGTCTCGATCGCCGACCTGATCGGCGAGATCGACCCGATCAAGGTGGCCGAGGGCCGCTACCTCGCCGACGAGGCGACCATCCACTACGGGCTGATCCCGCGCACCAACCGCGGCATCTTCGCGATCAACGAGCTGCCCGACCTGATGGAGAAGATCCAGGTGGGCCTGTTCGACCTGATGGAGGAGCGCGACGTCCAGATCAAGGGGTTCAAGCTGCGCCTGCCGCTCGACGTGGTCATCGTGGCCAGCGCGAACCCCGAGGATTACACCAGCCGCGGGCGGATCGTGACACCGCTCAAGGACCGCTTCGACGTCCAGATCCGCACCCACTACCCGAAGTCGATCGAGGCGGAGATCGCCATCCTCGAGCAGGAGGTGTCGGTCGCCGACCGCGAGCGGCGCCCGGTGCGGGTGCCGGACTTCATGAGGTCGATCGTCGCCCAGCTCACCTTCGAGGCGCGCCGCTCGCCCGAGGTGAGCCAGAGCTCCGGGGTGAGCGTGCGGGTCACGCTGAACAACTACGAGACGCTGATCGCCAACGCCGAGCGCCGCGCCGTCAAGCTCGGAGAGAGCGAGATCGTACCGCGCATCTGCGACCTGGGCGCGATCGCCGCCTCGATGATGGGCAAGCTCGAGCTCGAGGGGCTGACCGAGGACCGCGACGACGCCGCGGCCCTGGATCGTCTGGTCGGGCGGGCCGTCCTGGCGGTGTTCGACCGCACGGTGTCCGTCGAGCGGCTGGCGAGGGTCGTCGAGTACTTCGAGGGGGGCTGGGGCGTGGAGGTCGCCGACGCGATGCCGGCGCAGGAGTACCTCGAGGGGATTCGCGCGATTCCCGGCCTGCTCGAGGCGATCGAGGAGCTCGGGCCCTTCGAGTCGCCGGGTCTGATGGCGTCGGCGACCGAGCTCCTGCTCGAGGGCCTCCACCTGCACCAGAAGCTGAACAAGGAGCGCGAGGGTGGGCGCGCCACCTATCGCGCCTGAGCCCTTGGCTGGCGAGGTCCGGTGATCCGAGTCCGCTACACGGCTTGGGACGGAACGCAGAGCGTTCGGCTCGACCCGGATCGGCTGTTCGAGCGGCTCGCGGACGCGCTCTCCCAGACCGACGACGTCCAGCAGGCGCTCGACTGGGTGCTGCGCCAGGGGCTCGACCTCGAGGGCATGCGAGTGGTCGGCCTGGAGGAGCTTCTCGCCGAGCTGCGCGAGCGGCTGCGCCAGCGCTTCGCCGACCTCGAGCTCGGCGACGCGCTCGACGAGCCTCGCCAGCGGCTCGATGCGCTACTGCGCCGCGAGCGCGACTCGCTCGATGGGGGCATCCCCGGCGACGGCGATGGATCGCTCGCCCGCGAGCGGCGTGCGTTCCTCGACGATCTTCCCAGCGGCTTGTCCGCGGCCATCGAACGCCTTTCGCAGGGCTACCGGTTCAACGACGCGCAGGCCGAGCGGGCCTTCCAGGAGCTGCTCGATCAGCTCGAAGACATCCGCCGGCTCGAGGCCTTCCGCAGGCGAGAGGGTGCGCGGTTCCGCGGCCGACACCCGGTGGGCTACGCCGAGGCCATCGAGCTGATGCGCGAGATGGATGCGCTGCGCAGCCTGGAGCGCCAGCTGCTCTCGGGGGATCTTCAGGCGCTCGATCTCGAGAGCGCCCGCCAGCTGCTCGGCGACGACGCGGCTCGGGATCTCGAGCGCCTGGGCCAGGTGCTCGTGGTCCTGGAGGGGGCGGGCCTGCTCGCGCAGCGCGAGGGGCGCATCCAGCTCTCGGCTCGCGGCGTGCGCAGGATCGGCCAGCTGGCGCTGCGCGACGTCTATCAGGATCTGCTGCGCGACCGGAGCGGCGCGCACCCGACGGCCACCCGAGGCGCGGCCGAGGTCCGCCCGGAGCGTACGCGGCCCTACGTGCACGGCGACCCGCTGCACGTCGCCCTGGTGCCCACGCTGATGAAGGCGGTGGCGAGGCGGCCCGGGACGCCGCTCGAGCTGCACCCTCGGGACTTCGAGGTGCTGGACACGGATCGTTCGAGCAGCGCCTCGACCGTACTGCTGCTCGACATGAGCTGGTCGATGAGCTGGGAGGGGCGCTTCGCCGCGGCCAAGAAGGTCGCCCTGGCGCTCGAGAGCCTGGTGCGGACGCGCTTCCCGCGCGACTACTTCGGCATCGTCGGGTTCTACACTCGTGCCGTCGAGCTGCAGGCGCGCGACCTTCCCGAGGCGAGCTGGAACATGGGCGACCCCTTCACCAACCTGCAGGACGGCCTGCGTCTGGCGAGCCGCCTGCTGGAGCGCCACCCGAGCCGCAACCAGCACATGATCGTGGTGACCGACGGCCAGCCCACGGCGTACTTCCAGCGCGGCCGCCTGCACTGCGAGTGGCCGCTCTCCTTCGGCGGCGTCTCTCTGCGCGCCGCGGCCGAGACGCTGCGCGAGGTCGAGCGAGTCACCCGGCGTGGCGTGACGATCAACACCTTCATGCTCGACGACTCCCCGGGCCTGCGCGCCTTCGTCGAGCGCATGACGCGCATCAACCGCGGCCGCGCCCTGTACAGCCGCCCCGATCGGCTCGGCGAGTACCTGCTGGTCGACTACATCGGGCGCCGGCGCAGGAAGAGCTGATGCGCCCTGGGCGGGTGGCGCGCACGGTCGCGCGGCTCCGCGGGATGGCGCTCGCCACGCTGCCGCTCGCCGTGGCGTTGCTCGGGCCGATGGCGAGCGCGTCGGCACACGGCTGGCTCGCCGGGCCGCCCTGGTGGTGCTCGGAGCAGGTCGAGATCTTCAGCTCGCTGCGCCACGGCGAGTTCGACTACTGCAAGCTCCACCTGCGCTACGTTCCGGGCAGCTGGGATTGCTTGCGGATCGTGGCCACGGCGTGCAATGCGTGGATTCCGGAGGAGCAGGGCTGGGTGCTACGGCAGGGGACGGACGGGCGAGCCGAGCGAATCGTCTGCCCGCCGGGTCCGCCGCCGCCGTCGTGCCCCTCGGGCTATCCGGCGGGGCCGATCCCCGGGCGCTGGTAGCGGCGCGGCCCGAGCACGAATCGGGCTCGGGGGCGGCGCGCGACCGGCGATGCGGGCTCGGGCGCGAGGCGGCGGAGGCGGTGGATTGAGGGTGGCAGCGGCGCAGGCAGTGGAGGGTAGGCCGGCGGTCAAGCTCACCCCGGTGCTCGCCCAGTACCTCGGCATCAAGGCGCAGGTGGGCGATGCCGTGCTCTTCTTTCGCCTGGGCGACTTCTACGAGATGTTCTTCGAGGACGCCGAGCGAGTCGCCCCGCTGCTCGACCTGACCCTCACCTCGCGCAACAAGAGCGATCCCAACCCGGTGCCGATGTGCGGGATTCCCTGCCATGCGGCACAGACGTACGTGAGCAGGCTGGTCGGCCTGGGGCTGCGCGTGGCGATCTGCGATCAGCTCGGCGACGCCCAGGCGCAGCCCGGGCTGGTGGAGCGCGGCCTCACGCGCATCATCACCCCCGGCACGGTGCTCGACGAGGAAGAAGGGCTCGCGGCGAGCGCGCCGGGCTACTTGGTGGCCCTGGCACGAGGCGAGCAGGGCGAGTCGGTGGCGATCGCCACGGTCGAGGCGTCGACCGGCGAGCTGCGCTGCTGCCGGGCGCCCGACCGCCTGCTCGCCCGGGAGGAGCTCGGGCGGATCGCGCCCCGCGAGGTGCTCGTGCCGGCGGGCGACGCAAGCCTGGGCGAGCTGGTCGCCGGCCTCGACGTGGCCGTGACCGAGCGCGCGCCGAGCTCCCCCTGGCTCGGCGGGGAGGCGCTCGATGCCGACCTGCGCCGCGCGCTCGACGCGGCCGTCGCCTATCTCGGCGAGACGGTGCGCGGCGGGCTCGAGCACCTCAGGCCGCCGGCGGTCTACGCCCTGGGCGCGCAGCTGATGATCGACGAGCGCACGCGGCGCAATCTGGGCGTGCTCGAGGGGCCGTCGGGTGCGCGCCACGGCTCGCTGTGGTGGACGGTCGACGAGACGGTGACGGCGGCCGGCACGCGCCGCCTGCGCGAGTGGCTGGTCTATCCCTCGCTCGACTTACGTGTGATCGGCGAGCGGCTGGACGCGATCGAGGCCCTGGTCGAGGCGCCCGGCCTGCGCGACGACCTGGCCGCGGAGCTGCGCGCCGCGGGCGACCTCGCGCGGCTCGCCGCGCGCTTCGGCGTCGAGCGCGCCGGGCCGCGCGAGGCGGC
>CAZGUU010000169.1:0-11529 GCA_964529315.1 uncultured Enterobacteriaceae bacterium
AGCAGGGGAAGAAGCGGCGCGCGTCGGCGGCCTCGAGCTGCGTGAAGGCGTAGCGACGCCCGCCGCTGCTCGCCTTGTACAGGCCGCGCAGGCGCTCCTGGAGGGTGCCGTGGTAGGCGAGGCTCAGCTTGACGTGGCCCGGGGCGAGCGGCCGCAGGAACTTGATCTCGACCGTCTCGCGCGCCGCGTGCGGGACGATCGCCACCGCCTTTTGCGGCAGCGCGATCGGGCCCAGGCCGGGTGGGGCCTGCACCGCCCGGCCGACGAGGCGGGCGGTCGGCGACGGCTCGGGCACGTCGGGGTAGGCCACCTCGGCGTGATCGACGGTCAGCTCGGCGGCGTGCAGCTCGATCGACGGGATCGCACGCTTCAAGTCGAGCTCGATGACCACCTCGCCGCGGAACTTGCCCTGCTGCAGCTCCGGCAGGATGTGGATGCGGTAGTCCGAGGGGCGGATCTCCGGATTGAGGCGGAAGGCGGAGTCGGCGACGCGGGGCTGCGGGCGCCGCTTGGCCGGGCGCGGGGCGGGCTTGGCCTTGGGGCGAGTCGGGCGGGCCGGGGCCTTGGACGCGCCTCCCGGCGCGGGTCGCGCGGCGGGCTTGGCCGCCGCTGGCTTGGTGCTCGGCTTCGCGGCCCCTGCTCTCGCGCTCGCCCTCGATGCCCCTGCCTTCGAAGCCCCCGCCTTCGAGCCTCCCGCCTTGGCCGCCAGCTTCACGCTCGGCGGCTTGGCGACCGACTTGGCGCCTGCCGCCTTGGCCCCCGGCTTGTGCGTTCCTGGCTTGGCAGCGCCCCTGGGGCCTTCTCTCGACGCCTTGCGTCGTTCGTGGCCTGCTGCCTTTGCTCCTCCGCCCGCGGCGGCCGCTTTGCCGGCGCCCTTGCTCGGCGCCGGTATCCTCTTGCGCTGCTTCAAGGCAGATCTCCTCGCGGGGTTCGATCCACGCGGGTCTTCCTTGCCGTGACGGCGCCGCCTGCGCAAGGCGGGACGCACCGGACGAACGCGGCGGGCCGGTGTCCGGGTCGGTGTCCCGACCTGCGTCGACCGCGCCATCTGGGGCGGCGGGCGCCCCTGCCTGGGCGATCGATCGCGCCCGCCGGGCAAGCTGCGAGGGCCCCCGGGCGCGATCGCCCCTCGGAGCGATGCTTCACGCCACGGGTCGAGCCGCACACCTCGGCCGCCGAGGGGCTGCTCCCCGAGGGTTGGCTAGCTGACCGAGCCGCGCGGACGGCGGTCCGCGCCGCGCAACGTGCGCGGGCCGGCTCCCTCAGTGGTGTGCGTGGCCGTACCGCTTGCACTTGGCCGAGCCGGCCTCGAGCACGGTGACGGTCGGCTGGCCGGCATCGGCGCTGGTCGCAGCCTTGAGCTTCACCAGGTCGCCCTGCTTGAAGCCCGCGACCTTCTTGAAGGCGAATGCCATGGCGGCGTTCGGATCCTCCGGGTTGGGCGCCATGAAGGTCACGAAGCTCGTCGCGGCGTCGATGCTGACCACGCACAGCTCGGTGTCGTAGAGCCCGGGAACGACCGGGGCGTCCTTGGGGGAGCCCTGCATGTCGCTGTTCAGGGTCTGAGCCCCTGCGGGCCCGGCGCAGAGCGCCGCGGCGACGGTGAGCGTGAGCAGCGCGCGAGGCGCTGCGGCGAGAAGGCCTCCGACGATGCGGTTTCGCAGCATGCGCCCCCATAGCGAAATTCCCCCAGCAAGGGAAATGCTCGGGGCATCCGCGCGGACCAGCCAGGGGTGCCCTGCCCGGGCCACTCGTCGGTGGCCACGCTGCGCCGCGCCGGCGCGCTGGGTCACTGCCTCCAGCCTGGCGCCCCTCGGCCTGCCGAAGGCGGTAGTGCTGCGCGCCCTGCTCACGCCCCAGGGCGCATCCAGGCTGCGAACACGCGACGGAAGGCCTCGCGCGCGGTGGCGTGGTCCGCGGCGGATAGCCGTCCGATGGTCTTGTCGACGAGTTCCGCGTCGACCGTCGCCACCTTGGCCAGGCGAAGCAGGCTGGGATGGAGGAGACCCGCGGATTTCCAGTCTTTCAGCAGCACGTCGCCGTCGAGCTCGAGGGCTTCCACCTGACTCGTGATCATCGCCAGCGTGACCAGGCGATACCGGGCGGATCGAACGGTACGGGCCAGGAGGAGCGCAGGCCGCTTCTTCGTTGCGGCCAGATCGGCGAACGGGAACCGAACGAGAACGACCTCGCCGGCACTCACAGGCGATCGTACTCCGCGTCCCGCGGATCGTCCCATTCGCTGAAGGACGACTCCGCGAGCTTCGCCAGCGCCTTGGACTCGAGCCGTTCGGCGAAATACGCCTCCAGGGCACGAGAGAGCACGTCCTTGATGGTGGTGTCGCGCTCGTTGGCTTCGGCCTTGAGCAGCTTCACCAGCCGGGGATCGGCGAGATCGGTCGAGATGCGCGTTCCCACGCATCTATGCATTAGCGCAGATCTGTGTCTCTGTAAAACCGCGAGTGCGGCTGCGTAGGGGGCCGAGCCCGCGCCGAGCAGCCCGGCGCTTCAGCCTCTGCCGGGACGCGGCTCGATGTCTGTGGACACCTGCCGAGTGAGGGGTCGACGATCGTGCTACGAGCCCCCACGTCGTGACCACCCCTTCCCTCACGCCGCGCCTCACGCCGCACGGCAGGTTGGTGCTCGAGCCCGTCGTGGGCGCGCCACCGCTCGACCTAGCGGTCGCCGAACGCCTGCGCGCCGCCTTTGCACGCGGCTCCGGCCACGGGCTGCTCCATCTCGGCGCGGGCGAGGTCGGCGGCACGCTTCCCGCGGCCCTCGCCACGTTTCGCGAGCTCGGTGCGCGCTACGTGGCGGCGCTCTGCATGCGCCCGGATGCCGCGGCGTCGCGCGAGCCGGTCCCGCCACCGCCGGACGACGAGATCGACGCGCTCGCACGCGCCGCGCCCGCCATCCCCGGCGCCGAGTACCTGAGCGCGGACGTCCTGCGCGCGCTGTGGAGCGAGACCGACGCCGCGCTTCGCACGGAGCTCGCCGAGTCGGGCGAGGCGCTGCACGACTTTCTCAAGTCCCTGCACCCCGCGTGGAACGTCGTCGGGCGCGTTCACTTCAACCTCGCCGAGAATCGCAGCGACGAGGAGGCTCCGTTCGCGTTCCTCGCGACCTACACCGGGAGGCTCTCCGCGCACGGCAAGGCGCAGCACGTGCCGCTCGGGCAGGCTCTGCGCGAGTACGCGGGCGCGGCCCGCAGGCCCGAGCTCCTATCGCTCCTCGTTCCGGTGCAGCGCGCGTCGCAGGCGTGCCCGTGGCTGCGGCGGATGGTCGACGAGGGCGAGATCTTCCACCCGCTGCGCTGGACGCCGGGCGAAGCGGTCGAGATGCTGCGCGACGTCCCAGCGCTCGAGTCCGCGGGCGTCCTCGTGCGCATGCCCGCCGGTTGGAGGGCCGGCCGGCCGCCACGCCCGCGCGTGACGGCGACGGTCGGCGCGAAGGCGCCCTCGCGCCTCGGCCAGGAGGCGCTCCTCGACTTTCGCATGGACGTGACGCTCGACGGCGAGACGCTGACGCGCGAGGAGATCGCGGCGCTGCTCGACTCGTCGGCGGGCCTCGCGCTCATCCGTGGCCGCTGGGTCGAGCTCGATCGCGACCGCCTCGAGCGTGCCCTGGCGCGGATGGAGGAAGTGCAGCGTCTCGCGCAGGAGCGCGGCGTGGGCTTTGCCGAGGCGATGCGGATGGCCGCTGGCGCCGACGTCACGGAGGACGCAGCGGAGAACGGGGCCGACCCCGAGTGGTCGCAGGCCGTCGCTGGCCCGTGGCTCGCCGAGACCCTGAAAGCTCTCCATTCGCCCGCCGGCCTCGCGCGCGTCGACCCCGGCAGCGCGCTCCATGGCACCCTGCGCCCCTACCAGGAGGTCGGCGTTCGCTGGCTGCACTTGCTCTCGAGCTTGGGCCTCGGCGGCTGTCTCGCCGACGACATGGGCCTCGGCAAGACCATCCAGATCCTGGCGCTCCTCGCCACGCAACGGGCGGCGGCAGCGGGGGAGAGGGCCGGGGCGCGGCGTTCGACGGGCGAGGCGAGACGCCATGTGCCGAGCCTCCTGGTCGCCCCGGCCTCGCTCCTGGCAAACTGGTCCGCCGAGCTCGTCCGCTTCACCCCGAGCCTGCGCGCGGTCGTGGCGCACCCGTCCGAGATGCCCGCCGCGGACCTCGCCGCGCCCGCGGCACCCCCCTGCGTCGCTGCCGCGGACCTCGTCATCACGAGCTACGGATCGCTGCTGCGCGTCCCCTGGCTCGAGGCGACACCGTGGCGTCTCGTGGTGCTCGACGAGGCGCAGGCGATCAAGAACCCGGCTGCGAAGCAGACGCGCGCGGCGAAGCGCCTGCGCGCGCGCGCCCGCTTTGCGCTCACGGGGACGCCCGTGGAGAACCGCCTCGCCGACCTCTGGTCGATCTTCGACTTCGTGAGCCCGGGCCTGCTCGGGTCGGCCAAGGAGTTCGCGCGCTACGCCAAGCGCTTGGCGGACGCGCCCAAGAACCCCTACGGCCCGCTGCGCGAGCTGGTGCGCCCGTACATCCTGCGGCGCCTGAAGACCGATCGATCGGTCATCACGGACCTGCCCGACAAGACGGAGATCGTCGCGTACTGCGGGCTCGGCAAGAAGCAAGCGGCGCTCTACGGCAAGGCGGTCGAGGAGCTCGCGCGCGAGCTCGAAGGTGCCGAGGGGATCCGCCGCAAGGGCGTCGTCCTTGCGTACCTCACGCGCTTCAAGCAGATCTGCAACCATCCCTCGCAATGGCTCGGTGACGGCGCGTGGGCCGAGAGGGACAGCGGCAAGCTCGCCCGCCTACGCGACCTCGCCGAGGTGGTGGCGGAGAAGCAGGAGAAGGTGCTCGTGTTCACCCAGTTTCGCGAGGCGACCGGCCCGCTCTCCTCGTTCCTCGCGGAGGTGTTCGGCCGCCCCGGCCTCGTCCTGCACGGCGAGATCGCGGTTGCGAAGCGCAAGGACCTGGTCGCCCGTTTCCAGGAGGACGAGTCGGTGCCGTTCTTCGTCCTGTCGCTCAAGGCCGGCGGCACGGGCCTGAACCTCACGGCCGCGTCGCACGTGGTGCACTTCGATCGCTGGTGGAATCCGGCGGTCGAGAGCCAGGCCACCGACCGCGCCTTCCGCATCGGCCAGTCGCGAAACGTCCTCGTCCACAAGCTCGTCTGCCGCGGCACGGTCGAGGACAAGATCCACGATCTGATCGAGTCGAAGAGGAAGCTGGCGGCAGACCTCCTCGAGGGCGGTGCCGAGCTCGACCTCACCTCCCTCGGCGACGAAGAGCTGCTCGACCTCGTGCGCCTCGACCTGCGCACGGCGATGAAGGAGGACTGACGGCGTGTACTACGGCTTCAAGCCCTATGTCCCCGTCGCCGAGCGGCGTCGCCGTGCCGAGCGCGAGATGCAGAAGCGCGCGAAGAAGGGCCACCCGGTCTCGCCCGTGCGGATCGAGGGTCGCGCCATCGCGAAGACCTTTTGGGGCAAAGCGTGGTGCGACAACCTCGAGCGCTACAGCGACTTCGCCAACCGCCTGCCGCGCGGCCGCACGTACCTGCGCAACGGCTCGGTGGTGGACCTGCAGGTCGAGCGCGGCGAGGTGCGGGCGTTCGTCTCCGGCTCGGAGCTCTACCAGGTGGCAGTCCGGGTCGCGCCGGTCCCGAGGAGACAGTGGAAGTCCATCTGCGCCGGCTGCTCGGGGGCGGTCGACTCGCTGGTGGAGCTCCTGCAGGGCCGCCTCTCCGACGCCGTGATGCGGCGCATCTGCGAGCCGAAGGAGGGCCTCTTCCCTGTCTCGGCGGAGATCACGCTGTCGTGCTCGTGCCCCGACTGGGCGGAGATGTGCAAGCACGTCGCCGCGGTCCTGTACGGCATCGGCGCCCGCCTCGACGAGCGCCCGGAGCTCCTGTTCCTCCTGCGCGCGGTCGACGAGAAGGATCTCATCGCCAAGGCCGGCCGCGACCTCCCGTCGTCGCGAGCGACGCCCAGGCGCGCGAAGGTCCTGGCGGACGAAAGCCTCGGGGAGATCTTCGGCCTGGACCTCGCGGCCGGCCCCGGGAAGCGCCGCCCTTCGCGAAAAGTGGGCCAGCAGGCGCGCCGCTGAAGCCACGTGGACGCGCGTGGTCGCCATTGACGGGCGATCTCGCGCATCGTGCCCCGTCGAACGTTCTCGGAACCCGGCGTCGCTCGCTCGGCGGATGCACCGCGGACCGCCGTGCGGCTCCTGGTCAGGCGCGAGACCTCGAGACCCGTGACGATGCCGGCGCACCCGACCCGGGTGGAGATCGAGCTGATTCCAGATGCGCACCACGGGCCCGGACGCGGCGAGCCGCGCCGGATTCATCCGGCGCGGCTCGCCTCCGCCCGCCCGCACTCCTGCGTACGGCGGACGCCGGCTAGCTCCTCGCTGCCATCGGCTTGCCCGGTCCTGGCGAGCCCAGCCCGGGCTTGCCCAGCCCGGGCTTGCCCAGCCCGGGCTTGCCCAGCCCGGGCTTGCCCGGCCCGGGCTGACTCGGCCCGGGCTGACCCGGGCCCGGTCGTGACCCGCCCGGGTTCGAGGAGCCGCCCGAAGCGCCGGCGCTGATCGCCGCGCAGGTCTCCTCATCGACCAACGCGCGCGGATTGCTGCACAGGTCCATCGTCGGTGAGGGAAAGCCGTCGAGCGAGGGTCGGCGCGACTCGCACACGATGCCGTCGGGCGTCGGCTGCGCGATCATGCTGCGGCGCTTGCACTCGAGTGTGGCGATCTCGTCCGCGGTCAAGCCTTCGCCGTTGCACTCGTCGCCGCCTTCCGGCGCCGGGTTGATGAGCGCACTGTCGGCACAGCCGTTCATCAGTCGCACCGTCTTCTGGCAATCGTAGGTTTGCCAGTCGGCGGCCTCGCAGTACTCGAAGATCCATGCCGCGGCGACGGCGGCCGCATCGCAGGTCGACTCTTCGCCTGGCATGCCGGCACCGCCCGAGGCGGCGCCGTTGGCAGTGGGCGCCGGAGTGGGCTGGCCGCCCGAGCCACCCGGGCTCGCACCCGGCGCAGGTGTCGCCTGGGGGGCAGGCGCGGGGCTTGCCTGCGGGGCGCTCCCCTCGCACTCCTCCTCGGTTCCCTCGCATCCCTCGGCGTCGTCGTGGCCCTCCTCGGAGCTCCCAGTCTCCTCCGGCTCCTCGTAGGTGAAGTAGTTCCACAAGCTCTTCACGAGGAAGGCCCACGCGACGCCGCGTCCGCCGCCCATCGGGTCGCCGGACGGCTCGTTCTTGAGATCCCGCAACATCTCTTTCTGCGCCTCCGAGAGCTCCCCGCGCGGCCGCGAGCCCTCCCCCGAGCTCTTGCCCTCGCCCCCGGCGTGGCAGCTCCCGCTCGGGTTGTCGAAGCACTGGCCGTCTCCGCCGGCGGCGATCGGCGAGCCGCTCGTGCCCCGGCAGCTGTCGATGACGTCGATCATCGTGTCGATGGCGCGATCCACGCTCGCGTCGCTTCCGCCCGGCGCGGGAAAGCCACCCAGGCTCGAAAGAGCGGGGCGCCTGTCGCCGCGCTCCAGCGGCAGCTCCGCGCCGTTGATCGAGCCCACGCGCGTGCTGCCCTCCCTCTCACCGTCCTCGATGAACTTCTGGATCAGATCGAGCCGCACCTTGGCGTCGAGGATCAGAGTGTTGAGGAAGCGCCCGTCCGGCAAACGGCGCGCAGCGACGAGCGGGTCGTCGCGCCGCGTGAGGATCTTGACCCAGTTGAGCCTGCTCTCCCACTGGAGGCCCACGGTCCTGCGGTCCAGCTTGGTGACGGTGAAGCGGCTGACCAGCTGGCCATTGCCGCCCTTCCCGTTGGCGCCGACACCGCCCTTGCCAGTCGCCGCCTGTGCCGCAACCGGGGCGATGGCGAGCCACCCAGCGAGTATGGCGATCGTCGTCTTGTGCTTGGTTCTCATCGGCTCTCCCCCTTCTGGTTGCCAGCGACGTGCTGGCAGAGGGGCCGAGCGCACACCGCGTGCCATGGAGGCGAGGGCGCGGGAAGGCGCGAGAATGCGCGAGAATGCACGAGATTGCTCGCGCGCAGAGGCCGCCGAGCGCCGGCAGGTGCTAACCGCAGTTGCGGGGTGAAAATGCCCCGCCGCTTCCGCAGGCTTGCGGCTGAACGCCGCGGCCCGGCATGGGCACCGTCACCGATGCCGAGCTCCGCGGGCGGGAAAAACGTCAGATGCGCCCGGCGCCGAGCCGGGGATCTCCGCTCAGGCGCGCCCTTCGCGGAACACGCCCGCCGCCCCGGGGGCGAGCCGCTCGACGAGCAGGCGCTCCTGCGGCTTCTCGGAGGCGGTCTTGGGGATCTCGTCGACCACCTGCAGCCAGGTGGGCACGAAGTTCGGCTCGAGCTTGGCGCGGCAGGCGGCGAACACCGAGGCCGGATCGAGGCGGCGGCCCGGCGCGGGGACGATCGCCGCGACGACGTCCTTCTCGCCCGGCGCCCCGGAGGCGGCCGGGACGCCGTAGACGAAGACGTCGGCCACGTCCGGGTGCTCGGCGATCGCCTTCTCGACGAAGCCCGGGTTCACGAAGTCGCCGTTGTGGCGGATGCCGCCGCCGGCTCGGTAGTCGAAGAAGAGCCAGCCCAGGGCGTCGCTGTGGCCCATGTCGCCGCTGCGGTTCCAGCCGCTGCGGATCTTCTTCTTCGAGGCCTCGGGGTTGCCGAAATACTCGACGCTCGCCTCGCCGCCCGCTGGCCGACAGCAGATCTCGCCGACCACGCCGGGCGGGCACTCGTTGCCGTCCTGGTCGAGAACCTTCATCTCGACACCGGGGACGGGCTTGCCGAAGGAGCCGACTGGCCCCTGGCCGACGGGCTTGATCGCCAGGCCTCCGCCGTCCTGCGCACCGTAGAGCTCGAGGACGTCGACGCCGAAGCGCCGCTCGAAGGCCTCCCAGATCGGGGCCGGCATGCCGCCGCTCACCACCATGCGCACCGGGTTGTCGGCGTCGTCGGGGCGCTCGGGCTCGCTGTAGATCGCCGTGGCCATGCCGCCCAGCAGCGAGAACGTGGTGCAGCCGTACGCGCGGCACACCTGCCAGAGCTTCGACTTGGTGAACCTGCGGCTGAAGACGGCGCGCAGCCCCATGCCCAGCGAGGGCATGAGCGTCATCGACTGAGCGTTGCCGTGGGTGAAGGAGAGGCCGGTGTAGGGTCGATCCTCGGAGGTGTAGCCGAAGAGCATGCCGAGCATGCCGGCCATGACGAAGCGGGAGCTCGAGCCCACCACCCCCTTGGGGTCGCCAGTCGTGCCCGAGGTGTACATGATCTGCAGCGGCGCCTCGGGGCTCGCCGCGCGCACGTCGACGGTCGGCGCAGGCCGATCGAGAGCCTCGCGCAGCGAGTCGACCTCGGAGAAGCTCGCCAGCGGCACGGCGCCCGCCTCCCCGGTCTCGAGTGCCAGCACCCACGGGCGGCGGCGCAGCTGCGCCAGCGCCCCGCCGACCTCGCCGAGGACGTAGTCGGCGCAGACGACCCCGGCGCACCCGGCATTCTCCAGCATGAAGGCGAGCTTGTCGGCGCGGGTGCGCGGGTCGATCGGCACGAAGACCGCGCCGGCGATCGAGGCCGCGATCATCGTTTCGACGAACTCCGGGTGGTTGCGCAGCATCACCGCGAAGCGGTCGCCGGGGGCGAGCCCTCGGGCGATCAGCCGGGCCGCGATGCGGTTGGCGTTCTCCGCCAGGGCGGCATAGGTGCGAACCTCGTCGGGTGTGGCGCCGCCGTCGAGACTCGAGTGCTCGAAGGTGGCGACGTCGCGGTCCGGGCTCTTCTCGGCGCGGCCGCGGATCAAGTCGGCGAGGATCAGCTCGTTGGGTTCGCGCATCTCGGGTTGCCTCACTGGTGCGGCCTCGAGGCTCCCGGGCCCGATGCCGGCGTTGGCCACGGCCGTTCGCACGGCCTTCGCGCCGAGCTCCTCGGGGCCCTCGGCCAAGTATCTCGTCGAGGGGATCCTCCGGACCCTGGCGACGATCGCCTTCCGGTGCAGGTCGGACCCCCGCTGCGTTCCCCTAATCGAACTTCGCCGCGGCGACCAGTCCGGGTATACGAACGACGAAGAGGACGCGCGATGGAGTGACCCCAGCGGGTGGCGCGGCTCGGCGGCACCCGTGCCGCCGGGGCAGCCATCAAGCGCGCGACAGGCGCTCGTGTGCCCGGACCATCTTGGCGCGGATGGGCAGCTCGAAAGGGCAGGCTCCCGCACAGGGCGCGGGGCAGCCGGCGCACGCCGCGGCGTCCAGGCCGAGGCGTCCGAGCCGAGCGTACTTGTCGCGGGCGATCGCCTCGCGGCCGTAGTCGGCGAAGTACATGTCGTAGCGCAGCACCGTGTCGATCGGCAGGCCCACGGGGCAGGATGCCAGGCAGGCCCCGCAGTGCGGCCGGCAGTAGTCGGCGCTCGCCAGCCGGTCGTAGCGGTCGAGCAGGGCCGCGTCGGCGGGCTCGGGCCCGCTGCCCGAAGCGTAGAGGTACTCGTCGCAGTGCTCGGGCTTGGAGAACGAGATCACCAGGCACGACACGGAGGGATTGGCCAGCACCCAGCGGAAGGCCGCCTGCGAGTAGGCGGTGGCGCGGTCGCTCAGCCCGGGAAGCTGCGCCGCCTTGGCACCCTTCAAGGTCTTCATCGCCACCACGCCGACGTCGCGCGCGTGCGCCTCGTCGATCACCTGGCCGATGCCCGGGAAGACGCCGTGATGGTAGGCCAGCATGAGCACGTCGAAGCGTCCGGAGTCGAGCGCCGCACGCGCCACGGTCTCGAGCTCCGGGGTGTGCGTGCTGACGCCGAGGAAGCGCGCTTTGCCCTGCTCGCGCAGCCGGTCGAAGGCTTCGTGAAAGGTCGGGGCGAGCAGGCGCTCGGTCCGATCGCACGAGTGGATGTGGACCAGATCCAGGTAGTCGGTCTGCAGGCGGCGCAGACTCGACTCCACGGCGCCCATGATCTCGGCGACCGGCGCCTCCGGTGGCAGGTGCCCCTCGGCGGTGCAGAACTTCGAGGCGAGGAAGACCCGGTCGCGGCGGCCGAACTCGTGGATGGCGCGGCCGAGCACCAGCTCGGAGCCGTTGCGCGAGTAGTCCGGAGCGGTGTCGAAGTAATTGACGCCCCGCTCGAGCGCGAGCAGCGCCACGCGCTGGTCGTCGATCGCCGCCGATCCCAGGGAGATGTCCGACACCTCGAAGCCGGTGCGGCCCAGGCGACGGTATGCCCGCACGCGCGATCCGGCCCACTGTGGGTGTTGCTCGAGGGATGTGCGCTGGACTTCCGCGAAGTGGATGTCCCGGGCGACGGGGCGCCAGGGCGCGTGGCGCACCAGGATGCCGCCCAGGCCCGCCGCGGCGGTGGCGATCCCACTTGCGCCCACCGCGCCCGCGGTCGCCAGGAAGCTGCGGCGGCCGGTGTGCGGATCGAAGGCGCCGCGGCTTCGGTCTCCGGTGGGCTCGGCTCGGACTTCTGCTTCCGCTGCGGGTGCGGCTGTCGCGTCCCTTGCGAGCTCGCGCGGCGCGTCGGCCGCGGGCCGGACCGCG
>CAZGUU010000170.1:0-11511 GCA_964529315.1 uncultured Enterobacteriaceae bacterium
GCGGGATCCGTGCCGCGGCTGCGCGCCCCGCGGCGGCTGGCGAGCGGGTGGATCGGCCTGCTGCTGGCGGCCGCTCTGGTGGGCGAGCTCCTCTGGCTGGCGCGCCGCGATCGTCCCCGACGCTTGGACCCGTACCGCCCGGCCGCGTACGTCGAGGCGCTGCGCAGCTTGCTCGACGAGCGGCCCGGGCGCATCTCGGGGCCGGTCGACCTGGCTCCGCCGCTGGTCTCGGCTGTGCTTGGGCTGCGCGATCTGCGCGCCATAGACGTGCTGACGCCGGGTGCGACCTACGACTTCGTCGGCCGGCTGATCGCGCCGAGCCAGGGCGTCACCTGGGTGCTCGCCGATCCCGACCCGTTGCTCGTCGCCAGCGCGCCTGCCGCCGCGCTGGCCGACGTCCGCTGGGTGCTGGCGCGCGGCGCGCTGCGCGAGGAGAGCCTGCCCGCCGCGGTGCGGGCGCTGGTCTCGTCGCGGCGCCTGGGCCGGCTGCTCGGGACGCTGGAGGCACTGCGCATCGACAGCGCGCGGCTCTCGGGCGGCATCCACGAGCTGGGCGGGGACCGTCGTTTCCATTGGACCTGCTCGACCCCCTGCCGCTTTCGCTTCGCGGTGCACGCCCTGCCCGAGCGCTTCGCGGTCGGGATCGGCGCCGCGGGCGATGCCGATCTCGAGCTGCGGCTCACGGCGGAGGAGGAGGCCGGTGGGCGCGAGACGGTGGCCGCACGCGGAGTGTTGCGCGCCGCCCAGCCGCGCTGGCTGGATCTCTGGGTGGGCCGTCCCGCCGCGGCTGCAGCGGGGGGGCGGGGCTCCGCGGCGCCGGCCGGCACCGTGACGCTCGAGATCGACGGCGCCCCGGGGAAGCTCGCATGGGTGGGCGGCGTGGGGCCGTCGGAGGGCGAGGCCGCGGAGCGCGACGAGACGGAGCGCGAGCTCGGGGCTCGCCGCGCGCAGCTCGCCTCGTTGCGCCTGCGCTACGCCGATCCGACCGCACACGTCTACGAGATCCCGGGCGCGGTGGGCGGCGCCTACCTCGCGACCGACCTGGTGCGGGTCTCGGATGCCAGTCGGATCGATGGCTGCGTGCTCGAGGCCGCCGGCCGGCGCGTCGCCTGCGTCGCCGAGGCGGACCTCGCGGGCGTGGCTTGGCCCACGGCATCCTCGGGCGAGGCGCGCGTCGTCCGCGATGGCGACGCGGCTTTGGAGGTGCAAGCCAGCAGCGCGCAGGGGGGCGTCCTGGTCGTGCCGCGCCTGGCCTATCCCGGCTGGCGTGCCGCGCTCGACGGCGAGGACGTGACGCGCTTCCCGGTCAATGGTGCGATGATCGGGGTGGTCGTTCCCCCGGGCGAGCATCGCGTCGAGCTGCGCTATCGCCCGACCACGCTCTTGGCTGGCGCGACCGTGTCCGCGGTCTCGCTGGCGGCCTGCGTCGTGCTGGCATGGCTCGCCCGCTCCGCGGGCGTGCGGGGTGGGACGTCGACCTGGCAGGCCGGCGGGAGGCGAATTTGAAGGCACCGCACGGTGCGGCTAGAGTCGGCCTGGCCCGCGATGCTCGACACGGCTGATACCGAGCCGCTGCCCTCGGCCGCGCTGCAGGAGCTCTACGGCGCCGGCTACTTCCGCGGCGAGAACAGCGGCTTCTCGTCCGAGGGCTACGACGCGATCCACGCCACCTGGGGGCACTGGATGGACTTCGTGCGCTCCGAGGTCGGCCCGCGGGCACGCTGGCTCGACGTCGGCTGCGCATTCGGCTTCCTGGTCGTCGAGGCACGGCAGGCGGGATTCCGCGCGATCGGCATCGACGCGAGCCGCTTCGCCGCGGCGCAGGCACGCCGGCACGCCCCCCTGGCCGCGGGGTACGTGGCCTGCGGGCACGCGGAGCGGCTGCCGTTCGCCGATGGCTCGCTCGACGTGGTGAGCGCCTTCGATCTCCTCGAGCACGTGCCGCACCCCGAGCGGGTGATCGCCGAGGCGGCGAGAGTCCTGCGCGACGGTGGCTTGCTCCTGGCGGCGACCCCGGATCCGCTGCACTTCGACCGCGTCGAGCCGACACACGTCGCCGAGCGGGTACCCTCGTGGTGGGTGCGCGTCCTCGAGCGCCACGGGTTCGGCGTGGCGCTGCGCTTCTTCCAGGCGGACTACAACTGCGAGCTGGTCGCGCGCCGGGCTCGCAGGGCGCCGGCGCTGTCCTTCGACGCCCTGGGTGCGCCCGACCCGGTGCTGTGCGTCGCGGGCGAGCCGCAGCTACGCGCCGCCCTGCGCACCGGCTTCGGTGCTCTGCGCGAGGACGGCACGCGCATCGTCGAGAGCGGCGCGACGGTCTACCTGCTCAACACGGGCCGAGCGCCGCTCGAGGTGTCGCTCGAGGTGGAGACGGCCGAGCCGGGCTCCGTGGATCTGCGGCTCGACGGGCGGGTCGTCGTCCGCCACCGGCCGCCCGCAGACGCGCACGAGCCCGCTCGATCGACGTCCCGCGCGGCCGGCGCGGTGGTCGCATGTCGGCTGGCGCTGGCCGCCGGAGGCCATCGCTTGCGTCTCGAGCTCGAGCGCGGGTGGGCGCGCCTGGTGCGACTCACGCTGCACGGCTCGGCCGCCGACCGCGAGGCGCTCATCCTGGGCCTGCCTTTCGACCTCTACGAGCGATATGCCTTGACCGCCGAGGTGGCGCGCATCGTCGCGCCCGGTGCCACGCGGCTGCTCGACGTCGGTGGCACGATGGGCGGTGACGGCGGCCACCTGGCGTGGACCGGCGACTTCTTCCCCGGGATAGAGGTCGCGGTGGTCGACACGCGCGGCGCCGACTACCCTGAGCACGTACGGGTGGCGCAAGGCGCGCGGCTGCCGTTTGCCGACCGCGAGCTCGATCTGGTGGTCTCCCTCGACGTGCTCGAGCACGTGCCCGGGAAGGAGCGGCGGGCGTGGCTCGAGGAGCTGTGGCGGGTGAGCGGGCACGTCGTGGTGCTCGGCGGCCCGTTTGCCACCCCGGGCGTCGTCGAGGCGGATCGCTACCTCTTCGAGCTGATCCGGGCCCGCTACGGCTACGAGCATGGCTTCTTGGCCGAGCACCTCGCGCACGGCCACCCCGACCTGGAGGGGACGAGGCGCTTCTTCGAGGACCGCGGCGCGAGCGTCGCGGTCCTCCCCTCGGGATACCTGCCGGCGTGGGTGCTCATGCAGACGGTCAACGCCTGGCTCTCGCACCCCGAGCAGGACGAGAGCTTCCCGGCGGCCAACCGCGTGATGAACCGCGCGGTCGGGCTGGCGAGCACGGCGCCACCGGCCTATCGCCACCTGCTGGTGATCGATCGCACGGGACGAGGGCACCAGGCCGAGCTCGCGCCTCTGGTCGCCGCGCCGCCGCCGGACGTCGCGGCCGTGACTGCTGCCCTGCGGGTGCTCCCGAGCGTAGCGGGCCTGAGCGGCGCCGCCCGAGAGGTGACGGCGTGATGCCGCACCCGGGCGCACCAGATGGCCTCGAGGCGCGCAGCCAGCCGGAGCCCGAGGTCTCGTTCGTGATCGTCACCTGCGACCGGCGCGAGCTGCTCGCCAGCTGCCTCGACTCGCTGTGCCAGCTCGACTACCCCGCGGCGCGCATCGAAACGGTGGTCTACGACAACGCGTCGAGCGACGGCACGCGGGAGTGGCTGGCGCGCGAGCACCCGGCGGTGCGCCTCGAGGGCGGTGCGACCAACTCGGGCTTCGCCGCGCCGGTGAATCGCGCGGCTTCCGTGGCCGCAGGCCGGCTGCTCTGCCTGGTGAACAACGACGTGCGTCTGCACCCGGGCTTCCTGCGGGCGCTGGTCGAGGCGCAGCGCGAGAGCGGCGCCGCCTGCGTCGGGGCGAGGATCCTCTCGGGCGGCGGCGAGCGGATCGAGTTCGACGGCGGGACGATGAACTTCTACGGCCACGGGGCGCCACGCGGCCACGGCGATCCGGCACCACCGCCTGCTCAGGCTGCCGGGGCCGTGCTTCCCACGCTCTTCGCGTCGGGCGGAGCGATGCTGATCGAGCGCGACGTCTTCCTGGCCGCCGGTGGCTTCGACGAATCTTACTTCGCCTACTTCGAGGACGTCGATCTGGGCTGGCGGCTCTGGCTGCTCGGCGAGAGCTGCGCGCTCGCGCCGGCCGCCGTGGCCTACCACCGCGAGCACGGCAGCGAGGGATTGCTCGGCCAGGGCGCGCGCCTCGAGATGCTGGAGCGCAACGCGTTGCTGACCATCTACAAGAACTACGAGCGGGAGCGCGGCGAGCGCGTGTTTCGCTGTGCGCTGGCCTTGCTCGCCGAGCGCGCGCGCCTCGACCCGGTGCGTGCGCCGGCCTGTGAGCGGGGCCTGCTCGGGGCACTGGCCCGCCTGCCGGCCGCCGAGCGCCGGCGACGCGAGCTCGAGGGGCGGCGCGTTCGCAGCGACGCCGAGATCGCTGGGCTATTCGCCGATCCGCTGCGAGCGCCGATCGCCGGCCAGGCCTACGCCGAGCGCCAGCGCGAGCTCGCCGACCTGTTCGGCGCGGCGGATCTGTTCGCCGGCCGCGGTGCGGCGGGAGCGGGCCGTTGAGCAGCCGCGGTCGGGCCTGGACGCGCCGGGAGCTGCTGCAGCGAGGTGCGGCGGGGGCCGCGGCGGCGGCCCTGGCGAACCTGCCGCTGGGGATTTGCCCGGCCGAGCCGGCGCTGGCTGCCGATTCGCCGCGGCCGGGGGCGAGCCCGGCGGTGGTGGCCACGCGGCAGCCGGGTCCGGAGCGCGGGCAGGGGGCCTTGGCGGGCGACGCGGCGGACCGGCAGACGGCGACCCTGCTGCGCGAGATGCTCCTGCAGCGAGCGCTGGACAGCACCGAGCCCTGGCTGATCGCCCATCTCGTCCTGGCCCTGGGCCGGGACGTCGCGGCGCGGGGCAAGCCGATCCTCGACACCATGGTCGAGCAGAGCGTCACCACGACGACCATCGGAGGCCGCACCTACCCGCACTTCGAGCTGCGCCTCGAGCGCCATCCGTTCCACTTCCTGCAGATCATGCAGGCGACCGACGTGCCGCGCGAGCGTGCGTTTGCCACCCCGCAGGGACGCTTCACCCGTCAGGAGCTGATCGCCGGCAGCGAGGCGGTCTTCGACCCGACGGCGCAGTCGGACGAGGCGTCGTGGACGGTGTGCGTGCTCACCCACGAGCTGCCGCCGCAGAGCGACCGGTTCCGCACGGCGCGTGGCACGGAGGTGGTGGTCGCCGACCTGGTGGAGCGCCACCTCGTCGACACCGAAGCGGCATACGCGGCGGTGTTCGCCAGCATGACCGAGGGCCGGCCCTACGGACGTGGCCCGATCCACAGCAAGGCGTGCAACGGGACGCACCTGGTGTACGGGCTGATCGACGCGGCGCACCGCGGCTACACCGGCAACGGCCTCGGGCGACGCATGGCGCGGCTGCTCGACGCGACGATCTTCCGCCTGCAGCTCGAGCAGAAGCTGGTCGACGCCTCGCTGCGCGGCGAGGATCCGTTGGTCCGACTGAACGTCGACGCCGTGAAGCTGAGCTTTCTCGGCCACGCCATCGAGGACCTGGGCCACGCGATTCGCACCGGAGTCTTCGTGCCGACGCCGGCGCAGCTCGCCGCGATCGGCCAGGCTCGCCGGCAGCTCGGCGGGGTCGCCGAGAGGATCACGCAGCAGCACGATCTCGATGAGCTGCGGGCCCGGGTGCCGGATGCGTACTCGCTGGTGCTCGGCGACGCGTGCCACGCGCTGCGCGGCATCGGCTACTGGACGTGAGCCGCCCGCCCAGCTACCCGGAAACCGCGGACGCGGCTGCCGGGCGTTCGCCGCGCGTGTCGGTGGTGGTGGTCAACTGGAACGGCGCCGCCTACCTCGGGGCTTGCCTCGAGAGCGTGCGCGGTGGCGACCGCGAGGCTCTGGTGGTCGACAACGCCTCGACCGACTCGAGTCGCGATCTGGTGCAGCGGGATTTCCCCTGGGTGCGCTGGCTGGCCAGCCCGGCCAACCAGGGTTTCGCCCGGGCCGCCAACCAGGGGCTGCGCCAGGCGCGCGGGCGCTTCGTCCTGTTCCTCAACCCGGATGCGCGCGCCACCGAGGAGGCGATCGCGGCTGCGCTGCGGACCCTGGAGGACGACCCGTCGATCGGCCTGGTGGCCGTGGCCAACCGTGATCGATCCGGCGAGCTCACCCCGATCGTCGAGTCGTTCTTCTCCCTGCGCACCCTGGTGCGGGCCCGCTGGGCGGGCCGGGCCTGGCTGCCTCGCGGGGCCGGCCCGGTGGCGGTCGACTGGTGCCACGGGGCGTTCTTCCTCGGCCGCCGCGACGAGCTGCTCGCTCTGGGGGGATACGATGAGCGCTTCTTCCTTTACGCCGAGGACATGGACCTCTGCTTTCGTGTGCAGGAGTCGGGCCGGTCCGTCGTCTATTTGCCGCAGGTGTCGATCGAGCACGAGGGCAACCGGGCCGGGGAGGTGCTGCTGGGGGATCGCCGAGCCGAGGCGATCTTCGCCGGCTGCCTGCGCTTCCACGCCCTGCATCACGGGCACCTGGCACACCTCGGGCTGCGCATCGCGGCGCTCGCCTTCTTTCTCCTGCGTGGCGCGTGGCACGGGATCGGTGGCTGGTCGCGGGCTTCTCGGGACCTCGCCCTGGCCGGGGTGGCCCTGCGCGGTCCCGACGGCGAGCCCGTCGCCGCGTCGGCGGCTGCCGCGGCGGCGACGCGGCTCGGCACAGGGGCGCGATGAGCACCCGGCTGGCAGCGGACGTGCCAGGGGGCGACGCGGCGCGCGAGGCGGTCACCATCGCCGTCCCTTGCCGAAGCGACGAGCCCGCGCTCGGTGCGACCCTGGCGTCGCTGGATCGGGCTGCGGCACGCCTGGTCGCGCGTGGCCACCCCGCTCGCCTGGTCGTGTGCGTGAACGGCCCGCAGGGCGGCATCGCCCAGGCCGACGCCGAGCAGCTCGAGCGACGCTCGGTCGGCCTTTCGCTGGAGCTACTGCTCGAGCTCGAGGCCGACAAGGCCCGCGCGTGGAATCGCCTGCGAGCGAGCTGCACCACGCCGCTGATCGTCTGCTGCGACGCCGACGTCGAGTTGGCGCCCGACGCGCTGGTCGCCCTGGTGGAGGCGCTCGAGGCGAACCCCGAGGTGCTGCTCGCAAGCGCCCGGCAGATCCCGCTGCTCGCCGGGCAGGGCTGGGTCGCGCGGGCCGCGGCGCTGCCCTATCGCTTCGAGTTCGGCGTCGTGGGCGGACGGCTCTACGCGATGCGCAGCGCGGCCCTCGAACGCATGCCCGAGCGGCTGCTGCTCGAGGACGGATGGCTCTCCGCCAGGCTCGGCCGCAGCCGGCTGCTCACCGTCGAGCGAGCGGAGGTCTACTTCCACCCGCCGTGCACGCTGGCGGACTACCTGCGCGAGCGCCTGCGGACCGAGGCGGGCAAGGTGCAGATCCGCGCCTGGCGCGCGGCGAACCCGAGCCCGCCGGGCGCGATCGCTCGCTACCCGTGGCGCGCGATGGCGCGAGAACTCGCACCCCGCGACTGGCCGCTGGTCGCGCTCAATGTCGCCGTACGCGGCGTGGCGCGCGTCGTGGCGGAGCTCGCGGCACGGCGCGGCCGCGAGCTCGGCTGGGCGACCGTCACGACCAGCAAGCCGGCCCGGGCGGCCGGCGGAAGGTTCCGAGAATGAAGTCGACCCCTCGCTACACCGTCATCATCCTCACCTGGAATTCGCGCCAGCACCTCGCTCCGTGCCTCGACTCGCTCGCCGTCGCTGCGCCCGGCGAGTCCGGCGAGCTGATCGTGGTCGACAACGGGTCGCGCGACGGAACACCCGAGCTGGTCCGCGAGCGCGTCCCCTGGGCGCGGCTGATCCGCAACCGGGAGAACCGAGGCGTGGCCGCGGCGCGAAATCAGGGCCTGGTTCTGACCCGCACCCCGTTCGCCGTGATCCTCGACGTCGACACCGTGGTGCTGCCCGGCGCATTCACCCGCTTGCTCGACTTCCTCGAGCACACCCCGAGCGTCGGGGTGTGCGGGCCGCGCCTCATGCTCCCCGACGGCAGCGTGCAGCCGAGCTGCCAGCTCTTCCCGACGCTGCTCGACAAGGTCGTCCGCCAGCTTCCCCGCCCGCTCGCCAACCGGTGGCTGCGCGAGGTCGAGCTGGCCGGCTGGGACCATCGCGGCACGCGCGACATCGACTACGTCGTCGGCGCCTGCCAGGCGATCCGCATGTCCGCCCTGCGCTCGGTGGGCTGGCTCGACGAGCGGATCTTCTACGGCCCGGAGGATGTCGACCTCTGCCTGCGCATGCGCTTGGCCGGCTGGCGCGTCACCTACCTCGGCGACGCCGCGGTGCGCCACGAGTGCCAGCGCGTCACGCGCCGGCGGCTGAACGCGCTCACGCTGCGCCACGCGATGGGCCTGGCCCATCTGTTCCGCACGCACGACTACGTGTGGTCGCGCCGCGGCCTCTACGAGCGCATCGCCCAGGCGAGCTCCGGATCGCCCGCCCCGCGGCTCGGCCGGGATTCGACCTGCGAGGCCGCGGGCTGAGCCTTCCAATGGGGGTGCGAGGGGCGAGCCGCGGAGCGCCTGGCGCGACGGCGGGGCCGCGCGCGTTCAAGGCGATCGGTGCGGCGGTGGTCGCATGCCGCCGCTGCCCTCGCTTGCGCGAGTACTGCCGCGAGGTGGCGAGGACCAAGGTGCGCCGCTTCGCCTCCGAGGAGTACTGGGGACGGCCCGTTCCGGGCTTCGGCGACCCGGCGGCGCGGCTGCTGGTGGTCGGCCTGGCACCGGCAGCGCACGGCGCGAACCGTACCGGTCGGATGTTCACCGGCGACGACAGCGGAGCGTGGCTGTTTCGCGCGCTGCACCGCGCCGGCTTCGCCAGCCAGGCGGCGTCCCTGCGGCGCGACGACGGCCTGCGCCTGCGCGGTGCGTGGGTAACGGCCGCGGCACGCTGCGCGCCTCCGGACAACCGGCCCCGGCCCGAGGAGCTGCGCGCTTGCCGGGGCCATCTGGTCGCGGAGATGCGAGCGCTGGCACCGCTGCATGCGATCCTCGCGCTCGGTCGGGTCGCCTTCAAGGCAGCGCTGGATGCGTACCGCGAAGCCGGCGGCCGCCTGCCCGCGCCGCTGCCGAGCTTTGCCCACGGCGCCGAGGTCGCGCTCGACGATGGCCCGGTGCTGGTCGCCTCGTATCACCCCAGCCGGCAGAACACCCAGACTGGGCGGCTCACCGAGGCGATGCTGGACGCGGTGACGGCGCGAGCACGCGTCCTGTGCGACGGATCCGGCTCGCTGCGCCGGCGATCTCCCTGAAGCTCGAGCCCGCCTGCCCGTGGCCGCGGCGCGGTTGGGCGGGGCGATGCTGCTCTCCGAGCGTGGGGAGGAGTCCTCCGACAGTCCCAGCCGGCAGGACACTCGCTCGGAGATGATGAAGCCCGTCGAGCGTGGGCAGAATTCTCCGGACAGTCCCCAGGGTGCCTGATGTCTAGAGCAGGTCGCCGTCCTTCGAGTACCAGATGGCAGGAATCTCCGGACAGCCCCAGGGGTGCCCGTGGTTCGCCGCAGCGGCTGCCTCGCTACCCGGTGGTGCAGAGCGACGGGAGCCGATCCCCGCTCACGCTCTCAGCCCGGAACCCTCAGCTGGGTTCTCTAGTGCGCCGGCCGATCTGGGGGCTGCGGCTTGCCTTTCGGCCCTGCGGGCCCTGCGATGTACCCAGCAGGTACGACTCGATCCCTCGGGCCTGCAAGGCTGCGCTTCGCCTCGCATCTCGACCGCCTCGCTACGAACCCAGCTGAGGGATCCGGGCTCAGGAAGCCTTGGCCTTGGACTTCGCCGTGGCTGCGGCGGCGGCTTCCGAGAGGCGCGAGAGCGTCTCCTGGGTGAGCATGCCGTCGGGGCTCAGCTCTTCGGAGCGCTGGAAGGCCTCGACGGCATTGAGCGTCACGGCGTTCAGCTGGCCGTCGATCGGCCCCATGTACTCCTGGATGGCGGTGAGCTGCTGCTGCACCTGCTTGACCTCGGCCGGCTCCACCTTTTGCTGGAAAGCGGCGTGATCGATGCTCTTGATGGCGGCCTTGGCACGCTCGGCTGCGGCCTTGAGAGCGGCGTCCGGGTCCTTGCTGGCACAGCCCGCGATCATCGCGGCGGCGAGAAGGGCTGGCAGGACGCCCTGGGCGAGCGGATGGCGGCGGTGCTCTTTCATGGGCCTTGGAGGTACCGGGCCCGGTCGTGGTGGTCAAGCGCGGCCTGTCGGGCCGTGGCCCCGACGGCCGGCGCAGTGGGGACCGAATCGCGGTCGCAGAGGCCCGCCCCGGGGCCATCGAGAGAGGCCCTCCCGCGTCGAGGCCTCGAGCCTCGCCGGAGGTGTGCGGCCCACTTCAGCGAATCCTTGCACGTGGCCCGTCCTTTCCTCGTAGAGGGCGAGCCGCTACAGGTGTCGCGGTGTGTCGCCGGCGACAGCCTGCGGGCTCCCAGGGGGGTGGGTGGCGTGCGCCGTGCTGCGCAATCGTCATGCTCGCACTGCTGGTCGGCTGCGCTCCGCACCCCGCGGCTCGCTCCGTGCCCGCTCCGGCCCTCGCGGTGACGCCGACCAGTGCGCCGAGCGGGCCGAAGCTGGCCGTGCCCGGACCGCCGAGCGAGAGGGTGGCCTTCGCCGGCGCTGTGCCGACTCCGCCGATCATCTCGCCTGCCGCCGCAGGTGGCGACGATTGCCGAGCGGCCGGCCAGGACTGGGTCGAAGCGGCGCGCGCGGCGAGCGCGCCGCTCGACGGCCTGCGCGAATGCCTGGCCGCCGCCACGCCGCCCTGTGCGGTGGACATGGCGGCGGTGCGCTCCACCCTGGCCGAGCTCGCGGTGCACGAGGAGCGGTTGCGCTGGCTGTGCGGAGGCGGCCGGTGAGCTTGCCCATCGAGCTCTTGCAGCGACGTCCGGCCGCCGAGCGCTACGACGTGGTGGTGGTCGGTGCCGGAATCGCCGGCCTGGCCTGCGCGGCGATCCTCGCGCGGGGCGGAGCCCGCGTCGCGCTCTGTGACGCGGGACGGCGGCCCGGCGGTCGCCTCCAGACGATTGCGCATCAGGGCTTCGCCGTCGACCTGGGTGCGGTGGTCTGGGAGGCGATCGGGTTCCGCGAGGCGCTCGCCGTCGCGGGGGTGAGCGATCTCGGCCTGGCGGAAATCGCGCCGCGTGATGCGCTGCGAGTGGCCGTGGTCGAGGGAGGCCGCGTGCACGGAGATGCGCTTGCGCTTCCCGTGCCGGGCACCGTCCCTTCGCCGTCCACGCTGGACGCGGTCCGCGTGCTCTACGGCATCCCACCGCGGGTCTACGCCGAGCTGGGTGGCGTCGTCGGCGAGCTGGTCTCGAGCAGCGCGGAGCAGCTCTCGGCGTGGCGCGAGACCACGCTGGATGCCTGGGTCGGTGAGCGGCATTGCGAGCCGGTGGTCGCCGCGGCGCTGCGGCGCCTCGCCGCGCTGCTGGGCGCGCTCGACCCGGCGGCGGTCGAGCTGGCGGGGCTGGTGGCACGGCTGCGCAGC
>CAZGUU010000171.1:0-11481 GCA_964529315.1 uncultured Enterobacteriaceae bacterium
CAGGGCGCGGGCGACACCGGCGCGGCCCCGCCTGGCCCGGTGCGCGAGAAGACCTGGTAGAGGGCGGGCAGGACGAACAGGGTCAGCACCGTGCTCGACAGAAGCCCGCCGATCACGACCGTCGCGAGCGGGCGTTGCACCTCGGCGCCCGTCCCCGTGGCGACCGCCATGGGTACGAACCCGAGCGAGGCCACCAGCGCGGTCACGAGCACCGGGCGCAGGCGCGTCACCGCGCCGCGCACGATGGCCTCGTGCGTCGGCACGCCTTGGCTGCGAAGCTGGCCGATGAAGGTGAGCATCACCACGCCGTTGAGCACCGCCACGCCCGAGAGCGCGATGAAGCCCACAGCCGCCGAGATCGAGAACGGCATGCCACGCAGCCACAGGCTCAGCACGCCGCCGATCAGGGCGAATGGCACGCCGGTGAAGACCATCGCCGCCGGGCCGATCGCCCCGAAGGTGCCGTAGAGCAGCAGCAGGATGACGGCGAAGCAGGTCGGGACGACCACGGCGAGCCGCTTCTTCGCCTGGACCAGACTCTCGTACTGGCCTCCCCAGGCGAGCCAGCTCCCCGGCGGCAGGCGCACCTCGGCGTGGATCCGTCGCTGCGCCGCCTCGACGAACGACCCGATGTCGCGCCCGCGCACGTTGGCCTGCACGACGATTCGTCGCTTGCCGTTCTCGCGGCTGATCTGGTTGGGTCCCTCCGTCAGGCCGAGCTTCGCCACGGCGGACAGCGGCAGGTAGAGCAGGTCGGCCCGCTCGATGTCGTCGCCGCGCAGGGAGACCGCCGTCGGCGGCTCGTCGCGGTGGGAAAGCGGGACCGGCAGATCCTCGAGCGCCATCGGGTCCCGGCGGAACGCCTCGGGCAAGCGCACCACAACGTCGTAGCGCCGGTCCCCCTCGAAGATCTGCCCCACGACCCGGCCACCGACGGCGATGGCCACGACCTCGTGCACGTCTGCGACGCTCAAGCCGTAGCGAGCGACGGCGTTGCGGTCCACGTCGATGCTCAGGACCGGAGCACCCTCGATCTGCTCGACGCGCGTATCGGCTGCCCCGGGGATGCTGCGCAGGATCCCGGCGATGCGCTCGGCCACCGGCCGGATGGTCTCGAACTCGTCGCCGAAGACCTTCACGGCGAGGTCGGCTCGGACGCCGGCGAGCAGCTCGTTGAAGCGCATCTGGATCGGCTGCGTGATCTCGTAGCCGTTGCCGGGGACGTCGCGGATCACCTCGGCGACCCGCCGCCGCACGTCCTCCTTGGTCTCCCTGGGGTCCGGCCATCGATCGCGTGGCTCGAGGATCACGAAGGCATCCGAAACGTAGGGCGGCATCGGGTCGGCAGCCATCTCGGCGGTCCCGGTACGCGAGAAGACGAACGCCACCTCGGGGATCTCCTCCAGGCGCCGCTCGAGCGCTTTCTGCATCTCGGTGGACTCGCCGAGCGCCGTGCTCGGGATACGGTAGGCCTGGACCAGCAGGTCCAGCTCGCCGAGCGTCGGGGCGAACTCCTGGCCGATCGTCCGGAAGAGCAGCAGCGACGCCAGCAGGAGCAGCGTCGCGACGAGCACGACCGCCCCGCGAAATCGCAGCGCCGTGCGCAGCATCGGCTCGTAGGCCCACTTCGCCCAACGGACCAGCGGGCTCTCGACCTCGGACACCCTTCCCGTGACGCAGAGCGCGACCATCGCGGGGACGAACGTCAATGAGAGGACGAAGGCGGCGACCAGGGCGAAGACGACCGTGAGCGCCATCGGGTGGAACATCCTTCCCTCGACCCCGCCCAGGGCGAGGATCGGCAGGTAGACGGTGACGATGATCGCCTCGCCGAACACCGTCGCGGTCCGCACCTGCTTGCTCGCGTCGAGCACGACGTCGCGCCGCTCCGCCCGGCTCAGGAGCCGGCCCAGCTCGCGCTGCCGCTCGGCGAGCCGCCGCAGGCAGTTCTCGACGACGATCACTGCACCGTCTACGATCAGGCCGAAGTCGATCGCGCCGAGGCTCATGAGGTTTCCGCTGATCCTCGCATGCAGCATTCCGATCGCCGTCAGCAGCATCGAGATCGGGATCGCCAGCGCGACGATGAGCGCCGCCCGGACGTTGCCCAGCAGCACGAAGAGGAGTGCGATCACCAGGAGCGCCCCCTCGGCGAGGTTCTTCGCGACCGTGTGGACGGTCGCGTCGATCAGCGCCGTCCGGTCGAGGACCGCCTTGGCGCGCACACCAGGCGGGAGGCTGCGACGGACCTCCTCCATCTTCTCGTCCACCGCTGCCGCCACCGTCCTGCCGTCGGCCCCCAGGAGCAGGAAGGCCGTTCCCACCACGACCTCCCGCCCGCTCTGCGTAGCGCTGCCGGCTCGCGGCTCGCGGCCCATCGCGACCGTCGCCACGTCGCGCACACGGATCGGCCGGCCCCGCCTCTCGGCGACGACGATGTCCTCCAGCTCCTCCGGACGCGTGACCCGTCCCGCGGCGCGAACCGTGTACGCTTCCCCATTGTGCTCGATGTAGCCGGCCCCGGTGCTCAGGTTGTTTCGCTCGAGGGCCTCGACCAGATCGTGAAACGTGAGCCCGTACGACGCGAGCTGGCGCGGGTCCGGCTGCACGTCCAGCTGCTTGACGTAGCCGCCCATCGCGTCGATCCCGGCGACGCCCTCGAGCCCCTTGAGCTGCGGCCGGATGATCCAGTCCTGCACCGTTCGCAGGTAGGCCGCCTGCTCGAGGTCGGTGCGCAGACGCTCGCCCTCGGGCGTCGCGAACGAGCCGTCCGACTGCCACCCGGGACTGCCGTCGAGCACCGGCGCGCCCCGACCCCCCGGGTGCTCGAACTCGACCGTCCACATGTAGATCTCGCCGAGCCCGGTCGAGATCGGGCCCATGGTCGCCTCGGCATCCGCCGGCAGGCCGCCGCGGGCCGCCAGGAGCCGCTCGGCGACCTGCTGGCGGGCGAAGTAGACGTCGATCTCGTCGCCGAAGACCGCGGTGATCTGCGCGAAGCCGTTGCGCGAGAACGAGCGCGTGTACTCGAGGCCCGGGATGCCGGCGAGCGCCGTCTCGAGGGGGAAGGTGACCTGCTTCTCCATCTCGACGGGCGACAGCGACGGCACGACCGCGTTGATCTGCACCTGGCGGTTCGTCACGTCGGGCACGGCGTCGATGGGCAGCTCGAGCAGCGAGTACGCACCGAGGATCGACGCGGCGAGGGTCGCCAGCACGACGAGCCACCGCCGCTCGATCGAGAACCGCAGAATGCCCTGGAGCGGGCCTCGATCCTCAGTGCTCATGCCCGGCCTCGCCCTTGCCGAGCTCCGCCTTGACGAGGAAGGAGCGCTCGTCGGCATAGCGCTCGCCGGCCACGAGCCCTGCCGAGATCTCGGCCCGCGTGCGCCCGACGCGCCCCACGGTCACGGGCCGCGGCTCGAACCGCTCGCCCTGCGCGACGAACACGACCGTCCGCCCCTCCCAGGAGTGCAGCGCTCGACGCGACACGGCCACCGCCACCGGCATCGGGTCGAAGACGGTGGCCGTCGCGAAGAGCCCGGGCCGCCAGGCACCTTCCGGATTGGCGAGCACGACACGCGCCGTCGCCGTGCGCGTCGCCTGGTCGACGACCGGCGTCAAGTAGGACACCGCCCCCTCGGCCGCCGCCGAGCCCCAGCCAGCCTCGATCCGCACGCGGTCCCCGACGCGGACCTGCGACAACGCCTTCTGGTGGACGCCGATGTCGACCCAGACCGTCGTGAGGTCGGCCACGATGAAGGCCGCCCGCTCCCGGCTCACGGCCTCGCCGGGCACGACGTGGCGATCGATCACGGTGCCGTCGAACGCCGCCTGGATGGTGAACGACGAGAGGCTCTCGCCCTCGACGACTGCGAGCACCTCTCCGGCACGCACCCGGTCGCCGAGCCCCTTGCGCACCTCCCGCACGATCCCCGGAAAGCGCGGCGCGACGTGCGCGGTGCGGTCGCCGTTGGGCCGCACCTCGGCCGCGAGCTCGACGGTGACGTCGACCTCTCCCGGGCCGGCCGTGGCCAGGCGCACGCCGGCGTCCTCGAGCTCCTCGACCGAGAACGCCCGCGCCTCGCCCTCGGTGTGCGGGCCGTGGTCGTGCGCCTCCTCGGCCAGGGCGCCGGGCATCCGCAAGGCGAGGGCGACGGCGAGCAGCACCCACCCCAGGCAGCGCAGCACGCGCCGCTCGCGCGGCGACGCGCGGCGCGAGCGCTGCGAAACGTCGCGGCTCATCGCGCACCTCCCATGCCCGCGTCGGCGAGCGGCGCTCCGGTGAGCCGCTCGAGGTCGGCCAGTGCCATCTGCTGCACCTCGAGGGCCTGCAGGTACTCGCCACGGAGCTCGAACAGCGTCCTCTGTGCATCGAGCACCTCGAGGTCGCGGTACAGCCCCCTGCGCTGGGCGTCGCGCGCGCCGTCGAGCGCCGCCTGCGCCTGCGGGAGGACCTCGTCGTGCAGCAGCGCCGCCTGCTCTCGCGCCGCGAGCAGCCGCTCATAGGCGACGGTGAGCGCTGCGACGGCGCTCAGCGTCGCCGCCTCTCGCTCCGCCTTCCCCTTGGCGAGCCGACTCTGGGCCTCCGCAACCCCGCCCTGATTGCGATCGAAGACCGGAAGCGGCACGGCCAGCTCGAAGACCAGGGCCGCGTCGCCGTTGTCGGCAAAGTGGCGCGCTCCGGCTCCGACGGTGACGTTCGGCACCGCCTGCGCCTCCTCCAGAGCGAGCGAGGCGGAGCGCTGCTCGAGCTCGACGTCCCAGCGAGCTACGTCGGGGTTGCGCGCGACGCGCCCCACGAGCTCCGCGAGGGGCGGCAGCGGGCCGACCGGTGCGACACCAGCGGCGACGCGTGAGAAGCCGGGGCACGAGCTGCCCCAGGTTGCCGCCAGCGCCACCCGCGCCTGCGCGAGCTGGCGCTCCGCCTGCAGCTGCTCCGCCCGGGAACGGCCCAGAGCGACGCGCGCTCGAGTGGCCGCCACCGGCGCCGCGGCACCCGCCTCGACCTGCGCCTGGACGGCTCGCAGCGACTCCGCGGCAACCCGCTCGAGCTCCCCCGCCAGCTCGACCGACTCCTGACGCGCGAGCACGGCCGCAAACGCCCGGGCCACCTCGCTCGCGACGGAGAGTCGCTTCGCCTGGTAGTCGAAGCCGGCGAGCGCGCGATCGAGATCGGCCACCTGGCGGCGCCTGCCGCGCTTGCCACCGAGCTCGATCCGCTGCGAGAGGCGCAGGGTGCTCTCCGTGTCCTCGAACGCCTGTCGGTCGCCGGCCCCCGCCACGTTCTCCAGATCGCCGCGCAGCTCCGGGTTGGGCGACAGGTCGGCTTGCAGCGCGCGGGCCTCGCGCGCCCGCACCTCCCACGAGAACGCCACGAGCTCGGGGTTGCCGAGCAAAGCGGCGGTGAGCGCCACGCCGTGCGAGAGCACGCCGGTGGGCTCCGCGAGGCCGGCCCGTGCGGCGTCCCCTCCCGACGGATGGGCGACGCAGGCCGCGACCTCCTCCGATCGAGACTCCCTGCTGCCGGCGACGAGAGCGCACCAAAGCAGCAGTCCGGCCGCCGCGCGCCGCCCTCTCGCTCCGGGGCGAGCTTCGATTTCCATGGTCCCTCCGCGATCCTCGAGCCTGGTGACCCGCCGCGCTCGCACCTGGTGCGCGTGCGCACGGAAGACGGTGCCGCGGCCAGCGACACCGGAGCCTCGCGACGGATCCTCAGACGAGGAGGATGACGGAGCGCAGGGCGCGGAGCTCCCCCGCGACGGGGACGGCCCGATCCGGGGCCGCCAGGAAGCTCGCTCCCGGCTGCGCGGTGGGACGAGCGGCCACGGTGGCGGGCACCGCGGCCAGCACCGGCGCCAGCGCGTGCTCGTCGAGCGCGCGCGGCACCACGCCCGGCCCGATCAGCGGAGCGTCGGTACAGTCGCAGCGAGCCTCGCCGAACGGGGTCTGCGGCGGCGTGCGCCCGGGCTCGCGGCTGCGACAGCAGTCGCCCGCGAGCGCCGCTTCGACGACCACGGCACCGTCGGCCTCGACGCACAGCACGAGGCCGGCGAAGAAGAGCGCCGCCGCAGCCTGGGTCAGCAGGCACAGCCACGCGAAGAGCGGACACCGAGAGAGCCGAGCCATGAACGACGCCCCCTTCCCCATACGGCACGCGCCCCACGGCGTCCAGCCACGAAGTGCACGTGGAGTGCCGAGGCCCGCGCTGCGGGTCGACGGCGCGTTGAGACGGCGGCTGGCTTCTGACATGGTTTGCCGCAACGCGAGCCCAGCAAGCCACGGGCCGCGCGCCCCCGTCCCGGACGAGCAGCACACAGGAAGGCGAGCCGCCATGAGCAACCCGCAACGAGACCCCCGCGCCGTGGTGCAGGGCAGGGTCCGCATGACGCCGAGCGAGGCCCTGGTCGAGACGATGGTCGCGCACGGCGTGAGCCACGTCTTCGGCATCGTCGGCTCGGCCTACATGGACGCACTCGACCTCTTCCCGGCCGCCGGGATCCGCTTCGTCCCCACGGTGCACGAGCAGGGTGCCGCGCACATGGCCGACGGCTACGCGCGCGTCTCGGGCCGCCAGGGCGTGTGCATCGGCCAGAACGGGCCGGGCATCACCAACTTCGTCACGGCGATCGCCGCCGCCTACTGGGCGCACAGCCCGGTGGTCGCGATCACGCCCGAGACGGGCAGCCTGACCATGGGGCTGGGCGGCTTCCAGGAGACCGACCAGCTGCCGATCTTCTCGCGCATCACCAAGTTCCAGGGCCACGTGAGCAGCCCGCGGCGCATGGCCGAGATCGCCGCGCGCTGCTTCGACCGCGCGCTGCTCGAGATGGGCCCGGTGCAGCTCAACATCCCGCGCGATCACTTCTATGGCGAGCTCGAGTGCGAGATCGCCGGCCCGGTGGCCATCGAGCGCGGCCCGGGTGGCAGCCGGAGCCTCGACGAGGCCACCGCATTGCTCGCCGCGGCCGACTTTCCGGTGATTCTCGCCGGCGGCGGCGTGGTCGCCGCGGGCGGTGCGTCGTGCGGCCGGGCCGATGCGGCCGGCGTCGAGGCCTGCGCCGCGCTGGCCGAGCTGCTAGGCGCGCCGGTCGTCACCAGCTACCTGCACAACGACTCCTTTCCCGCCGACCACCCGCTGTGGTGCGGCCCGATCGGCTACCACGGCTCGAAGGCTGCGATGCGCCTGCTCTCTCGCGCGGACGTCGTCCTGGCGCTCGGCTCGCGCCTGGGGCCCTTCGGCACGCTGCCGCAGTACGGCTTCGACTACTGGCCACAGGGGGCCGCCCTGATCCAGGTCGACGCCGACCCCCGGGTGCTCTCCCGGGTCAAGCGGGCGTCGGTCGCCATCTGCGGCGACGCGCGCGAGGCCGCGCTCGCGCTGGCCGAGCGGCTGGCACAGCGCCCGTTGCGCGCCACGGCGAGCCGCGAGCGACGCGCGGCGCAGATCCGCGAGGAGCGACAGGCGTGGGAGGACGAGCTCGCCGCCTGGACCCACGAGTGCGACCCGTGGAGCCTGGAGGTCGCGCGCAACGCGCGCGAGATGCACCCGCGCCAGGTGCTACGCGAGCTCGAGCGGGCGATGCCGGCAGACGCCATGGTCTCCACCGACATCGGCAACATCTGCCAGATCGCCAACAGCTACCTGCGCTTTCGCCGGCCGCGCAGCATGTTCGCGGCGATGATGTTCGGCAACTGTGGCTACGCCTTCCCCACGGCGATCGGCTGCAAGGTGGCCGCCCCCGAGCGCCCGGCGATCGCCTACGTCGGCGACGGCGCCTGGGGCATGAGCTTCGGCGAGATCCTGACCTGCGTGCGCGAGCGGATCCCGGTCACCGCCGTGGTGTTCAACAACCGCCAGTGGGGCGCGGAGAAGAAGAACCACGTCGACTTCTACTCGAACCGCTTCCTCGGCGTCGACCTGGAGAACCCGAGCTTCGCCGGCATCGCCCGCGCCATGGGCGCCCAGGGGCAGACCGTCGAGCGTCTCGCCGACGTCGGGCCGGCGCTCGCCGCCGCCTGCGCCGCGCAGGGCGACGGCGCGACCACGGTCCTGGAGATGATGGTGACGCGCGAGCTCGGTGACCCGTTCCGCCGCGACGCCCTGCAGAAGCCGCGCCGCCTGCTCGAGAAGTACCAGGACTACGTCTGACCACGGCCGCCGCCGGCGGCCAGCCGCTCGGTGGCCCAGGCGAAGGCCTCGAGGGTGAGCTCGACGTCCAGGTCGGTGTGCGCCGTCGAGACGAAGAACTTCTCGTGCGCCTTGATCACGCCGCAATCGAGCAGGCGGTCGATGAAGGCGACCTCGCGCCGCCAGTCGCTGGCGAGCGTCGAGCGGAAGTCGACGATCTCGCTCTCGGTGAACCAGGGCTGGAAGGCCGAGGGCTCGCCGCTCACCCGCGCCGCGATCCCGGCGTCGTCGAGCGCGCGCTGCAGGCCGCCCATCAGGCGCCGCCCGACCGCGTCGATGCGCTCGTAGACCCCGGGCTTGCTGAGCTCGTCGATGCACGCCAGGGCCACGGCGGCGGAGATCGGGTTGCTGCTGTAGGTCCCGGTGAGCAGCACGCAGTCGCCGGTGAAGCGGCGCTCCGGATCGGCCAAGGCCATCAAGTCGCGCTGGCCGCACAGGACGCCCAGCGGGTGGCCGGCGGAGATCGCCTTGCCCATCGCGCAGAGGTCGGGCACCACCCCGTAGCGCTCCTGGGCGCCGCCCAACGCCAGGCGAAAGCCGGTCACCACCTCGTCGAAGACCAGCGGGATGTCGTGGCGCCGGGTGAGCTCGCGCAGCCCCTCGAGAAAGCCCGGCCGGGGCGCGATCGTGCGCATCAGCGGCTCGACGATCACGCAGGCCAGCTCGTCGTGGTGCCGCTCGACGATCGCGCTGGTCGTCTCGATGTCGTTGAACGGCGCCACCAGCACGAGCTCCGAGATCGCGCCGGGAATCCCCGCCGAGTTCGGCCGAGCGAGTGGGTACACGCACGGCTGGCGCGTCCACTGGTTGCTCATCAGGGCGTAGTCGCTCATGCCGTGGTAGCCGCCCTCGAACTTCAGGATCTTGTCGCGCTTGCGGTAGGCGCGCGCCAGGCGCATGGCGAAGAACACCGGCTCGGTGCCGCTGCTGTGGAAGCTCACCGACTCGGCGCACGGCACCAGCTCGACGATCCGCTCGGCCAGGCGGATCGCCGGCTCGCTGATCATCAGGTAGCTGCTGCCGCGCTCGACCTGCTCGCGCACCGCGGCGACCACCGCCGGGTGGGCGTGGCCGAGCAGCATCGGCCCCGAGCCGAGCAGGTAGTCGATGTACTCGTTGCCGCTCACGTCGCGGATGCGCGAGCCGCGCGCCTCCTGCACCACCATGGCGTACTCGGGAGAGGGCGAGGCGTTGCGCACGCCGGTGGGGATCAGGCGCTCGCAGGCGTCCAGGAGCCGCTGCTCCCGGTCGGTGCGGCGGATGCGCTCGAAGCGTGTGCGCGCCATGGCTGCGATCTCCTCCTCGTCTGCGTCTGCGCGTGCGTCCGCGGCCGCGTGCGCGTCTGTGCGTGGGGCGCGGCCGCATGCGCGTGTGCAGCCTCCCGGCCGCGGCCGCGCCTCGCGCTCGCCCCGGGCCACCTCACTCGGGCTGCATGTCGAAGTGGCGCATGTAGCCGGCGAACGGGGCGAGGATCTCCTCGCGCGAGAGGCCGACGCTCTCCAGCGAGTGCTCGTGCTTGCCGTGCTTGCCCTGCGGGTTGGCGGCGATCCAACCACGCATGCGGCGCTCCCCCTCCGCCGACAGGGTGAAGCCGAAGTGGTCGTAGATGCGCCGGATCGAGCTTAGCGGGTCGGCGACGAAATCCCGGAAGTGCAGGTCGTAGAACTGCGCCGGGTCGTGCCGGGCGCGCACCTCGATCGCCCGGTCGGCACCCGTCGACCAGACCCAGGCCTGCTCGCGGGCGATCGCCGCGCGGTCGATGTCGCGCTCGAAGATCGCCTGGAAGCCGGCGATCAGGCTGACGTAGGAGGACAGCACCCGCGAGGGGTCGCGGTGCGTCCAGACGATGCACGCATCCGGGTAGACCTCGAGCACGGCGCGCAGGAACTTCATGTGCGGCGAGTACTTGAGCGTCCAGCGCTTCTCGGGGCTGGTCGAGCCGATCAGGCGGAGCAGCTCGCGGTGGCGGCGGTACGAGGCGACGTGATCGGCGGTCTCGTACCAGCGCGTATAGCTCGGCACCGTCGCGTTCACCTCGAAGGCGTCGTCGGTGAAGCTCTGCGCCAGCAGGTGGCGGCACTCCTCGGCCAGGTCCGGCGCCATCAGGTGGACGCCGCGCAGCGAGGGGTCGAACTGGTACATGCCCTCGATCTCGGCGGCCGACTCGCGGAAGTCCGGGCTCTGCTCCCAGCCGGCGCGCGGCGGACGGGGCTGCGGGTGCTGCGCCACCCAGTACTCGAGCACCTGCGCGTCCGGGTCCTGGGCCAGCAGGTGGTGCAGCGCGGTGCTGCCGGTGCGCACCAGGCCCACGACGATCAGCGGGCGGCGGATCTCGCGCTGCAAGGTGGCGGCGTGCTCGCGGAGCAGGCGCTGGGCACGCAGGCGCAGGCGCAGCTGCGTCACCAGGCCCTGGTAGGTCGCCTGGCGTCCCTGCGGGTGGAGCTTGGCCTCGCAATCCAGCGCCTCGAGCCAGCGGCGCATGCCCTCGAGGTAGGTCGGCTCGCCGAAATCGTCGCAGCCGGCGGCGCGGATCGCCGCCTCGTGGATCTCCCGCTCGCAGTCGGCGAACTTGCGGCTCTCGTCGAACGTCGCATCCATCCCCTGCTCCTGCCGTGTGGCGCCCCGTGCCTCACGAGCCGCCCTCGCTGCTTCGCGGCGCGAGCCCCGGCCCCCCGCCTGCCGGGTATCGTACACGACGGCCGGCGTGGCAATCGCCGTGAGCCGCCCAGCAGTCTCTCCGGAGCTCCATCTCGTCCATGCGATCCCAGTCGTCTTCCCATTCCACGCCTCTCGCATCGAATTCACGCTGCGGGCGGCATGAGGGGCGTCGGACGGCGACGCCGAGCGTCCTCGGCCGTAGCTCGAAAGGGCACGGAGCTGCGCGCCTGCCGGCGAGCGAAGCGCGAGCGGCCACGGAATCGATCGCGCCTACCGAAACACGGTGATCAAGCGGCGTGGCTGGTGGCGCTGTAACGCTTCGCCTCGAGGCGAAGCGCGGCGTTTGCCCCAAGTCCGGTCGCGAGCCCAGCGAGCGACCGAGATCAGCCATGGCCGCCGTCTCTTCGGGCGACCGCCGGCGCGGGCACGCCACGCGGATGCCCTCGTCGGCCAGGCCCGTGCCGGGGCTGACGATCCCGACACCAGCGCCGGCGGCCCAGCGCCGAGCTCGCCACCCGCATCCGTCGTGGGCCGATCTGTTGCGGCGAGCAGTTTCGCTCGACGTTCTCGCCTGTAAGGTCTGCGGAGGCCGACTGCGCCTTCTGGCGACGATCGAAGACCCCGCCGTCGTG
>CAZGUU010000172.1:0-11413 GCA_964529315.1 uncultured Enterobacteriaceae bacterium
AGGTGCTCATCCCGAGCCCGATCAATCCGATCCAGCTCGCCGGCGGCTACTACCACCTGCGCCCCATGCCCGCCGCTCTCGAGCCGGGCCAGAACGACCGCGGCACGCGGGTCGAGGTGGAAAGGCTCTAGGACATCGGCCCTCCCGCCCGCTTTCCGCTGCCGCGGCGGCGGATCGGCTCGCGACGAGGCGCCGCTCGCTAGCGCCGCTCGCCCTCGCGCACGAAGCGAGCCGGCGTCCGCCCGGTCCAGCGGCGAAACGCCTTGGTGAAGGCGCTCTGATCGGAGAACCCGAGGAGCAAGGCGACGTCGGCGATCGCCGGCCGCTCCTGGGTCAGGTAGAGGCGCGCGAGCTCGATGCGCACGTCGTCCAGGACGCGCTGGTAGCTCGTGCCCTCGGCACGCAGCCGGCGGCGCAGCGTGCGCTCGCTCATGCGCAGCTGCGCGGCGACGGCGTCCGCCGCAGCGCTACCGCGCGGCAGCAGGGTGCGCACGCAGGCGCGAACGCGCTGCGAAAGTCGGGGCTTCGCCGGGATCCCCGCGAGTTGGTCCGCGGCGTAGCGCTCGAAGAGCTGGCGGAGCGCCGCGTCGGCGGTCGGATTCGGGCTGTCCATCATCGAGATCGGGAAGAGCACTCCGTCCTCGCCGGCATCGAAGCGCACGGGCAGCACGAGGATACGCTCGTACTCGGCGGCGTATGGCGGCGGGGGGTAGGAGAAGCGGGCCTCGATCGGGTCCCGTCGGCGTACGCCGAGCGATCGGCTCATCGCGACCGTGAGCCCAATGGCGTACTCCGTGGTGAAGCGGCTTCCTCGCGAGCGGCTGCCGGTTCGACAGCGGACGAAGGCGACCTCGTCGTTGCACTCGAGCTCGCACTCGAGGTCCTCCCAGAGCAGCGCGGTGAAGCCGCTGACCAGCTCGAAGGCGTTGCGTCGCGACTCGCTCGCCGAGGCCAGGTAGCCGACGATGCCGAGCGTGCCGGCCGTGACGCTGGTGGAGACGCGCAGGGCAATCGCCGGATCGGCCGTGGCCTCGCTCGCCGCCCGCCAAAGCGCCTCGAACTTCCGCTTGGGTAGCCTGGTACGCGGGTCCTCCAGGGCGGTCCGGGGGATGCCCACCCGGTCGAGAAGCGCCTGCGGGTCCACGCGCACGCTCTGCAGGTGCTCGAGCAGGGGAAGGACCACGACGACCGAGCCGTGGGAGCCCGCCCGTGAGCCAAATTCGGGAGCCATTCGTGCCTGCCGCTCGGATCGTTGCCAGCCCGTCTCGGCCACCTTGTGGCCTTGGCCGGAATCGACCAAAGCCTGGGCCGGGCCGGACAAGATCTCTTGCATACCCGGCCCTACTTCTGTCTTGCAAGAGAGTGGTGAGATCCAGGGCCGGATCCCGGCCGCGCACCGAGAAGGCAACCGTCCGCGGAGGAGTCTCGCCGCTGCAGGAGCGCCCATGAGCCCGGAGCATTGCGTGGTCGAACGCGACGATCAGCTGCCGCTGGTCACCCACGTCCTCGAGTACCCGTACACGCGGACCCTCGGTCCCGTGCTCGGGCCCTTCTTCACGGCGCTGCGCGATGGCCGCATCCTGGGGATCCGCTGCGGCGGCCGCGTCCTGTGCCCGCCGATGGAGTTCGATCCGGAGACCGGCGCGACGCTCGCCGCGGATTTCGTCGAGGTGGGCCCCGGCGGGACCGTGCAGAGCTGGACCTGGATCGCCGAGCCCTCGCGCAAGCACCCGTTCCAGGAGCCTTTTGCCTTCGCCCTGGTGAAGCTCGACGGCGCCGACACCGCCCTGGTCCACGCGGTGCGCGCGAAGTCGCCAGAGGCGATGTCCACGGGCATGCGCGTGCGAGCCCAGCTCCACGAGAAGCGCACGGGTGCGATCACTGACGTCTACTTCGCTCCCGAGAGCGAGGCGCGCGAGGTGCACGCGCTCCCGGGGGAGGGGGAGGTCAAGCGCACCATACACACGATCTCGCTCACCTACCGCGAGCCGCTCCTGCCGCACCGCGCCCGCTGGGCCCAGGGGCTGCTCGACGGCAAGTTCATCGGCCAACGCAGCCCGGCGAGCGGCAAGGTCTACGTCCCGAGCAAGGGCTACGACCCGATCGCGCGGATCCCGCTCACCGCGGCCGACGACGTCGAGCTCGCGCCCACGGGGACCGTGGTGGCCTGCACCGTGGCCGCCCCGATCGACTACATCGGCCAGGCCGACACGGAGCCCTTCGTCAGCGCCTCGATCCTCCTGGACGGTGCCGACCAGCCGCTGCCACAGCAGCGGATCCGCGACATCCCGGCCGAGCAGTTTCGCCTCGGGATGCGGCTGCGCGCGATCTTCAAGCCGCCCGCGGAGCGCAGCGTCGCCGACATCGACAACAACTGGATGATCTGCAGCACCGGGGATGCGATCGCGCGCTGGGAGCCGACCGGGGAGGCGGACGTCCCCTTCGACCAGCTCCGGGAGATCATGTGATGCCGGACGAGGAGATCGCGATCGTCGCGTTCGCGCAGACGCCTTCCTACCGCAGGTACGAGGACTCCGAGCCCGCGCTGATCATGGCGGTGGCCAACCAGGTCGTCGCCGAGACCGGCCTGGACCGCCAGGCGATCGACTTCACGAACGCCGCGAGCTGCGACTACCTGACCGGCCTGCCCTTCTGCTTCATCGCCAACGTCGACGGCTATGGCGCCTGGCCACCGGTCTACGAGTCGCACGTCGAGATGGACGGCGCGTGGGCGCTCTTCGAGGCGTTCGTCCGCCTGCGGGTGGGCGACATCGACCTCGCCCTGGTCGTGGGCTCGGGGAAGTCCTCGGCTGGCGTGCCGCGGGAGATCTTCCCCCTCCAGACCGATCCCTACGTGCACGCCCCGCTCGGCCTCGACCCGGTTTCCGTGGCCGGGCTGCAGGCCCGCGCCCTGATCGACGCCGGGCGGGCCACCGAGCGCGACTTCGCCCAAGTCGTCTCGCGCAGCCGCCGCGACGGGCTCGCCAACCCCCATGCCCAGGTGGCCAAGGACGTGTCGGTCGAAGCGCTGCTCGCGGAGCCCCATTACGCCGCACCGCTGCGCAAGCACGACCTCCCGCCGATCTCGGATGGCGCGGCAGCCGTGCTGATCGCACGCGGCCGTCGGGCGCGCGAGCTGTGCGAGAAGCCGGTCTGGATCCGCGGCATCGACCACCGCATCGAGTCGCACCACCTGGGCCTGCGCGACCTCGCGGACTCCCCCTCGACGCGCCTTGCCGCGCGCGGACTCGGCCTGGACCCGGCCTCCATCGACGTGGCCGAGCTCTGCGTCCGCTACAGCCCCGAGGAGATCGTCCTGCGCCGGGCGCTGGGGCTCGGCGCGAGCACGCGGATCAATCCCTCGGGCGGGCCGCTGTGCGGACACCCGGTGATGGCGACCGGCCTGATCCGCGTCGTCGAGACGGCCCGCCGCATCCGCGACGGCGAGGCGCACCGCGGGCTCGCACACGCGGCCAGCGGCCCGGCCCTGCAGCAGAACCTGCTCTGCGTGCTCGAAGGAGACGCCTGATGGCCGAGCGCTGTGCCGTCGTCGGAACCGGCCAAACCAAGTACTCGCGCTGCCGCCCGCTCTCGATCGACGGCCTGGTCCGCGAAGCCGCGCTGCGTGCCCTCGAGGACGCGGAGCTCGACTTCGCCGACATCGACGCCGTCGTGCTCGGCAAGGCCCCCGACGCGCTCGAGGGCGTGATGATGCCCGAGCTCTCGCTGTGCGACGCACTGGGCGCCGTGGGCAAGCCCATCCACCGCGTGCACACCGCCGGCTCGGTGGGCGCCTCGACCGCCATCAGCGCGGCGACTCTCGTCGAGAGCGGCATGTACAGGCGGGTGCTCACAGTCGCCTACGAGAAGCAAAGCGACGGCGACTTCATGTGGGCGCTGAGCGGCGGGCGCAGCGGGGCGCTCGGCGCGGGCGGGTCCTTCGCCCCGTGGATCCGCAGCTACATCGCACGCAGCGGCGCCCCGGAGCACATCGGCTGGAAGGTCGCCGTGAAGGATCGCCGGAACGCGGCCAAGAACCCCTACGCCCACCTCTCCATGCCGGACCTCACCATCGAGCAGGTGAGAGAGAGTCCGATCCTCTGGGATCCCCTCCACTTCCTCGAGGCCTGCCCGTCCTCGGACGGCGCCGCGGCCATGGTGCTGACCGACGCGGCCGGAGCGAAGCGCAGCCCGCACCCGCCGGCCTGGGTGATCGCCCACGCCAAGCGCAGCGAGTTTGCCACCTTCCCCGGCCGCGACCCGGTGCGGCCGGCGGCGGGCGTGGAGTGTGCCAAGGCCCTCTATCGCGAGGCCGGCATCACCGATCCGCGCCGGCAGATCGACTGCGCCGAGCTCTACGTACCCTTCAGCTGGTTCGAGCCGATGTGGCTCGAAGGCCACCTGATCTGCGAGCTGGGCGAAGGCTGGAAGATGGTCGACTCCGGCGCCACGCAGATCGGGGGGGACTTTCCGGTGAACATGTCGGGCGGCGTGCTCTCCTCGAATCCGGTCGGCGCCTCGGGCATGGTGCGCTGCCTCGAGGCCGCCGATCAGGTGCGCGGCAGGGCCGGCGAGCACCAGGTGGAGGGCGCCCGCGTGGCACTGGGGCACGCCTACGGCGGAGCCTCGAACTACTTCGCCATGTGGATCGTGAGCTCGGAGCCGAGCCCGACCTTCCGATCGTAGAGGAGAGGAGCCCATGGCCAAGATCGCATCGTTTGGCGCCTACGTCCCCGTGCTCCGGCTCTCCCGCGAGGAGATGGGCAAAGCCTGGGGCGTGCCCGCCGTCCCCGGCGAGCGCGCGGTGGCCAATGCCGACGAGGATGCCATCACCATGGCCGTGGCCGCGGGTGCGGACTGCCTGGCCGGGCTCGATCGCTCCGAGATCGACGGCTTGTTCTTCGCGACGACCACGGCCCCCTACGACGAGAAGCAGTGCGCCGGCGTGATCGCGGCCGCACTCGACATGCGCAGCGACGTCAACACCGCCGACTTCACCGGGTCGCTGCGCGCCGCGACGACGGCCTTGCGCGCGGCCGCCGACGCCGTCGACTCGGGCACGGCACGAAGCGTCCTGGTGGTGGCGGCGGACTGCCGTCTCGGCGAGCCGGAGTCGATGTGGGAGCAGCTGCTGGGCGACGGCGCCGGTGCTGTGCTGGTCGCCAGGCGGGGCCCGGCGACCCTACGCGGCTTCCACGCGGTCGCTGGCGAGCAGGTGGGCGCCTGGCGGCGCAGCCAGGACGACTACGTGCGCACCTTCGAGCCCAAGGTCGACCTGCTCTACGGGTACGTGCAGAGCGCGGTGCGAGCCGGCAAGGCCGTTCTCGAGCGCGAGGGAATGGCACCGGGCGATCTGGCCAGAGCGATCGTCACGGCGGGCGACCCGCGCAGCCTCTCCAGCGTCGCCACGAGCCTCGGGATCGAGGCCGAGCGGCTCGAGGACATTCTGTTCTTCTCGGTGGGCTACCCGGGAACGCCGCTCGTCCTGATGATGCTGGCAGGCGCGCTCGAGCGAGCCGGTGCGGGCGAGCGCGTGCTGGTGATCAACCACGGCGACGGCGCGGATGCCCTGCTCGTGGAGGTCGAGGAGCCCTTCGCCGCGGCAGAGGGCCGCAAGGGGCTCTCCGGGCACCTCGCGAGCAAGCGCAGCCTGCCCACCTACACGGCCTACGCCCGCTTCCGAAAGCTCGTCAAGCGCAACGAGGTCGACCCGCGCGGCTCGGCCGTCACCTACTGGCGCGACACGAACATCGTGCTCGGCTTCCACGGCGGCCGCTGTCGCGCCTGCGGCGCCGTGCAGTACCCGATCCCTCGGGTGTGCGGCGAGTGCGCGGCCAAGGACCAGATCGAGGAGGTCGAGCTGGCCAAGACCGGACGCGTCTACACCTACGCCCTCGACCACCTGGACGGCGGCCAGTACGTGAACGTGCCCGTGCCCCGGCTGGTGCTGGACCTCGAGGGCGGAGGCCGCGTCTTCCTCTCGATGACCGACGGCGACCCCGAGGAGGTACGAATCGGCATGTCCACGGAGGTCGTCCTGCGCCGCCTGCACGAGGGATCGAGCTTCCACAACTATTACTGGAAGTGCCGGCCCTGCACCGGGGCGGCCTCCTAGCTCCGAGAGGGCATCGAGCCGCGCCCGTCCGAGGGACGACGAGAGGGAACGCCATGGGAAGCATCAAGGACAAGGCGGCCATCATCGGTGTGGGCTGCACCGAGTTCGGCGAGCTGTGGAAGAAGGACGCCGAGGACCTGATCGTCGAGGCCGCCCACGCGGCGATGGACGACGCCGGGGTCGGACCGGACGACATCGAGGCCACCTGGGTGGGCAACCTCTACGACTTCACCGGCCTGAGCGGCAGCGTGGCCGCCGAGCCGCTCAAGCTCTTCGGCCGGCCGACCACCCGCGTCGAGAACTTCTGCGCCTCGGGCATGGATGCGTTCCGCAATGCCTGCCTCGCGGTCGCCTCCGGGGTCTACGACGTGGTGCTCGCCTGCGGGGTCGAGAAGCTGATGGACGTGGGCGGCTCCGGCTTGCCGGTGGACATGGGACACCCGGTGATGCGCGGCGCGAGCGCACCCTCGATGTTCGCGCTCGCGGCCACGCGCTGCTTCCACGAGTACGGCTGGACGCGGGAGGATCTGGCGCGCGTCGCGGTGAAGAACCACGCAAACGGCGCCCTCCACCCCAAGGCGCACTTTCGCCGCCCGGTCACCCTCGACGCGGTGATGAACGCACCGATGATCGCCTGGCCCCTGGGGCGCCTGGACAGCTGCGGCATGTCCGACGGCGCGGCCGCGCTGGTGGTGACCCGGCCCGAGATCGCCCGGCGCAGCAAGCACAAGCACGACTTCGCGCTCACCAAAGCCAACCAGCTCGCCATGCACGCGTTTCTGCCGATGTACCGCGCCTCGTTCGATTTCCTGGGCTTTCCCGCCACACAGGCCGCGGCCCGGCGGGCCTACGAGGAGGCGGGGATTCGCCGCCCCGCCGACGAGATCGACCTGGCCGAGGTGCACGACTGCTTCACCATCACCGAGCTGCTCAACATCCAGGATCTGGGCCTGTGCGGGCCGGGTGAGGCCGCGCGGTTCGTGCGCGAAGGCCACGCCGAGGTCGGCGGCAAGGTGGCGGTCAACCCGAGTGGCGGCCTGAAGTGCTTCGGCCATCCGATCGGCGCCACGGGCTGCCGCATGCTCTGCGAGGTCACGCGCCAGATCCAGGGCCGTGCCGAGGGCGCCCAGGTCGCCAACGCGCGCTTGGGCCTGGCGCACAACCTGGGCGGCCCGGGCTCGGTCTGTGCCCTGACCATCCTCGGCCTCCCCGAGTAGCGATGGCCGAGGGCGAGCTGCGCTGCGGCGCAATCGGAATCGCCGAGGCGACCATGCCGATCGCCAGGGAGACGGAGGCGGCCACGCGGCGCTCACCGGCCCGGACGCCAGGGGCAGCGCCCGCCGAGCCGAGGAGAGCATCCCGGTGAACTTCGACTTCTCCGCCGACCAGGAGCGCCTGCGGAGCACCGCCCGCGACTTCTTGACCGAGCACGCGCCGCTCGGGCTCTGCCGCGCGGTGCTCGACTCGGGCGAGAGCCACTCGCGAGGCCTCTGGCAGGCGATGGCGAAGCTCGGCTGGCTCGGCGCCTCGATCCCCGAGGAGCTCGGTGGAGCCGGGATGGACGCGCTGGAGCTGGTCGTCCTGGCCGAGGAGCTCGGCCGCGCGCTGGCACCGATCCCCTTCTCCTCGAGCGTCGGCCTGGCCACCGAGGCGCTGCTCCTGGCGGGAACGCCGGCGCAGCAGCGCAGCTACCTGCCGCGGCTCGCCTCGGGCGAGATCGTCGGCACGCTGGCGCTGGCCGAGGGAGTCGGTCGCAGCGGCTCGACCCGGGCCGCAACGCGCTGGGTCGGCGGCAGCCTCGAGGGCGTCAAGCTCCCCGTCCTGGACGGAGCGGCGGCCGACTTCGCCGTGGTGTCGGCGCAGCACGACGCGGGCCTCTCCCTGGCGATCGTCGACCTGCACGCCCCGGGGGTCGCGGTCGAGCCCCTGCCCTCCCTCGACCCGAGCCGCCCGCTGGCTGCGCTGCGCTTCTCTGCAGCTCCCGGCGAGCCGCTCGGCGCATCGGGCCAGGGAGCAGCCCTGCTCGCACGGCTGCTCGACCGCGCCGCCGTGCTCATGGCCTTCGAGCAGCTGGGCGGCGCATCGCGGGCGCTGGAGACGACGCGCGAGTTCACGCTCGGCCGCTACGCCTTCGGCCGGCCGGTCGCCTCCTTCCAGGCGATCCAGCACCGCCTGACGGATGCCTGGTGCGAGATCGAGCTGGCGCGGTCGAGCTGCTACTTCGGCGCGTGGGCCCTGGCCAACGACGCTCCCGAGCTGGGCGTGGCCGCGGCCGCGGCGCGGATCGCCGCCAGCGACGCCTTCTCTCGCATGGCCGAGGAGATGCTGCAGATGCACGGCGGCATCGGCTACACCTGGGCGAGCGACTGCCACCTCTTCTACCGCCGCGCCAAGCTGCTCTCGACCGCCCTGGGCACGACGTCGCGCTGGAAGCACGAGCTGATCGATCGGCTGCGCGCGCGCCGCGGCTGAGGCGAGTCCCGCCGAGCGAGAGGAGCATCACCGTGGACTTCGACGACACCCCCGAGGAGGCCGCCTTTCGCGCCCGCGTGCGCGCCTGGCTGGAGGCGAACGCCGAGCCGCGACGGCTCGAGGACGGGGATCCCGACCCGTTCGCCGAGCGAATCGACGAGGCGGCGGTGCGGGCGGCGAAGGCCTGGCAGCGCAAGAAGGCCGAGGCGGGCTGGGCCTGCCTGGGCTGGCCCCCCGAGTACGGCGGGCGGGGTGCCTCGGCAATCGAGCAGGTCGTCTGGGCCCAGGAGGAAGCGCGCTTTCGCACGCCGCCCGACGTCTTCATCGTCGGCCACGGCATGTGCGGCCCGACGATCCTGGCGCACGGAACACCCGAGCAGCGCGCCCGGTGGCTGCCCAAGCTGATCACCGGCGAGGAGCTCTGGTGCCAGCTGTTCAGCGAGCCGGGCGCCGGCTCGGATCTCGCGGGCCTGCGCACCAGCGCGGTGCGCGACGGCGACGGCTGGATCGTCGACGGCCAGAAGATCTGGACGACCGGTGCGCAGCACTGCGACTGGGGCATCCTGCTCGCCCGGCACGACCCGAGCCTGCCCAAGCACCAGGGCCTCACCTTCTTCGCGGTCGACATGCACGCACCGGGCATCGAGGTGCGCCCGATCGAGCAGATGAACGGCGGCCAGGGCTTCAACGAGGTCTTCTTCAGCGGCGTGCGCATACCCGACGCGAACCGGATCGACGAGGTCGGCGCGGGCTGGCGGGTCGCGATCACGACGCTGATGAACGAGCGCGTCTCTGCGGGGCGTGGGATCGGTCGCGGCGCCGAGGACCTGCTCGAGCTCGCCCTGCGGATCGAAATCGAAGGCAGCCCGGCCCTCGAGGATCGGGCGGTGCGCGAGAGGGTCGCCGAGCTCTACGTGCGGGCCCGAGGCATCGAGCTTACCGGCTGCCGCATCCTGAGCGCTCTCTCGCAGGGGCGCATGCCCGGGCCCGAGGCGAGCCTGATGAAGCTCGTCGGCGTCCGGCTGGCGCAGGAGGTGTCGTCGTACGCCATGGATCTGCAGGGTCTGGCCGGCGCGATCGTCGACGGCGCTCGGGCCCTCGACGCCGGCCGCTGGCCGCAGCGCTACCTCGGCATCCCCGGAATGCGCATCGCCGGCGGCACCGACGAGATCCTGCGCAACGTGATCGCGCAGCGAATTCTACAGCTCCCCGCCGAGGAGCGGCGCGACAAGGCCATCGCGTTTCGCGACGTGCCGAGCGGCCCGCCGCGCTCATGAAGATCCCCGGGCGGGGTGCACGGCCGCACCCCGCCCGGCCCAGATCACGGCGCGGTCACCGCGGACTGACACGCGTCGCTCGGGCTTCAGAGCAAGGTGACGCGGGCTCCCGCGAGCAGCAGGCTGCCGTCGTCGCGCGCGGGCTCGAGCCCGCGCTGCCGCGCGGCCGCGACCACCGCGGCGCGATCCGCGCAGCGCACCGCGAAGCCGCCGAGCCCCTCGCCGCGGCCGTCGCCGGCCACTACGTAGCGGAGCTCGCCTCGGTCGAGGGGGATGCGCATGGCCGCGCCGAAGCCGCGCTGCGCGGTGCGCCCGAGGACCCGCGCCCAGCGCTCCGCGAGCTCCTCGGCATCGTCCGACTGCAGCTCCGCCGCGACGATCTCGGTCACCGCGCGGGTGCGAGCCCGGCTCGGCCAGTCCGGGCCCGCCCAGCGCCACGCCGCGGGGTCGGCCGGCTGATCGATGGAGAGCAGCGCGCCGCCGGTGTCGCGGGGATGGAGGTGCATGCCACGGATGTCGTCGAGCGCGATCTCCCAGACGACGCGCACGCCGAGCCCGTCGAGACGGGCTCGGTCGCCGTCGAAGTCGCCGGTCTGCACCATGAGCATGTATCCGCCGGCTCCGCGCCGCTCGAGATAGCGGCGCGCCGGGGCGTCACCGGCGATCGGAGAGACGACCTCGAGGAAGGTGTCGCCGACCGGCATGACGGCGTTGCGCAGCCCGAAGATTTCCACGCCGGGATCGCGGTACGACACCTCGATGCCGAGCACGGCGCACAGCTCATCGACCGCGCGGTCGAGGTCGTCGGCCGCCAGGACGACCTGGCGCAGCCGCACGAGACCGCCGCCCGTCATCGGCGCACCGCCCGATGTCCGGTCCTCGCGATGATGAGCCCCTCCTCGGCTGCGACGATCGGTCGCAGCACGCTTCGCTGCCGCTCCCGGCCTACTCGCTCGCCTTGTTGCCTCGCATCGCGGCCTCGAGCTTCTCGATGTCCTCGGGCGACAGCCGCGGCCGGTCGACCTTCACGGTGAGCTTCTCGAGCTTTCCCGTGAACGGGAAGGGCGGCTCGTAGTCGGCGTCGTTGACGCCGGTCAATGTGTCGGATCCGATGTCGAAGCTCTCGTCCCATTGCAGGATCATGGGCAGGGTCTTGGGCATCTCCTTGGTGGCGACGATGCGCCCGTCCACCTCGAGCGTACCCGTGCCGGGGCGGCCCAGGCCGGAGAAGTCGTTGAAGGCCAACGTACCGGCGCCCAGGCCGTCGTACTCGAACTCGAACTTCACGGTGTGCTTGCCGGGTGCGAGAGCGTCGGGGCCCTCCCACTTGATCCGCTCCAAGTCGACGAGGTTCCAGAGCCACACCGGCTTGCCCCGGAGCAGGTAGAAGCCGTAGCCGGCAAACCGCCCCCCCGAGGTCAGCAGCATGCCCTCGGCGCCGCCCTGTGGCACCTCGATCTCCGCCGTGACGGCGTAGGATGCGTTGAGCAAGGACGGCGAATCGCCCTGCGGCAGGCCGACCATCGGCCGAGTGTAGACGAACTCGCTG
>CAZGUU010000173.1:0-11352 GCA_964529315.1 uncultured Enterobacteriaceae bacterium
TGGCGTGAGCGGCCACGTTGGTCAGAAGCCGGCGTCGGGCTCGGCGTCGAGGTTGTAGATCGCGACGCCGTGGCGGCGGGCGCGCGCCTCGATCTGGCGCATTTGGCGTAGGCTGCGCATCTCGTCGCCGTGGGCCCGTCTACGATGGCCAGGGCTCTTGGCTGGCGCAGAAGCGGCTCTCGAGAGGAAGGCTCGGCTACTGGCCGGACGGACGGGGCCAGGTGCGGCACGAGCTCGGAGAAGACCCGGGAGTTGATCGGCGCAGGGGTGCAGGAGGGCGGTGCAGCCAGCGACGCCGAGAGCGCGAGCGACGACGCGAGCGGCTGCGAGACGACGATCTCCGCGCATTAGTTTGATGACTTGCCCACTCCCGGTGCAGTGGATAGCTAGCCGCACTCGGGGCGATCGGTGCCCCCTGGCGACCTTGGGTGAACGGTGTTCAGCCCGATCGAACGCCCCTCGTGCAGATCGTGAACGCAGCCTCCACGGCGGTGGAGGAGCAAGGAGTCGAAGATGAGCCTCGAAACCACGCAGACGCCATGTCGGACGGCGGCCAGCCCTCTGACTGCCGGCCGGCCAGCCTGGCGGCCGATGGCAGGAGCCGTCGCGCTCCTGCTCGCCTCGGCTGTCGCGGCGGCGCCTGCGAGCGCCCAGAATGTCGTTCCCGGGGGGCGCTTCGACGCCTCGACCGACTTGAACGGGTGGGGCAAGTCGGGGGGGGGCTACACCGACATGCTCTACCAGGCGGGCACGGATGCCGGCCTTCAGCCGGGTAGCGGCTCGGCTCGGGTGTCGAATCACCACGCCAGCGACGGAATCATTTCCGAAGTCTGGCGCTGCGTGCCGATCGTGCCGGGCAAGGCGTACTACGCCTCCGTGCGAGCGCGCTTCGTAGCCGGAGAGCAGACGATCGGCATCGCCGCCCTGTGGGTGACCCCGTACCAGAGCTCCAACTGCAGCGGATCGCCGTCGGGGAGCTGGAATGGCGATACGATGTCGACCGGCGACGGCCGCGGCATCTGGCGCCGGCTCGACATGGGGAGCATCGCGGCGCCGAAGTTCCCGGCCTCCGCCAATGCCACCGCCGCGCTCGTCAAGGTCCGAGTCTACAAGGGGACGGTCGGCGGAGCCCTGTCGATCGACCTGGACGACGTCTTCCTCGCGCCGGTCGGCGAGCCGCTGTGCAATGGGCACGTTCCGACCATCGGTGGCACCGACGGCGACGACCACATCGCCGGCACGGCGGGTCCCGACGTGATCGTCGGCTTCCGCGGAAACGACGCGATCGTGGCGGGGGGCGGCGACGACGTGATCTGCGCCGGCAAGGGTGCCGATTACGTCGAGGGCGGCAAGGGCAGCGACACGATCTTCGGCGGCGGCGGCCAGGACAGCCTGATCGGCGGCGAGGGCGACGACGAGATCAACGGCGGCCCTGGCGACGACGGCCTGAAGGGCCGGACCGGGCACGACTTCCTGATCGGCGGCACCGGCACCGACGTCTGCGACGGTGGCGCCGACGACGACGACGCGAGCGGCTGCGAGACGACGGTCTCCGCCCACTGAGCCCGCTCGCCGCCGCCGCGGCCGGGCCGTTGTCGAGTCGCCCCGGGGGATCGCTCCCCCGAGGCCCTCGCCAGATCCGGACTAGGAGATTTCCACCATCCGGCTCCTCCGCTGGCGCGGCTTGCGGTTACGAGCCCCGGATCCGGACCGTGATCCGGGGCCGTGGGAGAGGAACGCGCTGGAGCAGCACCGCGAGCCTCTCCGAGCTGAGGCGGGTGCGGTTGCTCCCACGGCGAAGCCACTTCAACCAATAATGCTTGACCTCGTCTGCGTGCACGAACAGCAGCAGGCTGCGGAAGTTGCCGCTCACGCCGAAGTCGTCGAAGTGTCCGCGGATCCGCCTCGCGAGCGCGGCATGCTGCACCTTGACCGGCAGGTGCCGATGGCGTCGGCACCATTGGGCGACGGCCGCAATGGCCCGTCTCAGGCGCACGCTGCCCGTCTTGCACCACATCATCCACCGACCCGGGCGGGCCCGCGCCCGGATGTTTCATAGATCGCTCGTACCGCGCTCGGAGGCCCCTCGATGGACAGTATCGCGACTCTGCTGGCCCGCCTGGTCGCTGACAAACACGTGCTGGTCGGTGACGCCATCACGCCCGAATCCACGCACGACGAGTCGCTCACGGTCGCCGCTGTTTCGCCGCTCGCGGTGGTGCGCCCCGCGAATGCCGACGAGGTTGCCAAGGTCCTCGCCTTCGCCAACGAGCGACGCATCCCGATCGTGGCTGGCGGCGCCGGCTCGGGTCTGTCCGGCGGTGCGACGCCCGTGCAGGGAGGCATCGTGCTGTCGCTGGAGCGGATGAATCGCATCCTCGAGATCGACGAGGCCAACCAAGTCGCCGTGTGCGAGCCGTTCGTTCGCTTGTCCGAGCCGTACGCCGCCGCCGAGGACACGGGTCTGCTCTACGCGATCATGCCAGGTGAGAGCAGCGCCACCATCGGCGGCAAGTGCGTGCAATCAGGGGATCGAGCAATGGAAGGCGCCACCTTGGCCAGATCCTCCGACGCCTCGGCCAGAGTCCAGGACTTTCGGACGGGTTCGGAAAGGGGCGGGTGTGTGCTACGTCTCGGGCTGCCGGCATGTACGACGGTTCACCCGGAGGCCGGCGAGAAAGCGGACGCGCGATGAAGCTCCCCGTGATTCTCGAACGTGACGAGACCGGCATGATAGTCGCCGAGTGCCCCGCAATCCCCGGCTGCGTCAGTCAAGGGCGAACCGAGGATGAGGCGATCGCCAACATTCGGGAGGCCATCGCGGGGTGCCTCGAAGTGCGGGCCGAGGAGGGGATGCCGCTCACGGTACGCACGGTCGAGGTGGACGTAGCCGTTGCCTGAGCTGCCGGTCGCCTCCGGCCAGGAGGCGCGCCGCGCTTTCGAGCGCCTAGGATGGACCTTCCGCCGCCAGGCCGGCAGCCACATGATCCTGACCAAGCCCGGCAGCATAGCGTCGTTGTCGATCCCGGATCACCGCGAGCTGGCTCCCGGCACGCTTCGCAAGCTGATCCGTTTGGCCGGCGTGAGCGTCGCGGACTTCCGCGTTGCGCTGCGCTACTCACCGATGCGCGGGTTGGATCAGCAGTGCTTCGTTCGCCTATCATGTATGACTTCAGTGCCCTCTGCTCCCGAACCGTTCGTGGCGCACGTTCTGGGAAACGTGTGCCTTAGGGCGGGATCAGCGCGTCAAAGTCGGGGCAGAGCCGACCCCGGTTCACGAACTGCGTTCGGTCGCTCGGCATCGACGTCGCGCACTTCTGCTTCGGCCAGCTCAAGGAGGCCTGCACCATCCACGACGTGCAGGACCGGGGCGTCCTTCTCACCAAGATCTTCCAGGACAAGGCGGAGCAGCTCGGCCGCGTTCTTCACTGACGCGACGGGAGTGCTCGGCCGCGAAGCGCGCAGCCAGCCCGGTCAGCGGCTACGCATCGGGTGCGAGCGCATTCACCGAGCAGCTCTTCGACCACCCCGGAAAGCCGCTACGAAGAGCGCTCGACGAACTCGCGCGGGGTGACGATCGGGATGCCGCGGAAGTGCTTGCGCGGCAGGAGGTGCGCCCTGTCGCCGGTGACAATGATGTCGACCTCGGCCCACACGGCGCGCTCGGCCCCATGCACCACTGCCACTTCTCGCTCTGCCGGAAGGTGCGCGGCGCGGCCTTCTCCACCGTCGCCGACGCGCCGGCGACGGGACTCCGCATCGTCGCCGGCGCGGACCGGATCCGCAGCTACCGCTCGCCTGCCCCGGTCGAGCGCACCTTCCGCTCGAAGTGCGGGTCGAACCCGACCTTCCGCCTGCACGGCTACGGTGCGCTCGCCGTCGCCCGCCACGACGTCCTTCACCCGCAAGGTTGCGGTGCCACCTCCTGGTACCGGCCCGGCCACGTCAGCACCTCGCGGGCATCCGGCCTCGGACTCGGCGGCCGAACTCGATACATGACCCCTGCACGGCTGCCCCCGTGTCGTCGAGTCACTCTCGCACGGCGGTGCGTAGCGCGGGCGCGGACGCGCAGATGATCTGACCCTCGCTTGACGTCGTGGCGCATATGATTCAATGTCGATCGTATGCGCACCACCCTGGATCTGCCGGAGGAGCTCTTGGAGGAAGCCCGCCGCCTGCTCGCCTTCAAGTCGAAGACGGATACGGTCGTCTTCTCCCTGCGCGAGCTCGTGCGGCGCAAGCGCATCGAGGAGCTCAAGGCATTGGCCGGCAAGGTCCACATCGAGATCGACGTGCCGCGTTCCAGGCGGCGGCCCCCGGCTCGCGGCAGGAGGCCGCGCGAGTGATCTGCGTCGACACCTCCGTGTGGGTCGACTTCTTCCGCGGTAGAGATCAGCGCCTCGTGGCGGAGCTGGGACGGGTGATGGACGAGTGCGAGGTGCTCGTCGCTGCGCCCGTGCGCGTCGAGCTGCTCTCGGGCGCTCGGCGCTCCGAGCTCTCGAAGCTCCGCCGGCTCCTCTCGGCCTTCGCCACCCTCGAACCAGGGGCGCAGACGTGGCAGCTCGTGGACGGATGGATCGACCGGGCGGTAGCGGCCGGGCAGCGGTTTGGTTCAGCTGATCTCCTGATCGCCGCGCTCGCCGCCGAGCAGCGGGCGGAACTCTGGTCGCTCGACGGCGACTTCGCACGGATGGAGCGACTCGGGTTCGTGCGCAGGCATGCGTGGGCCCGAGGCTAGGGGGCGCCTTCAGCCGCGCCGCCGCGGCTGACTGGCCGCGGCCACCGAAGCCCGCTGAATTCTGAGCAGGCCGGGCTGACCGCGTGGGTGGCTGTCCAGGTGCGGCGATCGCAGGCACGGCCCGCCGTATACGCATCGTCGGGTCGCCGCATGCGCTCGCGACCCGGGCGTGATCCGGCGGTCGCATCCTCGACTCCTTTCCGACCAGCCGTGCCTGGGCGCACTGTGGTAGCTACACCCCCCGTGCCGGGAGGGCGTGCGAGGAGCGCCGTCGTCGCGCTCCAGGGGTAGGAAAAGTCCGCTCGGGAGAAAAAGGGCGGGCGCCCGCACTCACCCGCGCAGCGCCGCTCTCCAGAGCTTGACCGCACGGCTCCTCCGGATGGCGCGATCGTGGGTGGCCAGTGGAAGGTCGTACCCTCGCGCCGTCGCCACGATGAGCCGATCCGCCGGATCGCCGTGGAATGCGCCGGGAAGCCCGTCGAGCGCAATCACGACGTCGACATCGAGCGGAACAATCTCGACGACGGCTGCCCCCGCCGCATCGCGAAGCCAGACTTCGAATGGCCGGTCCAGGGTCAGCCGGCGCTTGGCGTGCAGCATCTGCGCTTCCCAGAGGCTGACCGCCGCCAGACGCAGCGCGGCGTGCGACGCCAGGCGGTCCAGGGCCACGCGCTCTTTCAGCGGAAGCCGATCGGATCCGAGGATCCACCAGAGCCACACGTGCGTGTCGAGCAGAACCTTCACCGGGAGGCCTCGAACGCCCGCGCGTCGAGTACGGACTCCTCAGGCTCGGCCAGTAGCACGCCCGACCCGCGCAGGACTTCCCATGGCTTGCGCGGTGCTGCCCCTGCCGCCGGGGGCGGCGCGAGCCGCGCCACCACCTTGCCGCGCCGCTTGATGTCGATGGGCGCGCCGCCGCGCTCCACCCGCCGGATCAGGTCGAGACAGCGCGCCCGGAACTGCGTCACTGAAATGCCCATATGAATCTCCTATCTGGGCATTTATCGCCACACAACCCGGCCGAGACCCACTGCGTCGATCGTCGCCGAGGTGACGCCGGCAGGCCTCAATCCATTGGCGAAGCACGCCACGCGTCGGCGAATCCCCGCCCCCAGCGCCGGAGCTGCCGGGCGCCCCAACGTGTCCTTTCGGTGAGCGTGCATGATCGCGGGCCGCGGCCGTCGCCACTCTGGCGCGCAAGCGCGAGGAGGCGGCGATGGCCGGAGGGACCAACCAGCCACCAGAGCGCGACCTGTGTGTCGAGGAGCAGTCTCACGGTTTGCCGTGGAGCGCGCATGCGACCTCTTCGTCGACCTCTTGCGTGAAAGCCGCGTCGATCCGAGCCTGGCTGATCTTCAGGGAGCGCCACGAGCCGAGGCGACGGCGCCTTCGACCTGGTGGTGGAAGACGCTCGACGGCCGGGCTACGGGCGGCGCGCCGCCGCCCGGCCGCCCTGGAGCGCCGCCGCGATCCCCGCCACGGCCGCGCCGATCACCGCCCCCGAGGCCAGGTTGGCGATCAGACACGGCCAGCCGCAGCCCGGCGTGGCCAGCGAGACCAGCGTCAAGGGAAACATCACCAGCAGGCCGCACATCGGGCCGCGCAGCCACCAGCGCTCGGGCCAGCACGCAATGCCCACCCAGAAGCCGATCGACAGGCGCGCCACGTACCAGCCCCACACGGCGAGCGAGCCGTTGATGTAGAGCACGTCGAACTTCTGCGGGATCGGCCCGTGCACCAGGCGGGGCAGCCAGCCCAGCGCGATGCCGAGCAGCGTGCAGAAAACGGGATACGGCAGCGCGCGCACCGGGCCGTCTCAGCGCGAAAGGCGCATCAGCAGGGCGCGGGTGCGGGCCACCGACTCGGCGGCGCCCTCCTTGGTGGCCGGGAAGATCGTCGCCAGGAAGTCGGTCACGCCGAGCCCTTCCAGCCGCTCGAGCTGCTCGCCCACCGCCGACTCGTCGCCGACGATCGCCAGGTCGGCCGGGCCCTCGACACCCTCGCGGTCCATCATCGAGCGGTACGACGGCAGGCCGCCGTAGACCTGGAAGGCGCGTCCGGCGCGAGCCCGGCCCGCGGCGGGGTCGTCGCACACGGCGATCGGCAGGCCGCAGACGATGCGCGGCGCCGGCCGGCCCGCCTTGGCGGCCGCCTCGGAGATGCGCGGGATGGTGTGCTCGCGCAGCGTCTTGGGGCCGGTCATCCAGGTGATCGTGCCCGCAGCTTCCGCTCCCGCCAGGCCGAGCATGCGCGGTGCTAGCGCAGCGATCAGGATCGGCGGCGGCGTCGCACCGGGCACCGACATCTGCGCCGCGACCCGGTACTCGCTGCCCTGGTGGCTCACCCGGCCGTCGCGCATCAGCGGGCCGAGCACCGCCAGGTACTCGCGGATGTGGGTGAACGGCTTGGCGAACGAGAGGCCGAGCATGCTCTCGATCACGATCTGGTGCGAGAGCCCGATGCCCAGCGCGAAGCGCCCGCGACAGGCGGCGTTGGTCGAGAGCGCCTGCTGCGCCATGCCCACCGGGTGGCGCAGGAAGGTCGGCACGACCGCCGTACCCACCTCGATGCGCTGCGTGGCGTGGCCGGCGAATGCGCACGCGGTCATCGCGTCCATGCCGAAGATGTTCGCCAGCCAGGCGGAGGCGAAGCCGTCGCGCTCGGCCGCTTGCACCTCCTCGACCAGCTCGTCGAGCGCCGGCGAGCCCCCCGCGATTTCTCCGATCCCCAGGCCGATGCGCATCGTCTTCACTTCGATCTCCTTCTCTTCGTTCGTCTTCGTTCGCTGGTGTCGGGGCTCGCCCGTGTCAGGGGAGGATCGCCACGATCCGGGTGGGAGCGCCCGAGCCGCCGCCGATCTTCATCGGCAGGGCTACGAGAGTGGCACCGGCCTCGGGCAGGCGATCCAGGTGGGCGACGTTCTCCAGCGCCGGCTTGCCCGCGCCGTTCACCACGCGGTGCACGGGGAAGTCGGACGAGGGGCCGTGGTCGATGCTCGCCGTGTCGACGCCGATCGCGGCCACGTCGCGGCTGCCCACCAGCCACTCGGCCGCCTGCGTGGAGAAGCCGGGGAAGTGCAGGTTCGCCGTGTCGCCGGGCGTCGCCGTGCCCAGGTAGCGCCCCCGGTCGGGCCAGCGCGCTCCCCAGCCGCTGCGCAGCAGGACGACCGCGCCGGCGGGGATGCGGCCGTGCCGCGCCTCCCACGCCTCGAGATCGGCGACCGTCGAGCGATAGTCCGGGTCGGCCGCCGCCGCGCGGCTCACGTCGACGACCACCGCCGGCCCGATCAGCGCGGCCAGCGGCAGGCGATCCACCGGCGCCCCGCCCTCGGCGAAGTGCAGCGGCGCATCGACGTGCGTGCCGCCGTGCTCCGCGGTGTGGAAGCGGTTGGCCGCGTAGAAGTAGCCCGCGGGGGTCGTGCCGGCGTGCTCTCGCTCCAGGCGGAAGCCCTCCTCCGTCGGCCAGTAGACGGTCTGCGCATCGAAGGTATGGGTCAGGTCGACGACCTTACCCTCGCGCAGCGCGCGCAGCAGGGCCTCGCCCGCCGGCGCGCTGCCGGCGTCGGCGGCGCCGACCGCGGCGAGCAGGGAGGCACCGCCGGCCGCCCAGCGCAGCAGCGCGGCGAGCGCGATCACCAGGGTCGGCGGACCGAGCAGCGAGAGCGTGGCGCGAATCATCTTGCCTCCTCCCCGGTACGCGAAAGCGGCGCGCGACCTGCGTCCGGCCGAAGCGCGGCTGGCTCCCTCCCGATCACGGCGACACGCTCAATGCCTGCGCAGCAGGTCGCTGCGCAGTCCCGGCGAGCGGCCGCGCATCGCGTGACTGGTGCGGCGCGCCGCCGGCGCGCGGCTGGCCGCCTGCGATGCGGGTCCACGGTGCGCCTCGATCGCCGCCTCGTAGACCGCGGCGTAGCACCGCGCGGCATCGCTCCAGGGAAATCGCAGCGCCATGCCCGCGCGACGCATGCGCGCCACATGCGAGGGGCGGCGGTACCAGGCCTGCAAGGCCCGATCGATCGCCGCACCCGCCGCCCCGGGCACGGGCTCGCGGAAGACGAAGCCGGTGCCCGAGCCGGCCTCGGGGTCGTAGTCGACCACCGTGTCGGCGAGCCCGCCCGTGGCCCGCACCACGGGCAGCGTTCCGTAGCGCAGCGAGTACATCTGATTCAGGCCGCACGGCTCGTAGAGCGAGGGCATGAGGAAGAAGTCGGCACCCGCCTCGATCAGGTGGGCCAGCTCCTCGGAGTAGCCCACGCTCGCCGCGGCTCGCCCCGGATGGCTCGCGGCGAGCCCACAGAAGAAGGCCTCGAGCGCGGCGTCCCCGGAGCCCAGGACGGCGAGCTGCGCCGGCGTGCGCGCCAGGACGCGCGGCAGGGCGTCGCGCAACAAGCCCAGGCCCTTCTGCGGCGCGAAGCGCGAGACGATGCCGAAGAGCGGTGCGTCGGCCCGCGGCTCGAGGCCCAAGCGGCGCTGCAGCGCCTGCTTGCACTCGAGCTTGCCGCGCATCCGGTCGAGGCCGAAGCGCGCCGGGATCAGCGGGTCGGCCTCGGGGTTCCACACCTCGTCGTCGACCCCGTTCAGGATACCGGTGGTCACACCGGCGCGCCGCTCGAGGAAGGGGCTGAGCCCGTGGCCGCCGACCGGGTCGAGCATCTCGCGGGCGTGGGTCGGCGAGACGGTGGTCAGCGCGTCGGCGCAGGCGACGCCGCACTTGAGCAGGTTCAGCCCGCCGTTGTCCTCGAGGCGGTCGGGCTCGAAGACCTCCTCGCCCAGCCCGATGTAGCCCAGCGCATCGGCGGGGAACTTCCCCTGGTACTCGACGTTGTGCACGGTGAGCACGCTGGCGGTCCCGGCGAGCGCCCCGTGCGCCGGATCGAGGTGCCCGAGGTAGGCGGCAGTCAGGGCCGTCGGCCAGTCGTGCAGGTGCATCACCTCGGGAACGAAGCCCAGATCGACCGCGAGCTGCAGGGCCGCCTTCGACAGCAGGGCGAAGCGGAAGGCGTTGTCGCCGTACTCCTGGCCGTCGTGGTAGATGCCCGGCCTGTCGAAGAAGCGCTGGTACTCGACGAAGTAGACCGGCACCTCGCCCGGCGCCACCGCGCGCCACAGGCTCGCCCAGGCCTCCTCGCCGCCGCCCATGTGCACGCACAGCGAGGCGAAGCGCTCCAGGCCGAAGCGCGTCCGGTCGATCGAGGCGTAGAGCGGCATCAGGACCCGCACGTCGTGCCCGTCGCGGGCCAGCGCCTTGGGCAGTGCCGCGACCACGTCGGCGAGTCCGCCCGCCTTGGCGTAGGGCAGGCACTCGGAGGCGACGAACAGGATCTTGCGCGGCCGGGGGGACACCGTCCGCGAACCTGGCGTAGGCGGTGAGCTTCTGCAAGGGGGGCACTGCGTGCAGGGGGCACTCCGTGCGCCCCGGCGGCCGGCTCGCTGGCCGCCTCCTGGCCTGCGTGGGCGCGCCGCGTAGCGCGCGGCCGCCTCGAGCCGCCTCGGATCGCGAGCAGGGAGCCCGGACGGCCCCGGGCTGCCCGTGATCCGCCGCGCCGAACCGAATCGTTACACCAACCGAATCACCGTCTCTCGAATCGCCGTCTTGCACGGGCTGGTGCACCGCGATAGCGCAGGGCCAGGGAGGCCGGACATGAGCTCGCGCGACCAGAGATCCCCCAACGCGCGCCTGCGCCGCTCGCTCCTCTTCGTGCCGGGCGACGACCAGCACAAGATGGAGAAGGCGCTCGGCGTCGGTGCCGATTCGCTGATCTTCGACCTCGAGGACGCCGTGGTCCCGGCGCACAAGGCGGCCGCTCGCGAGCGGGTGCGCGACGGCTTGAAGGCGCTCGACACGCGCGGCGCCGAGCGCCTGGTGCGGATCAACCCGCTCGAAACCGGCCTCGCCCTCGACGACCTGACCGTGACCATGGCAGGCCACCCCGACGGCTACGTCGTCCCCAAGCTGCGCAGCGAGGACGACGTGCGCTTCATCGACCGGGCGCTCTCCACCCTGGAGGCGATGGCCGGCCGCCCGCCGGGCTCGGTGCACTTGGTGCTGCTCGCCACGGAGACCCCTGAAGCGATCTTGAACATCCGACGCATCGCCCAGGCGAGCCTTCGCTCCGTGGCGATGATGTGGGCGAGCGAGGACCTGTCGAACGCGCTCGGCGCGCGCCGCTCGCGCCACGCCGACGGCACGATCCCCGACGTCTTCACCTTCGCGCGCTCCGCCTGCCTGCTGGCCGCAGCCGCAGCCGGCATGGACCCACTCGACATGCCCTACTTCGACTTCCACGACGACGCCGGCCTCGAGCGCGAGGCGCACGAGGCGGCCGAGATCGGCTTCACCGGCAAGGCGGCGATCCACCCCATCCAGGTGCCGATCATCAACCGGGTCTTCATCCCGAGCGACGAGGAGGTCGAAGAGGCCAACGCCCTGCTCATCGCGGCGGCGCAGGCGTTCGCCCGCGGCCAGGCCGCCTTCGTCTTCAAGGGGGCGATGGTCGACGCGCCGCACATCAACCGGGCGCGCAAGATCGTCGCCCGGGCGGACGCGGCGCGCGGGCACGGCTGAGATCGAAGGCGCGCTCGCCCGGAACGCGCCGGCCCCCGAGGCGAGCTGCT
>CAZGUU010000174.1:0-11294 GCA_964529315.1 uncultured Enterobacteriaceae bacterium
ATCGACGGGGATGCGGCGCGGGCGGCTCGGCCCGCGCGCGGCGGAGGGCTGCCAGGCGGAGCGGCAGGGCGAGCACGACGCCCAGGCGCCAGGGCATGCCCGCCGGCGGGGGGCGCCCGTCGCGGAGCTCATCGAGCCGCCGAGCGAGGCCCGGATCGAGGCTTCAATTTGGGCTTGCCGAGCGGGCTGGAACCGGCGAGAAGGGGGAATGGCACCGAGAATGCGACGTCGTGACTTCCTTCGCCTGGCGGCCGTGACCGTGGCCGCCGCGGCCACCCCCGGCCTCTCCTCCTGCGGCGACTCGAGCGCCAGCGCGAGCACGCGACCCGAGGACGTGGCCCGGGTGTTCCCCCAGGGCATCGCCTCGGGCGATCCGAGCACCGAGAGCGTGATCCTCTGGACGCGCATCGGCGACGCCACGGCCGCCGAGAGGGTCGAGTACGAGGTGGCGCTCGACGAGGGCTTCCGCCAGGTGGTCGCCTCGGGGAGCGTGGAGACGGACGCCGAGCGCGACTTCACCGTCAAGCTCAAGCCCGTCGGCCTCGCGGCCTTCACCCGCTACTACTACCGCTTCGTCGCCCAGGGCGTGGCCTCGCCCGTCGGGCGCACTCGCACCGCGCCCGAGGCCGACCAGGACGTCTCGGTGCGGTTTGCCTTCGCCTCCTGCCAGGACTTCATCGGCCGCTACTACCACTCGTGGCGCGCGCTGGTGGAGCAGAGCGACGAGGTCGACTTCGTCGTGCACCTCGGCGACTACGTCTACGAATCCGCCGGCTCGCCGGGGCCCGACTCGCCGGACCCGGAGCGCGCGATCGAGCTGCCCGACGGCCTGGCGCTGGGCGACTCGCCGGGTGCACGCCGCGTCGCCCTGACGCTCGCCGACTACCGCGCGCTCTACAAGCAGTACCGCTCCGACGCCTTCCTGCAGCGGGCGCACCAGCTCTTCCCGTTCGTCTGCGTCTGGGACGACCACGAGTTCGCCAACGACTCCTGGCAGGACCACGCCACCGACTTCGACGAGGCCCGCGGCGACGAGAAGTCGCCCGAGCGCCGCGAGGCCGCCGATCGCGCCTGGTTCGAGTACCAGCCGGCGGACGTGATCTACTCCGAGGGCGCTGCCTACCCCGACGACATCCGCATCCACCGCTCCCTGCGCTGGGGCAAGCACCTCGAGCTCTGGCTGCTCGACGGGCGCTACCACCGCTCCGACCACGTCATCCCCGAGGGGCCGATCGACTTGACGGTGGGCAAGTTCTCGCCGAACAGCTCGCTCGGCTCGCGCAACTTCGTGCTCAAGAGCGGCTTCGATGCGCGCGAGGCCGAGGCTCGGCCCACCCTGCTCGGCGCCGAGCAGAAGGCCTGGCTGATCGATGGCGTCACGGGCTCGGACGCCTCGTGGAAGGTGGTCGGCAGCGACGTGCAGATGGCGCAGATGGCGCTCGACCTCTCCGGCTTCGAGCTGCTGCCCGACCAGTTCCGCGACGAGTTCTACTTCAGCGTCGACCAGTGGGACGGCTACCGCAGCGAGCGGGCCGAGATCCTGCGCGCGCTGGCGCCGGTGGACGGCGTCGTCACCCTGGCGGGCGACATCCACGCATTCTACGCCGGCGAGCTGTACGAGGACTTCGACGCGCCGGGTGAGCCGGTCGCCGTCGAGTTCGTGGTCGCCGGGATCAGCTCGTCGCCGGTGCAGGAGGAGGCGCAGGCGACCGTCGACTCGAACCCGACGCTCAAGGCGCTGGGCCTGGGCGACTTAGTGCCGAGGTTCGACGAGCTGCTGCAGGAGTCGAACCCGCACAACCGCTACTCGCGCAGCCTCTCGCACGGCATCGCCATCCTCGAGGTGCAGGCCAGCCGGGCGGTCGAGGTCGAGTTCCTGCAGATCGCCGACGTGAGCACGCCCGAGTGGGACGGCTCGCTGGAGCGGGTGCGGTTCCGCGTCGCCGCGGGCTCGCGGCGCATCGAGCGGCTCTGAGCGCGGCGCGGCTCCGGCGAGGCGAGGGGGCGCGCGGGTGCGGACGGAGGAGGCCAACCGGGTTCGCTGGAACGGCTCGGGCGAGCCGTTCTACGAGGTCTGGTACGCGATCGGCGTCGATCCCGCCTCGGGCGACGGGTTCTGGGTGCGCTACACGCTGCTCGACCCGCTCGACCGCGCCGAGCAGGCCGGCGCCACGGCCTGGTTCGCCTACACCTGCCGCCGCGACCCGTCGCGATCGCTGGCGATCACGCGCCACTTCCCCGCGGGGAGCTTCGCCGTCGAGCCGGGCGGTACGACGCTGCGCATGGGCGACGCATCGGCCGCGGGCGCTGCTGCTGGCGCGACGCCGTGCATCTGGGACGGAGTGCGCTTCTCCGGCGCGATCGACGGCGCCGCCCGCTCGGTCTCGTGGGATCTGTGCTTTACGGATCCGCCGGGCGGCGCGGAGGCGCACTTCCTCATGCCGCCCTCGCTGCGGCGCCTGAGCGACCGCCGCGCCACGCTGACCATCCCGCGGCCGTGCGCGGCGATCGATGGGCGCTTGACGATCGACGGGCGCGTGGTCGACCTGGCGCGTGCCCCGGGGCACCAGGCGCACCACTGGGGCCGCGAGCGCGCCGCCGCCTGGGACTGGGCGCACTGCGCACACTTCGCCGAGGACCCGAGCGCGATCGTCGAGGTGCTCTCGCCGCAGCTCGCCGGCGGGCGCGTCAAGCCGACCTTCGTCCACCTGCACACGCGCGATCACGTCTACCTCTGCGAGCGGCCCGGCGAGCTGATCCACAACCGCTCGAGCGCGGGCCTGGGCTGGTGGCGGTTCGTCGGTCACGAGGAGGCGCGGCGCGTCGAGGTCGACTTCGTCGTCTCGCCCGACCTGGTCCTGCCGTTCACCTATCACGCACCGAGCTACGCCGCGTCGCGCTGCTGGAACACGCAGATCGGCGATTGCCTGGTGCGCGTGCTCGAGGGGGAGCGAGTGCTGCTCGCGCTGACCAGCCGCGGTCGGGCCTCGGCCGAGATGCACCGCTCGGATCTCGCCGACCTACCCTACGAGAGCTGGGGCGGCTTCGGGCCGCGCTGAGCGCGAGGAGCAGCCCGTGATCCCCGTGGTCGAGCATCTCGCCCGTGTCGAGCGCATCCTGCCGGTCTGCGCGGCGCTGATTGTCCTGGCGGGCAGCGCGCACGCGGAGCTGCGCCCGCGGATCGTGAACGGCGTTCCCACCTCGGCCTTCCCGGCGGTCGGCGCCCTGCTGAGCGGCGGCGACCCCGGCTCGGCGCGGCTTGCCTGCTCGGGAACGCTGATCGGCTGCGCGACGTTTCTCACCGCGGGCCACTGCGTCTCGAGCAAGAGCCCGAGCGGGCTCTGGGTCTACCTGCCCAGCGCCGGGGTCTTCGCGGTGAGCGCGTTCACCCGCCACCCGGGCTACCAGTTTCCCGCGGCCGACGTCGCCGTGATCCACCTGGCCGACGCCGTCGCGGGCATCTCCCCGGCCGCGATCGCCACGTCGGGCGCACCGCCCTTCGGCTCGGCCGGCACGATCGTCGGCTACGGGCGCAGCGGCGGGACGAGCCCCGATTACGGCCTGGAGCGCGCCGGCGACGTGGTCACGGGCGCCTGCAGCGACATCCCGCCACCCGGCTCGGACGAGACTTCGGTGTGCTGGACCTACGCCGCTCCGATCGGCCCACCGGGCAGCGACTCCAACACCTGCAACGGCGACTCGGGCGGTCCGCTGCTGGTCGACCTCGGCGCGGGGCCGGTGGTCGCGGGCATCACCTCGGGCGGCAGCAGCGAGGACTGCCTGCCGACCGACCAGAGCTACGACGCGAGCGTCTTCGCCTATCGCGACTTCATCCAGGCGCAAGGTGGCGCGGACCTCGCGAGCACGAGCTGCGGCACGATCCCGCAGGTCGGCCGGCCGGGCACTCAGGTGGCGTTCGTCGGCGGAACGCTCTCGGTGGCGAGCCCCGCCGCGGTGCACGTCTTCGAGATTCCACCCGGCACCACGATCGCACGCGTGGCGCTGAACGCGCGCGACGACGGGCTGGCCGACTTCGACCTCTACGTGCGCTCCGAAAGCCCGCCCGAGCCGCCGAGCGTGTACGACTGCCGGCGCGACGGCGCCGGCCAGTTCGGGGTGTGCGAGCTCACCGCTCCGCCGGCAGGGCCGCTCTACGCGGTCGTGACGCGAGCGTCGGGCGCGGGGGACTATCAGCTCACGGCGACCACCTTCGGCCGCGACTGCGCGCGCCCGGGCAGCGCGGGCCAGCCGTGCGACGACGGCGACGATTGCACGCTCGGCGACCTGTGCACCGGCGGAGCGTGCATCGGAGCAGCGGCCGCCGACGACACGCCGTGCGACGACGGCGACCCCTGCTCGCAGCCCGACGTCTGCCAGACGGGCGCCTGTGCCGGCGCGTCACCGGCGCTCGGCTGCAAGCGGCCCACCGCGCCGGGAGCGTCGTCGCTGCAGCTCCTCGCCCGCGGCGGCAGCGCCGATCGCCTCACCTGGCGATGGCGACGCGGCGCGGCGACGAGCTCGGCCGAGCTCGGCCGGCCAGACATCGACACCGGCTACGCGCTCTGCCTCTACGACGAGACCGCCGGCGTCCCGCAGCGCAAGCTGCGCTTGACGATGCCCGCCGGCCCCGGCTGGAAGGCCACCGCGCGTGGCTTCAAGCACCGAGCCACCGGGCTGCCGCAGGGCAGCCGCCTCGCCGTCGAGGTCAAGTCGGGAGAGCAAGGCAGGGCGCAGGCCAGCGTGACCGGCAGGGGACCGGCGCTCGGGCTGCCGGGCCTCCCCTTCGCGCAGCAGGACGCCCTGCGCGTGCAGCTCCTCGACGGCCAGGCCTGCTGGGAAGCGGACTTCGGCACGAGTCGCCAGAACCAGACGGACCGCTTCCTGGCGGTCTCCGACTGATCCGGGCTGGCCCGGACTTCGACGGGTTGCGCGCGGAGGGTCGATCCTTTCGCGGATCGCAGCCGTTGGGGTTCGCCACCTGCCCGCTCGCCGCATCGACCAGCCAGGCCGTCCGGCTCCTCCCGCGGCTCTTCCCACCGCAGGTGGCGCCGTGTCGTCGAGCACGTCGCCCCACCCGTCTTGGCGTGCATGGACCGTGTTGGCTGCGAGGTTCACGTTTTCTCGGCTGCTGTGCGATGATCGGTCGTGACCACGACCAGCCGGCGAGAGCCTACCCAGGTCGGGCGTCGCCGACCCAGGCGCCGCCAAGCGGAACGCACTCGTGCACCCCGCGAGGCGACGCGACGCGAGGGAGCCCGACCAGCCGACCCCGAGAGCTCGACCGAGCTCGAGAAGCCGCCCGCGGAGAGCCTCGAGGCCACGGCGCTGGGCATGGGCGCCGAGGAGGCGCCGCCGCCGCAGGCGATGCAGGGCGGGGTGGCGGCGCGAGCCCTGCGCGCCGGCCTACGCCGCGAGGAAATCGTCGCGCAGCTCGCCAGCGAGATCGCCCAGACCGCGGAGAAGCTGGTGCGCGACCAGGCGAGCGTCGCCGACCTGCGGCTGATCAACGCTGCCTTGAAGGAGATGCGCTACGCCTTCCGGGTGTTCGCGCCGTACCGCCAGATCCGCAAGGTGTCGACCTTCGGCTCGGCGCGCACCGCTCCCGGCCAGCCGGCTTACCGCCAGGCGCACGAGCTCGCCCGGCGCCTGGCCGACCGCGGCTTCATGCTGATCACCGGCGCCGGAGGCGGCATCATGCGGGCCTGCCAGGAGGGCTCGGGGCGCGGGCGCAGCTTCGGCATCAACATCCGCCTGCCCTTCGAGCAGCAGCCCAACGAGTTCATCCACCGCGATCCCAAGCTGGTGAACTTCAAGTACTTCTTCACGCGCAAGCTGATGTTCGTGAAGGAGGCCGACGCGATCATCCTGTTTCCCGGCGGCTTCGGCACGCACGACGAGGGCTTCGAGTCGCTCACCCTGGTGCAGACCGGCAAATCGCGTCCCGTGCCGATCGTGTTCGTCGATGCGCCGGGCGGCAGCTACTGGCGCACCTGGCAGCGCTACGTCGAGGACCACCTGCTCGCCGAAGGGCTGATCTCGCCGTCCGACATGCGCCTGTTCAAGGTGACCGACGATCTCGACGTGGCGATCGAGGAGATCGCGCGCTTTTACCGCCGGTACCACTCGTCGCGCTACGTCGGCGAGCGTCTGGCGATCCGCATGACCTCGCCGCTCGACGCCGCGAGCCTGCGCTCGATCGATGCCGAGTTCGCCGACATCGTCTTGCGCGGCTCGATCCGCCAGGTCGGGGCGCTGCCCGAGGAGGCCGGCGAGCCGGAGATCGCCCACCTGCCGCGCCTGGTCCTGCGCTTCACACGGCATCACTTCGGCCGCCTGCGCATGCTGATCGACGCGATCAACGAGGCGCCGGGGCCTGGGCCCGACGCGTAGCCGGCCGAGCATTCGGGTGGCAGGCGGGCCGCCTTTCCCGCCTGCACCGCCTGGGCTATGAGTGCCCGCCGTGACGACGGCCGCGGGGAGGGGGGCGCGATGAGCCGCGAGCGCGAGAGCTGGAGCTCGCGCCTGGGCGTGATCCTGGCGGTCGCCGGCTCGGCGGTGGGCCTGGGCAACTTCCTGCGCTTCCCGGGGCTCGCGGCGAAGTATGGCGGCGGGGTCTTCCTGATCCCCTACTTCACGGCGCTGCTCCTGCTCGGCATCCCGCTCTGCTGGGCGGAGTGGACGATCGGCCGCTACGGCGGGAGGCGCGGCCACAGCGGGGCGCCGGGGATCTTCCGCGTCGCCACGGGCTGGCGCCACGGCCACTACCTGGGCGTGCTGAGCCTGCTCGTCCCGCTGATGGTCTACGTCTACTACGTCTACATCGAGGCGTGGTGCTTCGCCTACGCCTGGTACTCACTGACCGGCGACCTGCAGCTCGGCCGCGACGCCGCGGCCTACGGGCGCTTCTTCGAGGGCTTCGTCGGCGTCGAGCGCAACGGCGCGGTCACCACGGGGGGCCTGCACGCCGCAGCGGTCTTCCTCGCGCTCTGCTTCCTGGTGAATTTCTGCTTGATCTACCGGGGCCTGTCGCGCGGCATCGAGAGGTTCTGCCTGTGGGCGATGCCGGTGCTGATCCTCTGCGCCGTGATCGTGCTCGGGCGGGTGCTCACGCTGGGCACGCCCGACCCGAGCCACCCCGAGCGCAACGTGGTCGAAGGCCTGGGCTTCATGTGGAACCCCAAGCTCCCCGAGGGCGGCTCACTGCTCGTCGCGCTGGCCGACCCCGAGCTCTGGCTGCAGGCGACCGGGCAGGTCTTCTTCACCCTATCGGTCGGCTTCGGCATCATCATGACCTACGCGAGCTACCTGAAGGCCAAGGACGACATCGTGCTCTCGAGCACGGCGGCGAGCGCGACCAACGAGTTCTGCGAGGTCTGCCTGGGTGGCCTGATCACCATCCCGGCGGCCTTCCTGTTCCTGGGCGCCGACCCGATCCAGAAGGTGGCCGGCTCGACGCTCGGCCTGGGCTTCTACACGCTGCCGGTGGTCTTCGACTACATGCCGGCCGGCTGGCTGTTCGGCTTCCTGTGGTTCTTCCTGCTCGCCCTGGCCGCGCTCACCTCGTCGCTGTCGATGCTCCAGCCGGCGATCGCCTTCCTCGAGGAGAGCTTCGATCTGTCGCGCCATGCTTCGGTGGCGCTGCTCGGTGTGGCGACCGGCCTGGGCGCGATGCTCGTCGTCCACTTCAGCCGCGACCTGGTGGCGCTCGACGTGCTCGACTTCTGGATCGGCCAGGTGGGCATCTTCTTGCTCGGCACGCTGCTCACGATCGTCTTCGGCTGGGTGCTCGGCACGAAGCGCGGCGTGGAGGAGGCTGAACGGGGCGCGCTGATGCGCCTGCCGCGCTGGTTCCCGTTCGTCATCAAGTACGTCTCGCCGACCTACCTGCTGCTCGTGCTCGGGGGCTTTCTGTGGAAGGATGCCGCGGGCTACGTGCGCAAGCTGGTCGACGACCCAGGGGCAGGTGCGACGATGCTGTTCATCCTCGCCTCCGCGGCTGGCCTGACGGTGCTCGTGGCGCTCGCGGCGCGCCGCGAGGACGCGGCTCGGCCGCCGGCCGCCCATCGCGAGGCGCGACGCCGATGACGCTCGCCGGCTGGCTGCTGCTGGTCGCCTCGTGCACGACGATCACGGTGTGGATGGTCGTCTGCTACGTGCGCATCCTGCGCGCCCCGAAGCCCTCCGAGGAGATCCACACGCCACTCGACATCGACACGCACGACGTCTGAGCGCCTGAGCAGGAATCCCCGGGCAGGCCCAGGGTGCCTCTGGTCCGCCGCGACGGCGAATGCGGGTCCAGCAGCGAAGGGTCCTCGCCGCCGCCGGGTGGGCCGCGCATCGATCTCATGAATTTCGGTTGCGCGGGTATCCCGCGGCGGCTGCGGAGTCGCTCCGGATCCCGCATTCGCCGTCACGGCTGCGTCGTCACCCGGTGGTGCCGAGCGACGGGAGGAGATTCCTGCTCACGCTCCGAGCGCACCGTCTTGGGCCCCGGCGGGTGTGCCACCCGCGGGGCCGGGCGCTCGGCTGCGGGACTCGAGCCGCCGCCGGAGGCCAAGCCGATCGCCGCGATCATCAGCGCGCCCCCGGCGATCGTCGTCGCGTCGATCGACTCGCCGAACCACACGGCTTCGAGCGCGGCCGCCGTGACGACGCTGGTCGTCGCGACCAGGCTGCCCTGCGCCGCACCGACGAAGCCCAGGCCGTGGTGCAGCAGCCACTGCCCCGCAACCGAGGTCAAGACCACGCCGAGCACCGCCGCGACGAGCCCCGGGTTGGCCGGCGGCAGCCCGGCGAGCAGCGACGGCGCGGTGACCACGGCGCCGACCAGCATGAAGTAGGTGGTGATCAGCGAGGCGTTCTCCGTGGCGCGCAGGTGGCGCGCCTGAGTCACGGCCGCCCCGGCGAGCACCGCCGAGCCCGCGGCCGCGAGCATGCCGAGCCGCGCCTCGGGCGAGACCCCGAGCTCCGCTCCGACCACCGCCGCGGCACCTGCCAGGTTCAGGCCGAGCGCCAGGGCCAGACGCCGCGAGAACGGCTCGCGCAGGAAGACGCTCGCGAGCAGCGCCGCGAACACCGGGTAGGTGCTCTGCAAGAGCGCGGCGAGGCCCGCCCCGGCGCCGTGGATGGCGGTGAAGTAGAGCACGATCGCCGCGGCGCCGGTCAGCCCGCGGCCGACCAGCCGGCCGAGGTTGCCGTCGCGCGGGCGCAGGCCGCGGCCGCCGGTCGCCACGAGCAGGACGAGCAGCGAGCCGGCGAAGCGAAAGAACGCGACCTGCACCGCCGAGGCCTCGCGCGTGGCCAGGCGCACGCAGACCGACATGATGCCGAAGAGGAAGGACGCCGAGAGGAGCGGCACGACTCCCGCGAGCGTGCCAGAGAGCGCGCCGGCCTGCTCTCTCGCATGCGTCTTCGGGTGCGGCCGGCCGTGCATCGTGCAGAACTCCCCGAGCGGCTCGCTCGAGTCAATCGCGCCGTCTCCACGCTCATGGTGGCTCGAGCTCACGCACCGCGATAAGAGGACGCCGTGGGCCGCGTGCGGGCTCGCGGGCAGGGAGGAGATCATGCGGACGCTGCACGGAGCACGCGAGGAGCTCGATGGCGAGGCGGCGCGAATCGTGGCGCGGGAGATCGCGCGCCTTGCGACGCAGCAGGCCCAGGTGGTGCTGGGCGTGGTCGGCGGGCGCAGCGTGGGTGGGCTCTACCGCGGGCTCGCGGCCAGCGACTTGCCCTGGGAGCGGGTGCACATCTTCCTCGCCGACGAGCGCCTGGTGCCTCTGGGCAGCGACGAGTCGAACTTCAAGCTGGTCGGTGCCGACCTGCTCGCGCCGCTGCGCGCCAGTGGGCGCATACCCGAGGGCAACGCGCACCCCTTCCGCATGGACGCCGCGCGCGCGGACGCGGGTGTCGCCGCCTACACGGCCGAGCTCGCGCGCGTGGGCGGACGCTTCGACGTCGCCATCTTGAGCGCCGGCGAGGACGGCCACTGCGCCTCGCTGTTCCCCGGCCACGCCTCGATCCGCGACCCGGATCCGGGATTCATCCTGGTCGAGGCATCGCCCAAGCCGCCGCCGCGCCGCGTGAGCGCCTCGCGCCACCTGCTCGAGCGCAGCGGCCTCGGCCTGATCGTCTTCTACGGCGAGGAGAAGCGCGCCGCGCTCGAGCGCCTGCGCGACCCGGCGCTGCCGGTCGAGCAGTGTCCGGCCAAGATCGTGGCGGGGCTGGCGCAGGGCTACGTGCTGAGCGACGTGGGGTGAAGTGCCGAGATCTGCCGGCGGGTGCCGTCGGCGCGTGGCGCGCTCATAGCGCTGCGGCACCGCCGCGGTCCGCTCTCCCACCGCCCGCCGCCGCGTCGCTCTCGCCGCCTGCCACCGCCGGCTGCGCTGCGCGCCGCATCACGTCGCGGTGCAGCAGCAGCGCCACGATCCAGAACCCGTGCGCGCCGAACGCGGCGCCCTCGAGCAGCCGGGTCATCATGCCCGTCGCGGCGGCGGCGAGCACCAGCACGCTCAGGTCGCGCGTCGTGAGCGTCGCGAGGAGGGTCGCGAGCAGGCGCGACTGCCAGCAATCGAGCGGCTTCCAGCGCTCCTCGGTGCGCTCGGCGCGCGTCACCACGACGAAGGAGGCGAAGCCGCCGGTGGCGAACGAGGTGCCCAGCAGCCAGGCGGTGTCGCCGCCCAGCTCGGGCCAGGCGTGCACCGCCATGCCGAGGAAGACCAGGACGTGGATCACCGTATCCGAGGTGATGTCGAGCCACTCGCCCCACTCGGTCTCGAGCACCTTGGCCCGGGCGATCTCGCCGTCGATGCAGTCGAGCACCACCGTGGCCTGGAGCAGCAGGGCACCCAGGATGGGCCACAGAATGCCGGGCTGGGCGAGCATGGCCGTGGCCAGGATCCCCAGCCCGAGCGCCAGGGCGGTCACCTGGTTCGGCGTGATCGGCAGGCCGAGCAGGAGCGGCGTCAGGCGGCGCGAGAGATGGCGGTTGAAGACGCGGTCCACCGCGCCGTCGCGTGGGTTGGGCAGGGTGGCGACGAGCCGGGCCTCGGCAGCCCGGGTGCTCGGCAGCCCGGACACGCGCCTGGCTCCGGATGCGGCCTGGAGGCGCGTGCGCGGCGGGCGCGCGGTGCCCGCGGCGAACGCCACGAGGCGGTAGGGACCGATCTCGCCGGGCGGTCCCGCCGGGCTCGCCCCGGCTGCCGCGAGCTCGAGGCTCGCCGGAACGACGCCGCCCAGCCGGGATGCCGAGAGCCGGACCAGGGCGACGCGACTGGCATCGTCGCGCGCTGCGACAC
>CAZGUU010000175.1:0-11217 GCA_964529315.1 uncultured Enterobacteriaceae bacterium
CTGGCGCAACGGGCCCCAAGCGCAACGAGCCTCCGCCAGCGGCGCGCGCCGGCGGCCCGCCGGCCCAGCGCCCGCGCAGCGCCGCGGTCACGTAGAGGGCGACGCCGAGCACCGCCAGGGGCCAGGTACGGGCGAACAGCGTTCCGCCGAACCACTCGACGAGCAGCAGATGGAGCGAGCCACCGAGATCGCGCGGCACCCCCTGGGCGACGCGCACGAAGCGCTCGTGCTGGTCGGGCAATGCGAGCCCGGCCGCCGCGCGCCACACGCTGCGGCCGTCCAGCGCTGCGGCGAGCATCGACGAGGCGGGGATCGCCGCCAGCGGCAGGGCCAGCGCGACGCTGCGGCGGCGCAGCCCGACTCCGGGCACGACCAGGATGGCCAGCGCACAGAGCGCGGCCACCGGCTTACCCAGGGCGGCCACCAGGATGGCTCCGGATGCCACGAGGACCGCGCCGCGCTGCAGGGCGAAGACCGCGCAGAGCAGCGCCACGCCGATGTAGAGGTCGACCCCCGAGCGCAGCGTCAACACGCTGCGCATCGGGTCGAGCACGTAGAGCAGCGCGGCGATCGTCGCGCTGCCCAGCCCCAGGGCACGGGCGGCGACGGCGAACAGCAGGGCCCCACCCAGCGCCGCGATCGCGATGCTCGACGCCAGGGCGAGCATCGGGTCGCCGAGCGGCCCGAGCAGGAAGACCGGCAGGACCTTGGGCACGGTGTACCCGAAGAGCACCGGGCCTCCCGAGGCGAGCCCACGGTAGTAGACCAGATACGAAAGCAGATCGGCGTCCAGCGGTGCTGCGGGGTAGCGCCAGGCGAGCAGAAGCCCCTGCGCGATCACCGCGATAGCGGTCCAGGCCGCTCCGAGGCGGACGCGGCGCGCGAAGCGATGCTCGGCACCGCTCATGGAAACCGGGTCTCGGGCGGCGGGAAGGTCGCCCGGTCGGCGACCAGGGCGAGCCGTTCGAGCGCGGCCTGGTTGCCCGGCCCGCGGCGCAGGAAGACCAGCGCCGCGGGGTCCGAGTAGACGTAGACCAGGTCGGGCCGCGCAAACAGCCGCGGGTGGATCCCGCGCCAGCGCTGCACGACGACCACGTCCGTCGGGTAGTCGTCGAGCATCCGCTCCCAGCCCTCCGCGCCGTGCATGAAGGCGAAGTAGTCGTCGATCACCCGCCGGGGGTAGACCGTCTCGAAGCGACCGTCGATGAACACGCGCGACTCGGGCGCGAGCTTCCAGATCGCGTAGGAGCCCCACTCGAAGGGCATGGCGACGTTGCCCCGGATCCCATGCGTGCGCAGGAACTCGACGGCATCGGCCGGGTAGTCGAGGCGGCCGAAATGGATCGTCAACCCCTGGCGCGACAGCACCTCGGCAAAGCCGTGGACCTGCACCGCGGCGATCGCCAGAGCACCGCCGGCCGCGACGGCGAGCACCGCCGGGCGCGGACGCAGCGCGGGCCAGCGTCGCAAGGCCGCGCGGCGCGCCTGCTCGACGGCGACGATGAGCAGCGGTGCCGCGACGACGGCGAACAGAACGGTGTGGCGCTGGTGGCGCACGGCGTAGATCGCGGCGACGGCGAAGAACGGCGCACGCCAATCGACCAGCGACGCGGCCGCCGGTAGCTCGCCCCGGCGCCGCCACAGGAGGACCAGGCCGGCGGCCGACGCCACGACCAACAGCTTGAAGCGCAGAAACTCGGTCGACAGCAGCGGTACCGGGAACCACTCGCTGATCTCGTCGTGCATCCCCAGGGTCTGCGCGAGGTAGAGGTAGATCTGCGCGCCGTAGGGGTTGGCCAGGGGTGCGGCGATCCCCGCCAGCGCCGTGCCCAGAGCCGCTGCGAGATCGGCGGGCGCGGGACGCTCGAGGCCGAGGCGCCGCGGGGCGATGGCGCGCAACGCGACGACGCCGGCCCACACCGCGAGCATGCCGACACCGACCAGGAACCCGCCGTGGAGGTTCGTCCAGAGGGCGATCAGCACCGGCTGCGCGAGCAGCTCCCAGGAGAGGCGCGGGCCACCACCGGCGTGCCCGCGCAGGCGCCGGTCGGCCCGGGCGAGCAGGGCCCCCTGTGCGGCGAGCAGCACGATGGTGAAGAGCTGCGGCCGGAAGGACGCGCCGGGAGAGACCACCGTCAAGCTTAGGATCAGAACCATCGCCGCCGCCAGTGGATGGGCCGTCTGGTCGTCGCCGAGCTCGCCGGCCAGCGTCCGGGCGGTGTCGAGGAGGAGCAGCAGCAGGGCTGCGCCGAGCAGGAGCTTCATCCAGACCAGCGCAGCCGATCCACCGAGCGCGAACAGGCCGGCGAACAGCCACTGCGCCAGCCACTCGTGGTCGACGATCGGCTCACCGTAGGCGGTGTAGGAGAAGGTGTCGACCGCGGGAATGGCGCCGTCGCGCCAGATCAGCTCGCCGAAGCGCAGGTGCTGCCAGAGATCCGGGTCGGCGACCTGCCCACCCAGGAAGTGCAGCCCCGAGGCCACCACCAGAACGACGGCCAGGCCTACGCTCGCCATCCCGTAGCGGCCCGCTGCGGATCCTCTCCTGCGCCCCACGCGTCCCCTCCCCCGAAAGCAGACGATGGCGCCGTGCCCTCCCCGGCCGGCGCCATCGTCCTCGTCGTCCGTGCCCCGGGCGGCACCTAGGCCGCCCCGGGGCATGTCGGTCCCGTCAGACTCCGATCACGGAGCGTTCTGCAGGCCGCCGTTCGCCGAATCCCAGTTGAACGTCTTGTTGCCGCTGCCGTGGTTTGCGACGGCGGTAAACGACGTCGAGGTGATCCCGCCGACGGTGATGCTCACCCCCGGCGACTGCTTGAACCCAATCAGGTTGGCCAGGTTCGAGGTGTACACCGCGTTCGCCGCGAAGTACGCTTCCTCGGCGGTGGCGAGGTTGCGCAGATCGGACGACGATCTCGCATTGAAGCCCTGCGCCCGGTAGGCGGAGAACTGCGGAATCGCGATCGCCGCCAAGATGCCGATGATGGCGACCACCACCAGCAGCTCGATCAAGGTGAACCCCTTCTCGTCCCTCGTCACAATCATCGCGCCTTCCCTCCCAATCCTTTCCATCTTGAGCCTTGCGGCTGCCCCCGTTGAAACCGTTCGACCAATCGCCCGGTCCGCCCGAGCCGCCGTCACACGGCGGCGTCCGTCGCCGAGGGGTGATTGCAAGCCAGGTGCCACCAACGCAGGAGCGTCCTCCGGTCATGTCGGCACGCCGCCCCAGCGCGTAAATCACCAGGAAACACGCGACATCCCAGCGCGGTGACACCCCGACCGTCAAAGCCCACCCACGCCCTGGCCAAGGAACGGCACCCGGGCGACCGGCAACCGAGTGACGCTGACGGAGCGTGTCGTCACTCTGCCGTCGAGATCGCAACGCGGCGGTGATGGCCGCAAGAAGGCAACCGCGAGCGGTGCCGCGCCACGGCACCGGCGGCCTCCGCATCGTTCGCCGAGCGCACTCGGGCCAGACTGGCCCGGTGCTCACGCTCGACGGGCCTCGACCCGGCGCGACCCGCTCGAGCCGGCCCAAGAGCGGCCACTCTCTGGTGTCTGTCCGAGCGATGCACACCTCGCCGCAGGCGCGCGTGCATCACCGGGCGGGGCGAGACCTCCCGCGGCCAGGCGCAGCATTGCGCTGCCTCTTCCCGGCGCGGCCTTGCGTCGCCGACCCTTTCGTCGCAGCCGTGCTGCGGCGGGCGCCGCGACCGCTCGGGTCGTCCCCGGAGCCCCGCGCTCGTGCCTTCAGTGGCTCCGCTCGCGCACGCCGGCCGAGGGCTCGAAACGCGGGACGAGGTCGGCCTCCGTCGCCTCCAGGCCGTACTTCTGCAGCCGGTGCCGGAACGATCGGTAGTTGATCCCGAGGAGGGTTGCGGCCCTCTTCTTCACCCCATCGGCACGCGCGAGCGCGGCGAGCAGCATCGCCTTCTCGCGGCGCTCGAGCTGATCGTCGAGGCTCGCACCCTCGCCCTCGTCGATGGGCAGCAGCATCGCAGGCCGCCCGTCCGGGCCAGCCTCGATCGAGGCACCTTCGCCGGCCGGCAGGGACCACTCTGCGACGGCGCCCGATCCCTCTGCGCTCGCTGCTCCGCCTGGCGACGCCGAGCCCTCCTCGCGCGCCGCCGCGGCCAATGCCGGCGGGCGCCCCCCGAGCGAGCGTGCTCGCCCGCCCTCGCGCAGCGCATCGGGAAGGTCGGCCTCGCGGATGGTCTCACCCTCGCACAGCGTCGTCGCATGCTCGATCACGTTCTCCAGCTCGCGCACGTTTCCCGGGTAGGGGTGGCGCAGCAGCAGGTGCATCGCGCGTCCCGAGACCCCGGTGACCCGCTTGGCGTGCCGCTCGGCGGCCTGCCGGACGAACCGCGCGATCAGGCGCTCGACATCCTGCCCGCGCTCGCGCAGGGGTGGCATGGAGATCGCGATCACCGCCAAGCGGTAGTACAGATCCTCGCGGAACTGCCCGGCCTTGACCAGGCTCTCCAACACCCGGTTGGTCGCCGCGACGACACGCACGTCGACCGCCACCTGTGCGCTTCCGCCGACCGGCATCACCATGTGATCCTGGAGCACGCGCAGCAGGCGGACCTGCAGGTTCAAGGGAAGCTCGCCGATCTCGTCGAGGAAGATCGTCCCGCCGTGCGCCCGGCGGAAGAGGCCGGGCCGGTCGGCGACCGCACCGGTGAAAGAGCCCTTGACGTGGCCGAACAGCTCGCTCTCGATCAGGCTCTCTGGGATCGCTCCGCAGTTCACCACGACGAAGGGCCCGGCGGCACGAGTGCTGCGCTGGTGGATCGCGCGCGCGACGAGCTCCTTGCCCGTACCGCTCTCGCCGGTGACCAGGACGGTGGCATCGCTGCGCGACACCTTGTCGATCAGCTTGGCCACCGAGCGCATCGCCGGGCAGGTGCCGATCATGTCAGCGTCGTCCTCGCCGGGCGATGCTTCCCCGCTGGTGCCCGCGCCGTCACCGTCGCTCTCGGCGAGCACCAGGCCCACCTCCTCGCCGCGCGCCAGGCGCTCCTCGAGCTCGAGCAGCAGGGTCATGTCTTGCAGCAGGACCAGCTCCCCCGCGGAGTTGCCGTAGGTGTCCGACAGCGCCGTGCGCTTGACGCGCAGGCGCCGGGCCGCGCCGTCCCCGCCGCGCAGGTCGCACTCGACGAACCCGATCTCGCCGCCATCGCCGCGCGCGTCCTGCTCGGCGGTGGCGAGCGTCGGGATCAGCCAGTGCACGTCGCGGCCCAGAGTCGACGCTCCCGGCAGACCGAGGATCTGCTGGGCCGCGGGATTCGCTGACCGCACCCGACCCGCCGCATCGAGCACGAGCACGCCGCACTCCAGGTCGTTGGCCAGCGCGCGCTGCACGCCCTCGAGCCGGCCTATGTCCTCGTTGCGCCGCGCCAGTGCGTCCTCGGCGCGCGCCACGCGGTCGGCCAACGCACCGACCATCGCAGCCCCGAAAGCCAGCAGCCCGGTGGCCAGGGCCGCCGGCAGCCCGACCGCAGCGCTCCACGACGCTTCGGGATCGACGGCGAAGGCGTGCGTGAGGAGTGCAAAGTAGGCGACCGACGAAGCCAGCGCCGTGGCCACCGCGCCGCGCCACTGGAGGAGAGCAGCCGCATTGGCAATCGCGACGAAGTAGAGGAGCGCTGCCGAGCCAGGCACGCCGCGCCACACCGCAGCGATCCCGCCCGTCACGAGGAGCACGTCGAGCAGGAGCTGCAGCTGGGCGAAGGCCCCGAGCGCGGCCACGTGCCTGACGAGCAGAAGCGCGCCCAGGGTCAGCCCCAAGGCGAGAAGTGTTCCCCAGAGAACCGCCGGCGCCAGGATCGGCATGTCCGTGCTGCGCGAAAAGAGGCGCATGCCCACCACCGCGGCGAGGAACACGCAGACGGTCAAGAAGCGTCCGAGCATCTGCACGCGCAGCCGCTCGCGGAGCAGACGCTCGCCGATCCCGCCCGCGGCCCGCATCTCCTCGCGCCCGGTGCCGGAGGCGGCGCCGGCCGCGAGGCCGGGCGTGACGGCATCGGGTGGTGCAAGGGAGCTCGGCATCGCTTCCGCCACGGCGCACCTCAGGACGAAAGCAGCGAGCCGAGCTGGAAGATCGGCAGGTACATCGAGATCACCAGCCCACCGATGATCGTTCCCAGAACGACGATCACCAGCGGCTCCATGAGCGCGGTCATGCTCGCCACCGCGGTATCGACCTCGTCCTCGTAGAAGTCGGCGATCTTCTGGAGCATTTGGTCCATCTGGCCGGTCATCTCGCCGGCGCCGATCATCTGACAGACCATCGGCGGAAACACACCGCTCTTCTCCAGCGGCTCGGCCATGGTCCGGCCCTGGCTGATGCTCTCGCGCACGGCGAACACCGCGCGCTCCACGACCTTGTTGCCCGCCGTCCGCGCGGTGATCGAAAGCGCATCGAGGATCGCCACGCCGGAGGACACCAGCGTGCCCAGCGTGCGCGAGAAGCGCGCGATCGACGCCTTGCGAATGAGCTCGCCGATGACCGGAAAGCGCAGCAGGAGGTGGTCGATCAGCAGGCGCCCCCGCTCGGTGCGGTAGGCCTGCCGGATACCGACCGCCAGCGCCACGCCGCCCGCGATCATCACGTGGAGATACGTGACGACGAAGTTCGACAGATTGATCACGAACTGCGTGGGCGCAGGCAGCGCCTTGCCGAAGCTGGTGAAGAGCTCCGCGAACACCGGGATCACGAACACCAGGAGGATCAGCGTGACCACGACCGCGACCGTGATGATCGTCGCCGGGTAGATCATGGCACCCTTGATCTTGCGGCGCAGCGACAGCATCTTCTCCATGTACTGGGAGAGGCGGGAGAGGATCGTGTCGAGGATGCCGCCCGCTTCGCCGGCCTGCACCATGTTCGTGTAGAGGTCGTCCCAGGTCTTGGGGAACCGGCGCAGGCCGTCGGAGAGGGTGGAGCCCGCCTCCACGGCCTCCTTGACGTCGCGGATCTGCGCTCCAAATTTACGATTGTCCGACTGCGTGGAGAGGATGTCGAGAATCTGCACCAGTGGCATGCCCGCGTCGATCATCGTCGCCAGCTGCCGGGTGAAGATCACGACGTCGCGAGGCTTGACCTTCTGTCCGAAGCCGGGGATCGTGACGTCGCGGTCGAGCCCCTTGCCGCGCTCGCGGATCTTTTCGACGATCGGCTGGATGCGCTGCGCGCGCAGGCGGTTGATCACCGCCTCGCGCGACGGCGCCTCCATGTTGCCGCGCAGCACCTTGCCCGAAGCGGTTCGCCCCTCGTACGCGAAGACCGGCATCAGCCCCTCGCTCTCCCTCGCGGACCGCTCACCGGGTCGCGGTGGCCAGGGTCCGGCCCGCCGGCCCCGCGGCCGGTCCTCTCACGCCGAGCATCTGCTTGAGCTCCTCGGGCTCGGTGGCCGCCTCGAGGGCCGAGTCGGGGGTGATCAGGCGCCGCTGCACCAGGTCGAGCAGCGACTGCGAGAGGGTCACCATGCCCCATTTCTGCTGGCCGACCTGCATCTGCGAGTAGAGCTGGTGGACCTTCTCCTCGCGGATCAGGTTGCGGATTGCGGGGTTGGGGATCATCAGCTCGCACGCCATGACGCGCCCCTTACCGTCGGCGCGTGCCAGCAGGGTCTGCGAGATCACCGCCTCGAGGACCAGCGAGAGCTGCGCGCGAACCTGTGCCTGCTGGTGCGCGGGGAACACGTCGATCACGCGGTTCACGGTCTGGGCGGCGGAGTTCGTGTGCAAGGTGGCGAACACCAAGTGTCCGGTCTCGGCGATCGTGAGGGCCGCCTCGATCGTCTCCAGATCGCGCAGCTCGCCGACCAGCACCACGTCGGGATCCTGCCGCAGGATGCGCTTGAGCGCCGAGCCGAAGCTCTGTGTATCGGCGAACACCTCGCGCTGGTTCACGATGCAGCGCTTGTGGGTGTGGAGGAACTCGATCGGGTCTTCGACGGTCATGATGTGCTCGGCACGGGTCTCGTTGATCTGGTCGATCATCGCCGCCATGGTCGTCGACTTGCCGCTCCCCGTGGGCCCGGTGACCAGGACCAGGCCGCGCGGCAGCTTGATCAGGTTCTCCGCCGCAGGCGGCAGGCCCAGCGCCCGCAAGGGCGGCGCCTTCTCCGGGATGGCGCGAAACACGCCGCCCACCGCGCCCTTCTGCAGGAAGAGGTTGCCGCGGAAGCGCGCCATGCCCTGGACGCCGAAGGAGAAGTCGAGCTCGCTCTCCTCCTCGAACTTCTTCTTCTGCTGCTCGGTGAGCAGGCTGTAGCAGAGCTGCTTGGTGTCGTTCGCCGAGAGCGGCTCGTAGGGCAGCGGCGCGACGTCGCCGTGTACCCGGACCATAGGCGGCGCCCCAGCCGTGATGTGCAGGTCGGACGCGGTCTGTGCGGTCATCTGCTCGAACAGCTCGTAGATCTGCATCTCTCTCCTGCCCCCTCTGGCTCCCTCGGCTTCGGCCGCGCCCTGCGGCCTTGCAAGGCGGGTGCCACCGAGCAGAGCGCAGGCCATGCCGCAGCGGCGCGGCTTTCTTCTCGTGACGAAGGCGCCGACGGCACCTTCGAGCCGCTTGCGTCACGCCCGTGACGCGGGCCGGCGGCGCTTCCGACGTGGATCAATCGCTCATCGTGACTCGCATGACCTCCTCGACCGTCGTCACCCCCTCGCGAACGCGGTCGATTCCCGCTTGGCGCAGAGTGCACATGCCGTCTTCCACCGCCTGTCGCTTGAGCTCCGCCGCCGAGCCGCCGCCGAGCACCAGCTCGCGGATGGCGTCGGTCATCTCCATCATTTCGTAGAGGCCGCAGCGCCCGCGAAAGCCGGTGCCGCCACAGTTCGGGCAGCCCGCACCGCGAAACCCCTGCACCGGCTGCGCCTCGGCCTCGGGCACGCCGAGCTCGGCCATCACCTCGGCGCCGATCTCGTGCGGTTCCTTGCACTTCGGGCAGACGACTCGCGCCAGGCGCTGCGCCATGATCAGGTTCACCGATGAGCCGATCAGGAAGGGCTCGATGCCCATGTTGAGCAGCCGGTTGACGGTCGACGGCGCGTCGTTGGTGTGCACGGTGGACAGCACGAGGTGGCCGGTCAACGCCGCCTTGACGGAGATCTCGGCGGTCTCGAAGTCGCGGATCTCGCCAACCATGATGATGTCCGGGTCCTGGCGCAGGAAGGCGCGCAGCGCCGCGGCGAAGTTCAGCCCGATGTCCTCGTGCATCTGGACCTGGTTGATGCCGACCAGGTTGTACTCGACCGGATCCTCGGCCGTGGAGATGTTCGTGGTGAGCTTGTTCAGCTCGCTCAAGGCGGCGTAGAGGGTGGTCGTCTTGCCGGACCCCGTCGGCCCGGTCACCAGGATCATGCCGTGGGGCCGGTTGATCGCCTTGCGGAAGATGGCCAGCGCCCGCTCCGCAAAGCCGATCCGGCCCAGGTCGAGATGCGCTCCGCTCTTGTCGAGCAGACGGAGCACGACCTTCTCGCCAAACAGCGTGGGCAGGGTCGAGACGCGCATGTCCATCTCGCCGCCGCCACCCAGCTTGACCTTGATGCGGCCGTCCTGGGGCAGGCGGCGCTCCGAGATGTCGAGCGAGGCCATCACCTTGATGCGAGAGGTCATGGCGTTCTTCAGCTTGAGCGGCGGCTGCATGATCTCGTAGAGCACGCCGTCGATCCGGAAGCGGACTCGCAGCAGCCGCTCGTAGGGCTCGATGTGAATGTCCGAGGCGCGCTTCTTGATGGCATCGCTGAGCAGGGCGTTCACCAGCTTGACGACCGGCGCCTCCTCGGTGGCCTTCTCGAGCTGCTTGAGGTCGACCTCGTCCTCGCTTCGGACGACCTCGACGTCTTCCTTGCCCAGCGCGGAGAGGACCTCGCCGTAGTTGATCGCCTTGTCGTAGTACCGCTCGATCGCCCGCTCGATGGACAGCGGGCCGGCGATCGCCGCGCGCACGTCGAAGCCGGTGAGGAACTTGACCTCGTTGATCGCGACGAGATTGGAGGGATCGGCCATCGCCAGCGTGAGGCTGGTGCGGTTCAGGCTCACCGGCACGACGTGGTACTTGTTGGCCAAGACCGCGGGCAGGACGTCGATCACCTCCGGCGGGATCTCCAGGGCCGCCGGGTCGACCACCGGCAGGTGATACTCCTCCTGGAGCACCGCGAGCAGCTCCGCCTCCGAGACCCCGTGGTACTTGACGATGTGCGTCGTCAGCGCGCCACCGGCCTCGCGCAGCTTGGCCTGCGCGGCGCGCAGCTCGGCCGGGCCGATCACCCCCTGCTTGAGGAGGAGCTCGCCGATGCGGCTGATCGCCGGCTGCGCCTTCACAGGCGGCTCGACGTGCGTTCTGGCGACTGCCTCCATTCGAGCGGACCCGGCCCCCACCTCGAGGCCTCCCGCGGGGGCGGCCGCCCCGGGCGCACGACCACCGCGCCCGACTGCCGGATCCCGCCACCCGCGAGAGATCTTCGATTCCGACTGCATATTCGGCGGGCTGGCCCGCCGGCTTGATTTCGGGCGTCCCGGGAGGGTCTGGGGGAGCGCTGCGCAAGGCGTGCGCATCACCGCGAGGGCGCCGGCGGATGCGTTAGCGCAACCCACACCGGCCTCGCCATGGCTGGGAGTACATCGATCGCGGGGCGTGCTCGACAAAAGACGACGAGAGCCGCGATCGGGTCAGGAGCCTCGACTCACCCGGGGCAGCCCGAGGCGCGGACGCGGCGCCGACGCCCCGCCGGCCGCCCGCTCGGGTCGGACCGAGACGTGCCGATCGCGTCAGGCCGGGGCGCGTCGGGCCACCGCCCGGCGCATCACAGCCAGCGGCGGCTCGATCCCGGTCCAGAGCTCGAAGGCCGCCCCTCCCTGGTGCACCAGCATGCCGAGCCCGTTGGCCACGCGGCGGCCGAGCCGCGCCGCCGGAGCGAGGAACGGGGTGCGACTGGCGGTGTAGACCAGGTCGTAGAACGCGCAGTCGGCGGGCGTAGCCGCGTGGTCGAGCGGCGCGAAGGGCTCGCCCTGCATGCCGAGCGACGTCGCGTTGACCACCAGCGCGGCACGCGACAGGAGCACTTTGCCGCCAGCGCGTCCCGGCGCCAGATCGGCGAGATCCGCCGCGACGAGCTCCGCCGGCACCGCCGACGCGAGGTCGGCGGTCAGCGCGGCCGCCCGCTCGGGCCGCCGCGCCGCGACGAGCACGCGCCGCGCCCGCT
>CAZGUU010000176.1:0-11217 GCA_964529315.1 uncultured Enterobacteriaceae bacterium
AGCAGAGAATGGCTCCGGGGTGGCGATAAGTAAAATCTATTGTCTTTATGGTGCGTTAAGATGAAGCTATCGACGATGACGCTCACGCAGCTCGCCTACCTCCTCGCGGTGGATCGCACGCGATCCTTCCGCGAGGCGGCTCGCGAGTGCCATGTGACGCAGCCCGCGCTGAGCCAGCAGCTGCGCAAGCTCGAGGACGAGCTCGGCGAGAGGGTCTTCGACCGCTCGCGGCAGCCGGTCGTCCCGACGGAGGCCGGCCGGCGCATCCTCGACCAGGCACGGGTCGTCCTGCGCGAGGCGGATCGCATGGCCGACGTGGTCGCCGAGATGCGCGGCGAGCTGGTCGGCACCTACCGTCTGGGCATCATCCCGACGCTCGCCTCGACGCTGCTGCCGCTGGTCCTGCCCCGCTTCACCCGCGCCCATCCCCGAGTCGAGCTGGTGGTCGACGAGCTGCAGACCGCGGTGATGCTCGAGCGGCTGCGTAGCGACGCGCTCGACGGCGGCATCGCCGCCACGCCCCTGCACGCGCCCGGCATCCACGAGCGCCCGCTCTACCGCGAGCCGTTTTCCGCCTACGTCGCCGCCCGCCACCCGCTGGCTCGACACCGCCGCATCGCCGAGGCCGACCTCTCCGAGCAGGGCGTCTGGGTCATGGCCGAGGGCCACTGCTTCCGCGACCAGGTGCTCCAGCTCTGCGGCCCGCAGCGGGCCGTCGCCTCACGGAGCGGCGGCGCGGTGCGCTTCGAGAGCGGCAGCTTCGAGACGCTGATGCGTCTGGTCGACGAGGACTTCGGCATCACGGTCCTCCCCGAGCTCGTGATCCGCGGCTTGCCGGCGGCGCGGCGCCGGCGCCACGTCCGCCCCTTCTCGCCGCCCGTCCCGAGCCGCGAGGTCGGCTTCGTGCACGGCCGCGACCACCTGCGCCGGGCGATCGCCGACGCGCTCGTCGAGATGGTCCGCGCGACGCTCCCCGCCGACCTGGTCGCCGCGGCCGAGCGCGGCACGGGCCGGGTGCTCCCCCCGCTGCCCGGTGCGGCGCCGGGGTCCGAGTGAGTCAGGAGGCTGCGTCGGGCTGCGGCACGCCGAGCGCCTCGATCGCGGCGAGCAGCTCGGCGCTGCGCACCGGCTTGGTGAGGTGCGCGTCCATGCCGGCCTCCAGGCAGCGCTTGCGATCCTCGGGGCTCGCGTGCGCCGTCACGGCCACGATCGGCAGGCGGGCGCCCTCCGAGCCGGCAGCACCCAGCCCCTCGCTGCGCTCCAGGCGGCGGATCTCACGCGTCGCCTCGAGGCCGTCCATCTCGGGCATCTGCACGTCCATCAGGACGATGTCGAAGGGCTGGTCGGCCAGGGCGCGCAGGCACTCCCTGCCGTTGGCCGCGACGCTCACCCGGTGGCCGTGGCGCTCGAGCAGGTGGGCGAGCGTACGCTGGTTGACCAGGTTGTCCTCGACCACCAGGACGTGACGCGACGGCCGCCCGTTGCCCGCTGCCGCCACCGGTCGTATCTCGGAGCCGACATCGTCGGCCAGCGCGGCCGGCTGCGGTCGCAGGCGGGCCGTGAAGGCAAACGCGCTGCCGACTCCGGGCTCGCTTTCCACCCACAGGCGTCCGCCCATCAGCGCGACGAGATCCCTGGAGATCGCCAGGCCCAGGCCGGTTCCCCCGAACCTGCGGGTGGTCGATCCGTCGGCCTGCTCGAAGGCCTCGAAGATCACCCGCTGCTTGTCGGGCTCGATGCCGATGCCGGTGTCGCGGACGGCGAAGCAGAGCACGAGGCTGGCCGGCTCCGCCGGCTCGCCGTGGGTGCCCGATGGATCGGGCGCCTGCGGATCGCCAAGGCTCACCTGCACCCGAACCTCGCCCTCGGCGGTGAACTTGAGGGCGTTGCCGACCAGGTTCATCAGCACCTGGCGCAGGCGCACGACGTCGCCGATCAGGGCGTCGGGCACCTCGGGCGCCACCTCGGCGACGAGCTGCAGGCGCTTCTGTCGAGCGCGCACGGTGAGCAGGCGCACCAGCTCTCCGACCAGGCCGCGCAACGAGAAGCCGACCGCATCGAGCTCGAGCCTCCGCGCCTCGATCTTGGCGAAATCCAGGACGTCGCTGATCACCGAGATCAACGACTCGCCTGCCGCCCGTGCCAGCTCGAGGCACTCGCGCTGCTCCCCGGTGAGCTCGGTATCGAGCACCAGCTCGGTCATGCCGAGGATCCCGTTGAGCGGCGTGCGGATCTCGTGGCTCACGTTGGCGACGAAGTCGGTCTTGGCGCGGCTCGCGGCCTCTGCAGTCTCCTTGGCGCGCTGCATCTCCAGGACGGCCCGCGTGCGCTCGGTGACGTCGGCCGCCACGCCGACGAAGCCCGTGATCGCCCCCGCGGCGTCGCGCATCGCGGTAATCGTCAGGTTCACGGTGAGCTGGCTTGCGTCCTTGCGCACCCAGGTCCACTCGCGCTCGGCAAAGCCGCGGCGACGCACCTCGTGGAAGAAGACGCTCATGCCGGCCGAAGGCCGGTCGAGCCCGAGCTCGGCCGCGAGCTCGGCGGCGTACGCCTCGATCTCGGAGCGCAGGTGGAAGATCTCCGGCGTCGCCTTGCCGACCATCTCCTCGGCGGCGTAGCCGAGCATTCGCTCCGCTCCCCGACTGAACACGGCGATCGTGCCCTGCAGGTCGGTGGCGATCACCGAGACGAGGGTGGCCGCGTCGAGGACGCCGCGCAGCACGGCGTTCGCCTCGCGCAGGGCGCTCTCGGCCCGCTTGCGCTCGGTGATGTCGCGCGACACCACGTTGCCCACCAGGCTCTGCCCGCCCACGGGCACCGCCCGGCCACCGCTCTCGATCCACCGCCACTCGCCGCTCTTGTGGCGCACGCGGAACTGGATCATCCCCTGGCGCTCGCCGAAGGCCGCAAGAACCCCTGCGACGTCGTCTGGGTGGATCAGCTCCACCGCAGGACGGCCGAGCAGCTCCTCGGGCTCGTAGCCGAGCGCCTCGCGATAGCTCGGGCTCAGGTAGATGTAGCAACCGTCGTCGTCCACCTGGCAGAACAGATCGGTGGTGGTCTCCACCAGCGCGCGGTAGCGCTGCTCGACCTCACCCAGGCGGCTCTCCAGGGCGGCCTGCTCGCTTCGATCCTCGACGACCGTGATCGTGCCGACGATCTCCGCGCCCTCTCGCAGCGGCGCGAGGCGCGCCGCCTGGGGCATCCGCTCGAGCTCGCCACGACCCACGGCGGGCATCGGCAGGAGATGCGGGTGCACCGCGGGGTCCAACGCGACCGTCTCGCCCTGCAGCGCTCGGCGATAGACGGTGTCCAGGCCGCGCCCGACGAGCTCGGGGAACACCTCGAGAAGCCCTCGCCCGACGACCTGCGCGGCGCGCAGGCCGCTGCGCTCCTCGAGCCAAGGATTCCAGGCGCGCACGACCAGCGCCGCGTCGGTGACCAGGATCCCCTGAGTCCCGTGGGCGCAGAGCCAGTCGGCAACCACTCGATCCCCGCTGGAGATCGTCGACCCGTCCGTGCTCATGGCAATGCCCGCGCTGGCCCTCCCCGCCCAAGATGTCTCCCCAGCGGGACACGGGCAGTGATAGCAAGCGCTGTGCCGCACGACGCGTATGGCACGGTGCAACATTTCATTGCACCGGAGTCCGTCGACTGGCCTGTGCGGGATACAGCGTACACGAAGTTGGCCAACCGTCGTTCTTTCGTCACCGCGCCGACTCCGCCACAGGCAGGCCTCCGCTCGCCATCCGAGAGCTGGATCGACCCGACCAGAATCTGGAGCCTCCCTGCTCGACGCTTGCGCGCGCCGAACCGACCCGCGGGCCCCGCGTCCCCTCACGGCATGCTCGCCGACCCGGTGTCGCTGGTCGAACCGCCCCCCGATCCCGAGTCATCTCCGCATCGCGCCGCCGGGCACACCCTCGGGCTGGCCACCCGCGCTGCCGCCCGGAGCATCGGTGTCGGCCGGGAAGAGGTGGCAGGCCACCGCATGCCCGCCGGCGCCAACCACCAGCGCCGGGCGCTCGAGCCGGCAGCGCGCCTCGGCATGCGGGCAGCGCGGGTGGAAGGCACAGCCGCCGGGTGGTGCGATCGGGCTCGGTGGGTCGCCCTGCACCGGCGCCGCCGGGGCGCGCTCGCCGGGCTCGGGCTCGAGCACGGCAGCGAGCAGGGCCCGTGTGTACGGGTGCCGAGCCCGCTCGAGCAAGGCGTCGCGGGGGGCGAGCTCGACGATCCTTCCCAGGTACATCACCGCGGCGCGGTGGCAGAGGTGCGCCACGACGCGCAGGTCGTGCGAGACGAAGAGGTAGGTCAGGCGGTGCCGCGCCTGCAGGTCGGCGAGCAGATTGATCACCTGCGCCTGGACCGAGACGTCGAGCGCCGAGACCGGCTCGTCGCACACCACGAAGCGCGGCCCGACCGCCAGCGCGCGCGCGATGCCGATGCGCTGGCGCTGGCCGCCGCTGAACTCGTGCGGCCGCCGCTCGACGTGCTCGGCGCGCAGGCCGACCTCCTCGAGCAGGCGGACGACCATCTCGCGCTTGCGCGCGCCCGAGGCGATGCCGTGGATCTCGATCCCCTCGGCGACGATCGCGCCGACGCGCATCCGCGGGTCGAGCGATCCGTAAGGGTCCTGGAAGACGATCTGCATCTCACGGCGCAGCCGGCGCAGCTCCGCACGCGGAAGCGTCGCCAGCGCCCGGCCGTCGAACCGCACCTCCCCCGAGGTCGGGGGCAGCAGGTGGAGCAGCAGCCGGCCCAGCGTCGACTTGCCGCAGCCCGACTCGCCGACCACCCCCAGCGTCTCGCCCTCGAGGATCGTCAGGCTCACGTCCTCGACCGCGTGGACCACCTCGCGGCCCCGGGAGAAAAGCCCGCGGCGCAGCGCGAAGTGCTTGACCAGGGCACGCGCCTCGACCAGCGGACGCGAGCCGGGCATCACGAGGCCACCTCGCCAGCCAGCGGGAAGTGGCACGCCACCTGGCGTGCGCCGCCGATCTCGACCAGCGCCGGATCGTCTGCGGCGCAGCGCTCCTGCGCCTGCGGGCAGCGGTCGCGAAAGCGACACCCGCTGGGCAGCCGGGCCAGGTCCGGCACCACCCCGGCGATCGCCGCCAGGCGCCCGGCGCGACGGTGCAGCCGGGGTACCGAGGCGAGCAGCGCAGCCGTGTAGGGATGGGCGGGGCCGGCGAACAGCGCACGGGTCGGCGCGCGCTCGACGATCCGCCCGGCGTACATGATCGCCACCTCGTCGGCCTCCGCCGCGACCACGCCCAGGTCGTGCGTGATCAGGATCGCGCTCATGCCCAGGCGGTGGCGCAGGTCGCGCAGCAGGGCCAGGATCTGCGCCTGGATCGTCACGTCGAGCGCGGTCGTCGGCTCGTCGGCGATCAGCAGCTCGGGCCGGCAGGACAGCGCGATCGCGATCATCACCCGCTGGCGCATCCCGCCCGAGAGCTCGTGCGGGTAGCTGCGCGCGCGGCGCTCGGGGTCGGGGATCTCGACCAGGCGCAGCATGTCGATCGCGTGGGCCCAGGCCTGTGCGCGCCCCATGCGGCGGTGGGTGCGCACCGCCTCGGCGACCTGGAAGCCCACGGTGAACACCGGATTGAGCGACGTCGAGGGCTCCTGGAAGATCATCGCAATGCGCGCGCCGCGCAGCGCGCGCATGTCGCGCTCGGCCAGACCGGCCAGTTCGCGGCCGTCGAAGCGGATCGTGCCGTGCACGATGCGCGCGCTCTCGTCGAGCAGGCGCAGGACGGCCAGGGAGGTGACGCTCTTGCCGCAGCCCGACTCGCCGACCAGGCCGAGCGTCGAGCCGCGGCGCACGGCGAGCGTCACGCCGTCCACCGCTCGCACGGTGCCGCGCGGCGTGGCGAATTCGACCACCAGGTCGCGGATCTCGAGGATCGCACCCGTCGCGCTTGCGTCCGGCGCGGGCTCGGCCTCTGGCCGTGCCGCGGGCATCGGGCCTGCCGGCAGCTCGCTCATCGAAGCGCCTGCGCGCCGTGGTGGGCCGGCTTGCGACTCACGCGTGCCCCGTCGAGCGCGGGTCGAGCCAGTCGCGCATCTGGTCGCCCAGGAAGTTGAAGGCCATCGTCGTCACGGCGATGAGAACGCCCGGCGCGAGGATCCAGGGGTAGCGGTCCAGGTTGGTCAGGTTCTGCGCGTCGGCGAGCAGCGCTCCCCAGCTCGTGCTCGGCTCCTGGACGCCCAGGCCGAGCAGCGAGAGCGCACTCTCGCCCAGGATGAAGCCGGGGATGGCGAGCGTCGCGGTGACGATCGTGTAGCCCAGCGTGGCGGGCAGCACGTGGCGCCACATGGTGCGCACCGGGCTCGCCCCCAGGGCTCGTGCCGCCTCGACGTACTCCAGCGTGCGGATCCCGCCGACGATGCCGCGCACGACTCTCGCCAGGCCGGCCCAGCGGATGAAGCTCATCAGCGCCACGATGACCAGGAAGGTCTGTGCCGGCGACAGCCCGGGCGGGATCACCGCGGCCAGCGCGAGCAGGAAGTAGAAGGCGGGCAGCGCCATCATCACCTCGCACAGCCGCATGAGCAGGTCGTCGGTGCGCCCGCCGACGAAGCCCGCGACCACGCCGACGAGCAGGCCCAAGGCCGTGCTGAGCAGCACCCCGACCAGGCCCACCGACAGGCTCACGCGCGAGCCGTACACCAGGCGCGAGAGCAGGTCGCGCCCCAGGGCGTCGGTGCCGACCAGAAAGACCTGCGCGCTGGCGTCGCGGGGTGCGAGCAGGTGGCCGCGTGCGCCGATCGCCAGGCCGATGCGACGCGACTCGTCGATCGCGTAGCGCCGCCGCAGGCTGTCCACCAGGTGCTGCGGGTGGACGTAGAGCGGCCCCTCGGAGAGCCAGCGCGAGGGCGAGCTCACGTGCAGGCGCATGGGCGGTGCGTTGGGCGCGTCGCGGTGCTGCTGGTTGGGCGGGTAGAGCGCCACCCAGGGCGCCGCGGCGGCCGTCGAGTACAGGAGCGCCAGCACGGCACCGCCCAGGCCGGCGCGGCGCCGCCAGCTCGGCCGGCGCTCGCCCGCGGTGGCGAGCAGCTCGCCCTCGATCCCACCGCCCGGCTCGATCACCGCACGGCCTCGAGCCGCGAGAAGTCGACCCGCGGATCGACCAGGGTGAGCGCCACGTCGGCCAGCAAGTTGCCGAGCAGGAGCAGCACCGAGCCGACCAGCACCGAGCCCATCACCAGGTAGACGTCGAGCGCCAGGACCGCCTCGAGCATGAGCGAGCCCAGGCCCTGGAGGTTCATCACGTTCTCGACCAGGGCCGCGCCGCCGAGCAGCGTGCCGAGCTCGTAGCCGGCCAGCGTGACGAACGGATTCAGCGCGTTGCGCAGCACGTGCCGGAACATCACCGTGCGCTCGGTCAGGCCCTTGGCGCGCGCGGTACGCACGAAGTCGGCGCGGCGCAGGTCGAGGATCGCGCCGCGCATCAGGCGCATCAGCCCGGCCACGCCGCTGGTCGCGAGCACGATCGTCGGCAGCGCCAGGTGGTGCAGCCGGTCGAGCAGGCGTCCCACGAGGTCGAGCCGGTCGTGGTCGAGCGACACCGAGCCGCCGACCGGAAACCAGCCGGTGTGCAGCGCCAGGCGCAGCAGTAGGAAGGCGAGGAAGAAGTTGGGTGTCGACATGCCGAGGAAGGCGAGCAGCGAGAGCGCCCGGTCCGAGAAGCGCCCGCGACGCACCGCCACGACCACGCCGAGCGGGATCGCCAGCGCCCAGGTGACGACCAGCGCGGCGAGGGCGAGGATCAGGGTGTTCGTCACCCGCTGGCCGATCAGCGTCGCCACCCCCACCCGGTGCGCCACCGAGACGCCCAGGTCGCCCTGCACCACCTGCCAGAGCCAGGCGAGGTAGCGGATCGGCAGCGGACGCCCGTAGCCGAACTCGCGCTTCATCTCCTCGATCGCCTGCGGCGAGATCGACGGGTTCATCGACAGCGCGGCGAAGAAGTCGCCCGGTGCGAGCCCGACGATCAGGAACGAGACGAAGGTGATGCCGACCAGCAGCGGCACCATCTGCACGATGCGGCGCATGAGAAAGCTCGGCATGCTCGTCGGCCGGCAACGCCTGCGCCCGTCGTCCCGCCCGACGCGCGCCTTGCCATGCGCCGCCGCGAGCTCGTTGGGGCCAGGTGCGCCGGCTTCCTCATAGCGGCAGGCGCCCGAGAGGCCAAGCCGGGGCGAGTGGCACGGGGGTGCGGCGCGGCGCCGTGGCGGGCCGACGGCGGCAGCGGGGATGGCCGCAGTTGAGCCAGGTGCGGCCAATCGCTAGCCTCAGCTGGCATCCCGCAAGGCCACCGGCTCCGCCGGTCGAGGCGCGGGACCCGACCTGCGCGCCTTGCGCGCCGCGCATGGAGTCGCTGCTCGATGGCCAACTTGACCCTGGACGAGTTCGAAGAGGCGATGAGCGTGGTCGCCGACGGCGGGCCACCCGAGAAGCTGCGCGATCGCCTGGCGCGGATGGGTGCCTTCCACTCGCGGCGCGGGCTCAACTCCCTGCGCGCCCTGACCGAGCGGGTCTTCACCCTGAGCTCCGGCCTGCGCCGCGACGTCCCCTCGACCCGCGCTTTCCAGGCCTTGTGGATGGAGCACATCGGCAAGTGCCTGAGCGAGAAGTCCGGGGCCAAGCTCGACGAGCTGGCCGACCAGATCAACCAGAACCTGAGCCCCGGCGGCTCGATCCGCGACGGCGCCACCGAGCCGCTCGAGGCCCTGCTCACCGAGTACGAGGACTTGCTGGCGCGCAAGGTCGGCGGCGCGGCAGCTCGCCTGGACACCCTGCAGAAGGCGGTACCCGCGGTGGCCGCGATCCTGCGCTCGCGCCCGCGGCTCGACGTCCCGCTCGACCCGCCCGAGCCCGAGGAAGAGCACGACCACGAGCACGGCGAGCATTGCGAGCACCACGGGCACGCGCACGCCGAGCAGCGCGAAGCGGGCGGCTCGCCGGACGCAGCGGAAGCTTCAGGGCCGAGCGCCGGCTCGAACGACGGCGAGGGTCAGCAGAGCACCGACTGACCCGCGGCGAGCGCGGCTCTATCCGCGCTGCAGCAGGTGCATGATGCAGACGCTTCCCCCGCCCATCATGTGGCAGAGGCCGGTGCGCGGTGCGCCGTCCCGCACCTGCCGCCGACCCGCCTCGCCCCGAAGCTGGAGCGTCGTCTCCCAGATCTGAGCGAGCCCGGTCGGCCCGCCGGGGTGTCCGCGCGCGATGAGACCGCCGTCGGTCGACACCGGCACCCGGCCGCCGAGCGCGAAATCGCCGCGCTCGATGCATGCCTCGGCCTCGCCCGGGCGGCACAGGCCGAGCAGCTCGTAGTACTCGAGCTCCTCGATCGCGAAGGCGTCGTGCACCTGGACGAGGTCTAGGTCCTCGGGGCCGACGCCCGCCTGGTCGTAGACGTCGCGCGCGCCGTCCGACGTCATGCGCGCCGGGCCGACCACCGGCCCCATGAAGAGGTGCCCGCGCTCGTAGAGCTCCGTGCCGAGGTGCGAGGCCAGTACGCGCACCAGGGGCCGGCCGGGCCCGAGCTTGCGCGCCAGCTCGGGCCGCCCGACGATGGCGCAGGCCGCGCCGTCGCCGATCGGGCAGGACATCATCTTGGTGAGCGGCCAGGCCACGGTGCTCGAGGCGAGCACCTGCTCCGCCGTGATCGCGGACGTCGCCTGGCGCTGCGACATCGGGTTCAGCGCCCCGTTGTTCCAGCTCTTGGCGGCGATCGCGGCGAGGTGCTCCGCCTTCGTGCCCCGCTCGTGCATGCGGCGCGTCGCCCAGAGGGCGAAGAAGGCGGCCGGCAGGATGATGTCCTCGAGGTTGGAGGCCGCCATCGTCGTTGGGTCGCTCGGCAGCACCTCGGTCATCTTGTCGAAGCCGAGCGCCATCGCGACGTCCGCGCGCCCGCTCTCGACCGCCCAGCACGCCTCGGCAAATGCGGCCGACCCGGTGGCCGAAGCGTTCTCGACGTGCTGCACCGGAAGGCCGGTCAGCCCGAACTCCTTCATCACGCGAACCGCGGTCATCGGCGGCGCCAGGATGTTGCCGACGAACGCGATGCGGACGTCGCGGAAGGAGAGGCCCGCGTCGCGCAGCGCCGCACGCCCGGCCTCGAGCGCCAGGGCTGCCTTCGACCGCTCGGGCCACATGCCGAAGCGGCACATGCCCACCCCGAGGACCGCGACGTTCCTCAGCACGGTGCCGCCTCCTCCGCCGGGCGAAAGCGCATCAGGACGACCTCGGCGTCGCCGTCCTCGCGCAGCGCATCGAGCTCGGCCACGAGCCGCATCCCCACCCGGTAGTCCTCCCGCCGTCCCGCCAGCGGAAGCTGCACGCGCGGCCCCTCGGGCAGGTCCACCTGCCCAACGCCGTAGCCCGCGTGCTCGATCCGGGAGGAGCCGAAGAGCGGGATGTGGACGAAGGTGAAGCTGAAGAGCGTGCCGTGCGGCCCGATCTCCACGTCCGCCAGGTGCTCCGACAGGCACTCGGCGCGCGCGCAGATCTCGCGCCGCGGGAAGTAGTGCTCGCCGCACGCCGTGCAGCGCGATGCCAGGAGCTTCGGCGGCTCGGCCGGGTCGTCGGGCACCGTGAAGTAGCCGGGCTTGACCGGCACGCGCCGTCTGGTCACGGCGACGCTGGTTACGGGCGCGCGGCCGCCGTGTCAATCGCGGCCGCGGCTATTGGCCACGCTGCCGAGGCTGGCCAATAGCAAAACGGCGCAACTTCGAGGGCTTGCACGCGCGAGGGCGGCCTCCTATCGGCCATCGCCCTCCGAGTGGCCAATGGAGCCCTCGAGGCCCCGCCCCTCTGCTTCCGCCCGACGGTGCGCCGCGCTCAGTCGCCCTTCTGCTTCGTCTTGGCCAGGATGTTGAGCTGCCAGGCCGACGTCGGCGGGGCATTGATGATGTCGGCCACCCATGCCGTGCAGATCACCTTCTTCGACGTGGCGAGCACCCGCGCCGAGCCCTTCGAGCCCGACCCGCCGAGGTTCGTGCTGATCGCGATTCCGACGGCGGCGCTCGTCCCGAGGATCACCGTCGCGCCGGGCGCGACGCTCAGCGAGGTCGCCACGGCGTCGTTGATCGGCGCGCCGCCCGCCGCGCCGAAGAGCTCGACACCGACCTGCGCCGCCTCGGTGTCGGTGGACGTGCAGGAGAAGAAGGTCGCCAGATTGCCCGCGTCGACGACGCCCGGCACGG
>CAZGUU010000177.1:0-11213 GCA_964529315.1 uncultured Enterobacteriaceae bacterium
GAGCGCGGACAAGGGAGGCATGGCGAAGAAGATCTGGCGGGACCTCGAGGTCGCGCCACCGTAGCCGCACGAGCGCGCACGCCGCCGCGCAGCGGGCGCACTAGGTGCCGAGCGGCGCGTGCAGCCGCTCGGAGTGGCCGTAGCTGGCGCAGGTTGCCCCGGATTGGGCGTGGCGAGAGCCGCTGGTTCGCTCCCGCCTTGGCGCCCTGCTAGCCTGCCAGTCGTGCAGCCGGCTCTCAATCTCGACGTGGTCACATACCGCGAGGACGGGCGATGGTTGGCTCACTGCCTTCAGCTCGACCTTGCCGAGGCTGGCGATACCCCCGACGGAGCCGAGGATGCGTTGCTCGGGGTCATCCGGGCGCACGTCGAATGGGCGTTTGCCGACGGCGACATGGCGCACCTGTTCAGCCCGGCGCCGCCGGAGACCTGGCAACGCTTCTGGGCAGGCGAAGCCAGAGGTACGCGGGAGGTCCCCCTCGCCGTCGCGCCCGACCGCCAGCCGGCCCCGCCGTTCGTCACGATCCAACGGGCTACAGCCGTCGCCTCGGCGTGAAGTACCGAGAGGCGCTCGAGCGCCTGCGGGCCTTCGGCGTTCGCGAGGACAAGCGGCGAGGGAAGGGCTCCGAGCGCCTGTGGATTCGCGAGACGGTTGCGGGCTCCGGCCGGGGTCCACGCGCCACCGTGAAGTGCCACGGCGAGGGGCAGGACGTCGCAGCCGGCACCTTGCGCGCGGCGCTTCGGCGCCTGGGCATCGACCCGAAGGACTTCTTCGACTGATCGCGGCGCGCATCACTGCACCCCCCTCGAGCCGCACCAAGACGCCGAGCCTCGCGAGGTTCTCGACCAGCCGCTCGACGTCCGCACCCTCTTCGACGACCAGCCGCTCGGCTCGCGGGTCGGAGATCGCCTCGGCATAGACGGCCCCGGCGCGGTGCAGGTCGGACAGCCGCGCCGCGATCACCCGCTGGGAAACGATCGCGCGGAGGCCGGGAGCCAGCGCGGCCCGGGGGGCCACGGGGCGGCAGATCTCGACGGCCACCCTCGAGGCAGGCGGCTGCCGCGGGCCCCGGCGATCAGGCCGCTCTGGACTGCCGCCCGCGGATCGCCTACCACGGCCACCTCGGTCCAGCCGCTGACCGGGAGGCCGGCTAGACACGGGCCGCATCGCAGGGACCGATGGGCAAGCTCGAAGACCTCAAGCCGAACGCCGCCGTGCGCGGTATCCTCGCCGACGCGATCGCCACGGTCGTCAACGTCCAGTGGTTCGGCTCCGAGGCGCTCGAGCTCACCTACAAGGACCCGGCTGGCCGCGTCGCCAGCGAGCTTCTCTACCGCCACGACGAGCCCCGCCTGGAGGTCGTCGAGCAGGGCCGGCCGTGGAGCTTCGACGGCGACGGCGCGCTCTTCCGCCTGGTCTCCGAGGCGCACCGCATCCGGCTCGCCCACCTCTTCGACCCGGTCCTCGCCGTCCACACCTCGCTGGTCGACCCGCTGCCGCACCAGATCACGGCCGTCTACGAGGCGATGCTCCCCCGCCAGCCGCTTCGCTTCCTGCTCGCCGACGACCCCGGGGCCGGCAAGACGATCATGGCCGGGCTCCTGATGAAGGAGCTGATGGCGCGCGGCGACCTGCAGCGCTGCCTGGTCGTCTGCCCCGGGAGCCTGGCCGAGCAGTGGCAGGACGAGCTGTACCGGCGCTTCCACCTGCCGTTCGAGATCCTGACCAACGACAAGCTCGAAGCGGCGCGCTCCGGGAGCTGGTTCCTCGAAGCCGATCTCGTGATCGCCCGGCTCGACAAGCTCGCGCGCAACGAGGACGTGCAGGCGAAGCTCCAGGCGCCCGACTGCCACTGGGACCTGATCGTCTGCGACGAGGCGCACAAGATGTCCGCCACGTTCTTCGGCGGCGAGATCAAGTACACGAAGCGCTACCGGCTGGGCCAGCTCCTCGCGACGCGCACCCGCCATTTCCTGCTGATGACCGCCACCCCGCACAACGGCAAGGAGCAGGACTTCCAGCTCTTCATGGCGCTGCTCGACGGCGACCGCTTCGAGGGCCGCTTCCGCGACGGCGTCCACGCAACGGACGTCTCGGACCTCATGCGCCGCATGGTGAAGGAGAAGCTGCTCAAGTTCGACGGCACGCCGCTCTTCCCCGAGCGCATCGCCTACACCGTGCCGTACCGGCTCTCCGACGCCGAGGCCCAGCTCTACAAGGCGGTCACCGACTACGTACGCGAGGAGTTCAACCGCGCCGACGCGCTCGAGAACGACAAGCGCAAGGGCACGGTGGGCTTCGCCCTGACCATCCTGCAGCGGCGGCTCGCCTCCTCGCCCGAGGCCATCTACCAGTCGCTGCGCCGGCGCCGGGAGCGGCTGGAGAAGGAGCTGCGCGACCTCCAGCTCCGCCAGCGCGGCGCCGCGGGGCCGCCGGTCGTGAGCCAGGCACGCGACCTCGACGAGGACGACATCGCGGACCTGGAGGAGGCTCCGGACGGCGAGGTCCAGGCCGCCGAGGAGGAGATCCTCGACCAGGCGACGGCCGCGCGCACGATCGACGAGCTACGTGCCGAGATCGCGACGCTCCAGCGCCTGGAAGCGACGGCTCTGTCGGTGCGCCGCAGCGGCACGGACACCAAGTGGCGCGAGCTGGCCGCCCTGCTGGGCGAGATCTTCACGCCGGCTGCGATCGCGGATGCCAGCGCCGAGCGGGCGGCGCCCTACGGCGGCAAGGACATCCCGCCGCCCGTGCGGTCGCCCCACGAGAAGCTCGTCCTGTTCACCGAGCATCGCGACACGCTGAGCTACCTGGAGGAGCGCATCTCGACGCTCCTCGGCCGCCGCCAGGCGGTCGTGGCCATCCACGGAGGGATGGGCCGGGAGGAGCGAGCCAAGGTGCAGGAGGCCTTCCTGCACGAGCGCGACGTGCAGGTGCTGCTCGCCACCGACGCCGCCGGCGAGGGCATCAACCTCCAGCGCGCGCACCTCATGGTCAACTACGACCTGCCCTGGAACCCCAACCGCCTGGAGCAGCGCTTCGGGCGCATCCACCGGATCGGCCAGACGGAGGTCTGCCACCTGTGGAACCTGGTCGCCGACGAAACGCGCGAGGGCGACGTCTACCGGACCCTGCTCGAGAAGATCGAGGAGGCGCGAGGCGCGCTGGGCGGCCAGGTCTTCGACGTGCTGGGGAAGCTCCAGTTCGAGGGGCGGCCGCTGCGGGACCTGCTGATCGAGGCGATCCGCTACGGCGACCGGCCCGACGTGCGCGCCCGCCTGACGCAGGTCGTCGCCACCTCGCTGGACCGCTCGCACCTGGAGGACCTGATCGAGGAGCAGGCGCTCGCCCACGACGCCATGGACTCGAGCCGCGTCCAGCGCGTTCGCGAGGAGATGGAGCGGGCGGACGCGCGGCGCCTCCAGCCGCACTACGTCGAGTCGTTCTTCCTCGAGGCCTTCCAGCGCTTGGGCGGCACGGCCAAGCTGCGCGAGCCGCGCCGCTACGAGCTGACCCACGTCCCGGCGCCGATTCGCAGCCGCGACCGGATGATCGGCATCCGCGAGCCGGTGCTGCCGCGCTACGAGCGGATCGCCTTCGAGAAGCCGCTCGTCGCACCCCCGGGGCAGCCGCTGGCAGCCTTCGTCTGCCCCGGACACCCGCTGCTCGACGCGACGATCGACCTCACGCTCGAGCGCCACCGCGACCTCCTGCGCCGCGGCTCGGTGCTGGTCGACGAGCGCGACCCCGGCGATCGGCCGCGGGTGCTGCTCTGCCTCGAGCACGCCCTCCAGGACGCCGGCACGGCTCCCGGCGGCGAGCGGCGCGTGATCTCCAGGCGCACGCTCTACGTCGAGATGGATGCGGCAGGGGGCGCACGCCACCTGGGCTACGCGCCCTACCTCGACTACCGGCCGCTCGCCGCGGACGAGCCCGCGATCGCGGCGATCCTCGAGCGCCCCGAGTGCTCGTGGATCACCCGCGAGCTGGAGCAGAGGGCGCTCGCGCACGCGGTCGCGACCCTGGTCCCCGAGCACCTGGGCGAGCTGCGGGCCCGGCGCGCGCAGTGGATCGAGAAGACGCGCGCGGCGGTGAAGGACCGGCTCATCAAGGAGATCAGCTACTGGGACCACCGCGCCGAGGCACTCAAGCTCCAGGAGCAGGCCGGCAAGCCCATGGCACGGCTCAACTCCCAGGAGGCCCGCCGCCGGGCCGACGAGCTGCAGGGGCGCCTCGAGAAGCGCCTGGAGCAACTCGACCTGGAGGGCCAGGTCTCCGCGCTTCCGCCCGTGGCCCTGGGTGGGGTCGTCGTCGTGCCCCTGGGCCTGCTGGCGAAGATGGCCGGGCGCCCGCTGCCAGCCTCGGGCTCGACCGCCGACAAGCAGGCCATCGCCGCCCGCGCCCGCGCCATCGTGATGGACATCGAGCGTCGCCTGGGCTTCGAGCCCGTCGATCGCGAGCACGAGAAGCTCGGCTACGACATCGAGAGCCGCGTGCCGGGCACGGGCAGGCTGCGCTTCATCGAGGTGAAGGGGCGCAGCGAAGGGGCGGACACGGTGACCGTCACGAAGAACGAGATCCTCTACTCGCTCAACAAGCCCGACGACTTCATCCTCGTCCTGGTGGAGCTCCAGGACGGCGGCCGCCATCGCGTGTGCTATCTGCGCCAGCCCTTCCAGCGCGAGCCGGATTTCGGCGTGACCAGCGTGAACTACGACTTCGCCGAGCTGCTCGCGCGCGCCCAGGCGCCGCTGTGAGCTCGCTCGGAGGCACATCCCGAAGCCGACCGCGCCGGAGATCCTTCGCGGTCCCCCGCTGCGGCCGGCGGGCGGCTCTCCCGGATTTGTCCTTGCCATCAGGCCAAGACGCCCCTATTCTGTCACGCGGAAAATGACAATCTCCCGCGATCTTCTCCGCCTCAAGCTGGCCGAGTCGCTGGCCGTGACGAGCGGGCCGCTCACCCGGCGGGACGTCCGCCTGCCCGGGATCCGCGGCAAGGCGATCGCGGTCGTCGGCGTCCGCCGCAGTGGGAAGTCATCCTTTCTCGCGCAGTGCCGGGCCGAGCGTCTCGCGGCCGGGAGCCCGCCCGAGGCTCAGCTCCTGCTCTCGCTGGAAGACGAGCGCCTCGCCGGGATGACGGTGGGCGACCTGGGATGGCTCCTCGAGGAGCACGCCCGCCAGCTTCCCGAGCTGCACGCCGGAGCCGGCAAGGCGCGCGGGCGGGGGCGGCCGCCGCTCACCCTCTATCTCGACGAGGTGCAGCTCGTGCCCGGCTGGGAAGGGCTCGTGCGCCGCCTTATGGATGCCGGCGGCGTGGACGTGCTCGTCTCGGGCTCCTCGGCGAAGCTGCTCTCGCGCGAGGTCGCCACCGCCATGCGCGGCCGGGGGATGGAGGCGCTCGTTCACCCGTTCAGCTTCCGCGAGGCGTTGCGCCACGCGGGCGCCGAGCCGGATGCCTCGTTCGATCGGCTCGACGCGCCCCAGCGTGCAGCGCTGGACCGCCTACTGCGGCGATATCTGACCCAAGGCGGGTTCCCCGAAGCCCAGGACGCCGACCCGCGCGACCGGGCCAGGCTGCTTGCCGGGTATGTGGACGTCGTGGTGCTTCGCGACGTCATCGAGCGCCACGCCGTCAGCAACCCGCTGGCGCTGCGCTGGATCGAGCGCCAGCTCCTCGCCAATCCGGGAGGCAGCTTCTCGGTGAAGAAGCACTACGACGTGCTGCGCGCGCAGGGCGTCCCGGTGGGCAAGGACACCCTGCACGAGTACCTCGCCCACCTGGAGGATGCGTTCCTCGTCCGCACGGTGGCGATGCACAGCGCCTCCGAGCGCCAGCGCATGGTGAATCCGCGCAAGGCGTATCCGGTGGACCCCGGGCTGATCGCGCTGTTCGAGCGCAGCGGTCGCGAGCAGCGGGGACGCGCGCTCGAGACGGCCGTGCTGCTCGAGCTGGAGCGACGTGGCTACGAGACGGATTACGTGCGCACGAGGGATGGCTACGAGGTGGACTTCCTGGCACACCGTGCGGGCGATACGCCGCTCTTGGTGCAATCCTGCCTGGAGAGCGAGGGCGACGACACCTGGTCGCGCGAGCTGCGGGCCCTCGAAGCGGCAGCGGCGGAGCACCGTCGCGCGCGGGCGTGGCTGGTGACGATGGACGCCGCGCCGCCCACCCGACCGCTTCCGAGAGGCGTCTCCTGGGCTCCCGCGGCCCGCTGGCTGCTGGAGGAGATGTGACCCACCGCAGGAAGCCGATCGAGGCCAAAGCCACCGCGCGGCCGCACCTGGGCGGCGCCCGACACCTGCGGTCCTTCCGCAGGGAGCACGGCCGCAAGGCGCGCGCGGGGCGGGTGCTGCACGCGGGCAGCGCCACGCAGTGGCTGGCGCCGGAGGTCCTCGCGGTGCCATGGTGGAGGGTGCTGTGAGGACTGGATGGAGGCCCGAATGGCACGGCTGAGCGACGAGGAGCTGGAAAGCCTGCTCGGGGATCTCGAATCGGACCGCGCCGAGCGAAAGGAGTCGTTCAAGGGCGACGACCCCAAGAAGGTGCGCGAGGCGGCATGCGCCTTCGCCAATGACCTGCCGGACCACCGGCGAGCCGGCGTGATCTTCGTCGGCGCTCGAGATGACGGAAGCCCCGCGGGGCTCGCCGTGACCGACGAGCTGCTCTGCGCCCTGGCGGACGTCAAGACCGACGGCAACATCGTTCCGCCACCCACCCGCACTGTCGAGAAGCGTCTCCTCAGGGGGGCGGAGATGGCGGTCATGGCAGTGTGGCCGGCAGACTCGCCCCCGGTGCGCTTCAGAGGACGCGTCTGCATCCGCCGCGGCGCGGGATCGCGTCCGCACAGGACGAGCGGATGCTCAATGAGAAGCGCCGCTCTCGGGATCGGCCCTTCGACGTCCAGCCGGTCCGAGGCGCGCAGATCGAGGACCTCGACGGCACACGCTTCCAGATGGAGTACCTCCCCGCTGCCGTCGCGCCCGAGGTCCTGGAAGCCAACGACCGCAGCATCGAGCAGCGCCTGGCGTCCACCAAGATGATCGTCTCCGTCGACGACCCCATGCCGACGATCCTGGGCTTGCTAGTGGTCGGCAAGAGCACGCGCAGCTTCCTGGCAGGCGCCTACGTGCAGTTCCTGCGCGTGGAAGGCACGGAGCTCTCGGACTCGGTGATCGACGAGCTGCTGATCGACGGGACCGTAGCCGATCTCATTCGCCGGCTCGACGAGAAGCTCGTCGCGCACAACCGGACGCGCGTCGATTTCACGTCGCGGCCGCGCGAAGAGCGCAGGCCGCTCTATCCCACGGCCGCGCTGCAGCAAATCACGCGCAACGCCGTCCTCCACCGGACCTATGAGGGCACGAACGCGCCGGTGCGGGTCACCTGGTACGACGACCGCATCGAGGTCACGAGCCCCGGTGGGCCCTACGGCGAGGTGACGCGCGAGAACTTCGGTGAGCCGGGGATCACGGACTACCGCAACCCGAACCTGGCCGAGGCCCTGCGCGTGCTCGGGTACGCGCAAAAGTTCGGCGGCGGCATCGCCGCGGCGCAGGCTGCGATGAAGAAGAACGGCAACCCACCGATCGAGTTTCGGGTAGACCCGGGATACGTGATGGCGGTCCTGCGAGGTGCCTCGTGAAGACGGTCGCCTTCTTCGACAACAAGGGCGGCGTCGGCAAGACCTCGCTCGTCTATCACCTGGCCTGGATGTACTCGGATCTCGGTCTGAACGTCGTGGCGGCGGACCTCGACCCGCAGGCGAACCTGACGAGCATGTTCCTCGACGACGAGCGCCTCGAGACGCTGTGGAGCGGCGGCGGCGCTCGCCAGACGATCTACGGAGCGCTCCAGCCCCTGCTCGAGGGCACGGGGGACGTAACCGCGCCGCACGTCGAGGAGACCGCTCCGGGCCTCGGGCTCGTCGTCGGCGATCTCGCCCTCTCGTCGGCCGAGGACGAGCTCTCGGGCCAGTGGCCGGACTGCCTCGACCGAAAGCCGCGGGCCTTTCGCGTACTTTCCGCCCTCTGGCGTTCGCTTCGCCTCGCAGCGGGCGAGATGGACGCTGCGATCGTGCTGGTCGACGTGGGGCCGAACCTCGGTGCGATGAACCGCGCCGCACTCGTCACGGCAGACCACGTCGTCGTTCCGCTCGCTCCGGATCTGTACTCGCTGCAGGGCCTTCGCAACCTGGGTCCGACTCTCCGGCGCTGGCGCGGCGAGTGGGAGGAGCGAAAGAGCCGAAATCCCGTTCCCGATCTCGAAATGCCCGAGGGCTCGATGCGCCCGGCCGGCTACGTGGTGATGCAGCATGCCGTCCGCCTCGACCGCCCGGTGAAGGCCTACGCCCGCTGGATGCGCCAGATTCCGAGTGCCTACCGCGAGTCGGTCCTCGGCGAGCGGCCCCAGGCTGGCCTCGACCTCGAGAAGGATCCGCACTGCCTCTCGGCGCTGAAGCACTACCGGAGCCTCATGCCGCTGGCACAGGAGGCGCGAAAGCCCATGTTCGCACTTAAGCCCGCCGACGGCGCGATCGGCGGTCACGCGAAGGCCGTGCAGGACTGCTACGGCGACTTCCGCGAGCTCGCCCGCGCGATCGCCCTCCGCTGCGGCGTGGCGCTGCCGTGAGGCGCGTGAAGAAGAAGCTGATCGAGGTCGCGCTGCCGCTGGAGGCGATCTGCGAGTGTCGCCCTGGTCGGAGTTCGAGGAGGCTCTAGCGTGGCGACGCCCAGACAAGCCGTGTGGCGCCTCGACCCTCATACGAAGGCGAAGCACGAGATCCTGCGCCGCTACCTCGGCGCATGGTTTCCGATCCTCGGGACCCACCACGGACGAATCGTCTACATCGATGGCTTCGCAGGACCCGGGCGGTACGGCGATGGTGAGCCTGGATCCCCTCTGATCGCTCTCGACGTCGCGTCCGACCTTCGCAAGAAGGCCGCCGGGGACATCGTGTTCTGGTTCATCGAGGAGCGGTCCGATCGCCTCGAGCACCTGAAGCAGGAGCTGGCGAGGCTCAGCCTTCCCGCGAACTTCAGGGTCGTCGCCGATTCCGGGCGTTTCGATGAGAAATTCGACAGCGTGCTCGCTTCGATCGAAGCCGGGGGAGAGAGCCTCGCACCCACGTTCGCGTTCATCGACCCGTTCGGCTTTTCCGGTATTCCCTTTGCGCTGATCGAGCGCCTGCTCCGTCAGTCGCGCTGTGAAGTCCTCATCACGTTCATGGCCGATGCGATCAACCGCTTCCTCGAGCACCCCGGAGACAAGGTCGTTCAGCACATCGTCACAGCCTTTGGTGACCAGGACGCCATTCGAGTTGCCAGAGGTTCGGGCGATCGCGTGTCGGAGCTAAGGGACCTCTACCAGAGGAAGCTCGCGACGATCGCCAGGTACGTCCGATACTTCGAGATGCGCGACCGCAACGACCGCCCTCAGTACTTCCTCTTCTTCGCGACGAATCATGCTCTGGGCCACCTCAAGATGAAGGAGGCGATGTGGAAGGTGGATCCCAACGGAGAGTTCCGTTTCTCGGACGCGACGAATCCGGGCCAGATGGTGCTCTTCGAGGCAGATCCAACCGCGGCGCTGGCGGATCAGCTCCGGTCCTACTTTCGCGGAAGGGGTACGGCCACGGGGGCCGACGTGCGGGCGTTCGTGGAGGACCGCACCGCGTATCTGAAGAAGCACATGACGAAGGCGCTCATGCGCGCGGAAGAAGGCGGGGATCTGTCGGTGGACGGCTCGAAGGCGGACGGGAAGCCGCGGCGCGCGAATTCGTTCCCCGATACGGCGAGGCTCACATGGGCCTGAAGTCGGCGATCGAATGGACCGAGTCGACGTGGAACCCGGTGACGGGCTGCACGAAGATCAGCCCCGGCTGCAAGCATTGCTACGCGGAACGCATGGCCGAGCGTCTCCAGGCTATGGGTCAGGAGAACTACCGCAACGGCTTCGCGCTGACGCTCCAGCCGCAGATGCTGGAGCTTCCCCTTCGATGGAAGACGCCGCAGTCGATCTTCGTGAACTCGATGAGCGATCTCTTCCACGAAGGTGTGCCGCTCGAGTACATCGAGCGTGTGTTCGCCGTCATGCGGCGAGCGCACTGGCACCGCTTCCAGGTGCTGACGAAGCGGGCCGACCGTCTGCAAGATCTGTCCCCGCGTCTTTTCTGGGAGCCGAACATCTGGATGGGCGTGAGCGTCGAGAGCGATAGCTACCGCGAGCGTATCGACCGACTCCGTCGAGCGGGCGCGAAGATCAAGTTCTTGTCGCTCGAACCGCTCCTCGGGCCGCTCCACGATCTCGATCTGACAGAGATCGACTGGGTCATCGTCGGAGGCGAGTCGGGGGCTGCGGGCCGTCCGATGGACCCGGCTTGGGCCCGGGATCTGCGCGATCAGTGTCGGAGGAGCAGGGTCCCCTTCTTCTTCAAGCAGTGGGGCGGGCCGAACAAGAAGCGGGCAGGGCGCGTGCTCGACGGGCGAACGTGGGATGAGATGCCGGTTGTCATGGGTTCCGCCCGGCAGGAGAGGATCGCTGCAGCCCGGGGGGCTGCCACATGACGGCGCAGCGCAAGAAGCTGATTGAGGTCGCGCTGCCGCTGGAGGCGATCAACAGGGCGTCGGCGCGGGAGAAGTCGATCCGGCACGGGCATCCGTCGACGCTGCATCTGTGGTGGGCGAGGCGGCCGCTGGCGGCGGCGCGGGCGGTGATCTTCGCGCAGATGGTCGATGATCCGTCGAGCCATCCGGATCTCTTTCCGACCGAGAAGAAGCAGGAGAGGGAGCGGCAGCGGCTGTTCCGGATCATCGAAGAGCTGGTGAAGTGGGAGAGCACGACCAACGAGAAGGTGCTCGAGCAGGCGCGCGAGGAGATCTGGGCGAGCTGGCGGCGCGCCTGCGCCGAGAACGCGGATCACCCGCGGGCGAAGGAGCTCTTCGGCCGCAGCAAGCTCCCCGCCTTCCACGACCCGTTCGCCGGCGGCGGCGCCCTGCCGCTCGAGGCGCAGCGCCTCGGGCTCGAGGCGTACGCCAGCGACTTGAACCCCGTCTCGGTGCTGATCAACAAGGCGATGATCGAGATCCCGCCGCGCTTCGCTGGGCGGCCGCCGGTGCATCCCCGCTCGCCCTCCCGGAGCGGGGACGGCGGCGACGGATGGTTCGAGCGCGAGTGGAAAGGCGCGCAGGGGCTGGCCGAGGACGTGCGCCA
>CAZGUU010000178.1:0-2837 GCA_964529315.1 uncultured Enterobacteriaceae bacterium
TGCTGTGCAGCCCCGGGGTGCTGGCAACCGCCGCCGCGAAGCGCGCCGCGGCCGCCCGGCACGGCGCCGTCGCCGTCGAGATGGAGGGCGCACCGCTCGCCGCCGCGGCGCACCGACAGGGCGCCGCCTTCCTCTCGGTGCGAGCGATCCTCGACACGGCGGACGCCGAGCTGTCCGAGGCCGGACGCTTCCTCGATCCGCAGACCGGGGCGTTGAAGCCCCTGGCGCTCGCCGGCTACCTGCTGGCGCACCCCGGAGCGCTGTCCCGGCTGCGCGGCATGCAGCAGATGATGAGCGCGGCGCAGACCAGCCTGGGACGGTTCTTTGCCGCCTGGCTCGAGAGCCGCTAGCCAGACCGGTCGGGGGAGGATCCATGGGCGCTGAGCAGCCACGCATCGGCTTCATCGGGTTGGGTCGCATGGGGCGGCCGATGGCGAAGAACCTGCTTCGCGCCGGCTTCCCGCTGATCGCCCACAGCCGCAGCCCGGGGCCGGTCGAGGATCTCGTCACGCAGGGGGCCCGCGCGGCACGCTCGGCGCGTGAGGTGGCGCACGTCTCCGACGTGGTGCTCACCTGCCTGCCCGGCCCGGCGGACGTCGAGGAGGTGCTGGCCGGTGAGCACGGCGCGCTGGCCGAGGCGCGACCGGGCCAGATGTTCCTCGACCACAGCACGATCGACCCCGACACGATCCGCCGCGTCGCGCGACGCGCCCAGGAGCGCGGCGCCGTCGTGCTCGATGCCCCGGTGAGCGGCGGCGTCGGCGGCGCCGAGGCGGCGACGCTGGCGATCATGGTCGGCGGCCCCGCCGACGCCTACGAGCGCGCCCTGCCGATCCTGCGCGCCATGGGGCAGCGCATCTTCCACATGGGCCCGGTGGGCAGCGGGTGCGCGACCAAGCTGTGCAATCAGATCTTGACCGGCATCGGCTACGTCGCCGTCGCCGAGGCGCTGGTCCTGGGCGCGCGCGCCGGGCTCGACCCACGCGCGCTCTTCGAGGTTCTCTCGGTCAGCTCGGGAAGAAGCCGCGCCCTCGAGCAGGCGGCCCCGGCGATCCTCGACGACGACCTCGGCGCCGAATTCACCATCGACCTGGTGCACAAGGACCTGGAGTGCGCGACGCGCATGGCCAAGGATCTCCGCGTGCGCACGCTGCTCGCCGCGGTGGCCCAGCAGGCCTACGAGGAGGCGCGCGCCGCGGGGCTCGGGCAGGCCGACCAGGCGGCGGTGGTCGTGCCGCTCGAGCGGCTCTCGGGCATCGAGCTCGCACCGCGCAGGAAGGCCGGCGGGTGAAGCCACCGGCCTGCTACCTGAACCGCGGTGTGGGCCGGCTCGAGGCCTTCGACTGGGCGGCCGACCGCCTGGGCGAGCTACGCGCCCGCATCGCCGAGAGCGCCCTGCCCTTCGGCATCCACACGCCGCTCTTGCGCCCCACCGGCTACCCGCACGGCCCCGAGGCCGTCTTCTACCTGAACGACGACCCCGCCGAGCGCGAGCGCGCCTGGCAGATGCTCGACGCGACGCTCGCCCACGCGCGCCAGTGGGGCGCCGAGTACGTGGTCACGCACCTCGCCTGGGGTGAGGATTGCACCGACGAGGAGCGCGCCCTCGCGCTCGCCGAGCAGGCCGGCACGCGCCTGGCGGACATGGCCCGCGCGGCCGGGGTGCCGATCCTCGTCGAGACGGGCGGCTACACCGGCCACTTCCACCGCGCCACGCAGTACGCCGAGCTCGCCGCCTCGGACTCGTGGCTCGGCCTGTGCATCGACATCGGCCACAGCCGCCTGGTCGCCGAGACGCGCGGCCGCTCGCCGTGGGACGACCTGGAGGTTCTCGCCCCGCAAGCGCGCTCGATGCACCTGTGGAACACCCGCGGGCTCGAGCACTACCGCGAGCACCACCACACGCCGCTCCACCCCACGCAGCACCCTGCCGACGGCTGGATCGACGTCGAGCGCGCGCTCGAGGTCGTCCTGCGGACAAACCCCCGCTGCGCGCTGATCTTCGAATACACATGGGAGGAGCGCGACGCAGCATGGGTCGAGGAGGGCTTCGCCTGGATCGAGGCGATCGCGCGACGCCACCGCTGATGGCGCGGCGCTTCACCAAAGGGGGTGGATGAGATGCTCGGGCTTGGCGGACAGTCGGCACTGGTGATGGGCGCTCTGGGGACGGCGGGGGCGGCCGTCGCGCAGAAGCTCGCCGAGGAGGGCGCCTCGGTGATGCTCTGCGCGCGGCGTGCCGAGGAGGGCGAGAAGCTCGCCGCCACGCTGCGCGACGCGGGCCACCGCACGGCCTTCGTCGCGGCGGAGGTGACGCGACGCGAGGACGTGATCGCCGCGGTCGAGCGCACCGTGGCCGCCTTCGGCCGCATCGACGTCCTGGCCAACTGCTTCTCGCTCGACCACCTGTGCCGCTTCATGGAGGACACGGAGGACGCCTGGGAGCGGATGATCGCCGTCAACTACAAGGGCGTGCTCTACTCCTGCCACGCGGCGCTGCGTCACATGATCCCGCAGGGCTATGGTCGGATCGTCAACCTGACCTCGGACTCGGGAAAGATCGGCGCCACGCTCGAGACCGTGCAGTCGGGCACCAAGGCGGCGGTGATCGCCTTCTCCAAGTCGCTGGCCCGCGAGGTCGCCCGCCACGGGATCAACGTGAACGCCGTCTGCTTGGGCGTGACGCAGGATTTCGAGGGCCCTCGGCCGGGCATCTCGCCCGCGGGGTTCGAGTCGTTCCTGCGCCTGGTGCCGTCGCGTCGGCCGGGCAAGCCCGCCGAGGTGGCGGCGGTCGCCGCCTTCCTGGCCAGCCCCGCGGCGAGCTACGTCACCGGCCA
>CAZGUU010000178.1:2937-5722 GCA_964529315.1 uncultured Enterobacteriaceae bacterium
GCGACCGCGTCGGGATCGAGGTAGCCGCGCTCCTCGGCGAGCTCGCGCAGGCGCGTGCCCCGGTAGGGGCTGTAGAGCGAGCACATCACGCCCTGCACGCGCGGGAAGCGGCGATTCAGCTCGATGGTCTCGAAGATCAGCTCGCGGGTCTCGGTGGGAAAGCCGATCACGTTGTTCGCGCTCACGCGCAGGCTCGACTCGGCCAGGATCTCGAAGGCGCGGACGATCTTCTCGTTGGGGATGTTGCGATTCATGAACTGGCGGCGAAACTCGTGGCTGCCGCTCTCGACGCCGACCGAGATCCCCTCGCACCCGCAGCTCTCGAGCATGCGCACGCGCTCCGGCGTGATCGACTCGGGGCGCGCCTCGACCCAGAACGGCAGGCCGACCTCCGCCGGGTAGCGCGACGCGAACTCCTCGAGCCGCTTGCGCGAAGTGGTGAGGAAGCTCTCCGCGACCAGGTAGGCGAAGTCGAGCCGGTACTCCCGCTTCTTCTCCTTCATCTCGCGCAGCAGGACGGAGATGCTCTTCTCGCGGTAGTAGCCGCCGAGCTCGCGGTAGAGGTCGTTCAGCCCGTAATTGACGCAGTACATGCAGCTGTACGGGCAGCCGCGGTTCATCTCGAAGGTGCCGGTGAGCCAGATGCGCCCGCCCATCGGCTTGTAGAAGCGCCGCGGGTCGTAGATCGTCCAGTCCTGGTCGGGCAGCGAGTCGAGGTCCACCACCCAGCGCATCGGGTTGCGGTGCACGCGGCCGTCGCGCTTGACGATCAAGTTGGCGATGCCGGCATGGTCCCGGCCGTCGCGCAGCGCCTGGCAGAGCTCGAGCATCGGGTACTCACCCTCGCCGCGGCAGACGACGTCGCACTCGTCGCGCGCGATCAGCGCCTCGGCGGCAAACGTCGCATGCACGCCGCCGAAGGCCCGTGGCACCTGGGGCCGCCAGCCCTCGATGGCCCGCGCCAGCTCGAGGCTCAGCAGGTAGGTGCACTCGATGATCGAGAAGCCGATCAGGTCGGGCTGGTACTCGAGCACCAGCGCGCGGAAGTCGTCGGCCGCGGCGTTGGGCTCGGGGTGGATGCCGTACTCGGAGAGGTCGGTCGGCCGGACCTGCAGGTTGCGCGCCCGGACCTCGTCGCCGCTCTCGACGCCCGACGGCTTGTAGAAGGTGGTGTCGAACAGGCGGACGTCGAAGCCGTCGCCCTTGAGGATGGCAGAGAGAAGCGACACGCCGGCCGGGATCAGGTTGTCCATCGGCGTGTTGCAGTTGACCAGCAGAACCTTGAAGCCGTTCGAGCTCACGGACGCACCTCCTCCACGCGTTCCACCTCGACCAGGTTGGTGTTGTAGGTCGAGCCGCGGCCCAGGTCCGCGAAGCGGGCGCAGGTCGTGGCGTTGGGGGTCGTGCCCTGCGGGCTGTCCGCCCGCCACCACATCGTCGCGGCGAGCACCGTTCCGGGCGGAACGCCGTCGCCCACCGCGGCGCGCAGCAGGCAAGCTCCGCGGTCGTTGCGCACCCGCACCAGGTCGCCCGAGGCGATGCCCCTGGGCGCGGCGTCGGCGGGGTGGATCTCCAACCGCGGCTCCGAGCCCTCGCGCTCGACCGCGCCGCGCAGGTGGGCGAAGGTCGAGTTCAGGAAGTGCTCCGCCGAAGGCGTGACGAAGGCGAGCGGGAAGCGCCGGGCGAGCTCGGGCGATCCGTCGCGGCTCTCGAGCGGCGCGACGTAGGCCGGCAGCGGGTCGAGCCCGTCGCGAGCCATCGTCTCCGAGTAGAGCTCGACCTTGCCGCTGGGCGTGGGAAAGCGGCCGTCGGCAAAGGGCACGAACGGGACCTCGGGCGTGCGCAGGCGAAACCAGCCCCCGTCGCGCAGCAAAGCCTCGACCTCGATCCCCTCGAGGTAGGGGTGCACCGTCTCGAGCATGCGCCGCACGATCGACTCGGGCGGCTCGCGCAGCGCCGCGTCGGCGATGCCGAGCCGCTCGGCCAGGAGCTGGAAGACCTCGTAGTTCGACTTGCACTCGCCCGCCGGCGCCAGCGCGGGCCGGTTCACTGCCAGGTGGTAGTGCCAGTAGGAGATGTGCAGGTCGAGCTGCTCGAGCTGCGTGGTCGCGGGCAGCACGACGTCGGCGAAGCGCGCCGTGTCGGTGAGCATCTGCTCGTGCACGACGGTGAACAGGTCGTCGCGGGCGAGGCCGCGCAGCAGGCGGGTGCGATCGGGCAGCGAGAGGACGGGATTTCCGTTGTAGACGTAGAGCGCCTCGACCGGCGGCTCGAGATCGGTCAGCGCGGCGGCGAGCTGGTTGCAGTTCACCCGCCGCCGGGTGCAGCGCGCGAGCGCCTCGCCGAGCAGCGTGTCCTTGTTGATCGGGAACGCCCCGGCGTTGTTGTACATCGCGCCGCCGCCCGGCACGCCCCAGGCGCCGACCAGTGCCGGCAGGCAGGCCAGGGTGCGCACCGTCATGCCGCCGTTGGTGTGGTGCTGCAGGCCGATGCCGATGCGCAGCATCGCCGGGCGGGTGGTCGCGTAGAGCCGGGCGAGCCAGACGATGTCCGCCGGCGCGACGCCGGTCACTCGCGCCGCCTCGTCGAGCGAGCAGCCGAGCGCGCGCTCGCGCAGCGCGGCAAAGCCCACCGTGTGCCGCTCGATCCAGGCGCGGTCCTCGAGGCCCTCCTCGAGGATCACGCGCATCATGGCCAGGGCGAGCAGCGCATCGCTGCCCGGGTGGATCTGCAGGTGGCGGTCGGCCAGCGCCACGCTGCGCGTGCGGTGCGGGTCGATCAGCAC
>CAZGUU010000178.1:5822-11213 GCA_964529315.1 uncultured Enterobacteriaceae bacterium
GCAGGTGGCGGTCGGCCAGCGCCACGCTGCGCGTGCGGTGCGGGTCGATCAGCACCACTTTGGCCCCGGCCCGGCGCGCCTGGCGGACGATCGGCACGAAGTGCACGTTGGTCGCCATCGGGTTGGCGCCCCAGAGCAGGATCAGGCGGGAGTCGACGCAGCCCTCGGGGTCCGTGCCGTAGCCCGCGCCGAGCGTCCGCGCCCAGCCGGCTCGCCCGCCGTCGGAGCAGATGGTCCGCTCGTAGAACGACGCCCCGAGACGATCGAAGAAGGTGAGCCCGCCGTAGTACATCTGGATCAGGCCGGTTGCGCCCGACCCGTAGCAGGGCAGGATCGCCTCGGCGCCGCGCGTGCGGACGATCTCCGTGAAGCGCGCGGCGATCGTGTCGAGCGCCTCGTCCCAGGAGATGCGCGCGAAGCGGCCCTCGCCCTTGGCGCCGGTGCGCCGCAGCGGGTGGAGCAGACGCTCGGGTGCGGCCAGCCGCTCCGGGTAGCGGCGCACCTTGCCGCAGACGAAGCCGCGCGTCACCGGGTGGTCGGGGTCGCCGTCGACGCGCACCACCCGCCCGTCCACGATGCGCACGAGCATGGCGCACGCGTCGGGGCAGTCGTGCGGGCAGATCGCGCGAGCGGTGCGCCCGCGCGAAGCGGCATCGCCGGCCGGCGTGGAGCTCGCCTGGCGCACCCTCACCTCGCGACCGGCCACGTCGTCACCCGCCGCCTCATCGCCGCCCGTCGCGGCCCCCGCCCGGCGTGGCCGAGTCGCCAATGGTCCAGGGCGAAGCTCCGGCGGCGATGCGCCGCTCGGCGACCGCTTTCAGCTCGGCCACGGCCGCAGCGAAGCCGTCGGCCAGCTCCCAGACCCCGGGCACCGTGTCGCGGCAGGCGATCACGCCGAAGTCGAGCCGGCCCATGTTGCTCAGCACCGTGATGTTGGCGCCGATCCCCTCGCCGAGCGGCCCCAGCGGGTACGTGGCCAGCACCCGGGCGCCGGCGAAGTAGAGCGGGATGGGTGCGCCGCGCATGTTCGAGACCACGCAGCTCATCGGCATGGTCACCCAGTCGGCGAGCTTGAGCGTCGAGACTGCCCACGAGCCGACCGCGACCAGCGGGCCCGGGGCGAGCTCGAGCCAGCCGACCGCGAGGTCGTCCTCGATCGCGCCGAACACGCGCTTGGCGGCGTCGGTCTCGCGCCGCACGGCCTCGACCACGTCCTGCGGATCTTCGACGTGGGTCGGCAGGCGAACGAGCATCACCGACACCTTGTTCGAGGCCTCGCGCAGCTCGTCGCCCGACTTGAGCGAGACCGGCACGGCGCAGACGATCGGCTCGGCGGGCAGGTCGTCGTGCGCCTCGAGGTAGCGCCGCACGGCCATGGCGCATGCCGCGAGGACCGCGTCGTTCACCGTCACGCCGAAGGCGCTCTTGACCAGCTTCACGTCGTCGAGCGCCGCGCTGCCGAAGGCGACCGAGCGACTGGGAGTGATCGCGCGGCTGAAGCAGGTGCGCGGCGCGTTCGGCAAGAGCGGCGGCGGGCTCCCACCCCGCGCGAGCTCGAGCTCGACCCCCACGCGACGCCGCCGGACGATCCCCGTGGCAGTCTTGACCAGCAGCTGCGCCAGCCTGAGCGGGCTGGTCGGCGGGCGGAGCAGCTCGCGCGAGAGAAGGCCCAGGGGCGACGGCAGCGGATCGGGGTGAAACGCCGCTGGCGGCGGCGCCTCGGCATCCGGGGCGAAGTCGAGCAAGCTCGCCATCTGGCTCGCACCCGAGGCGCCGTCGATCAGGCAGTGGTGCATCTTGGCGACCAGCGCGACCCGGCCGCCCTCCAGCCCCTCGACGAGCCACATCTCCCAGAGCGGGCGGCTGCGGTCGAGCAAGCGACCGGCGATCCGCCCGACCACCTTGGCCAGCTCGTGCGGGGTTCCGGGCCGCGGCACCAGCGTGCGGTGCACGTGGTGCTCGACGCGGAAGTCGGGGTCGTCGGCGAGCACTGGCCGGCCCAGGCCGAAGGGCGCCTCGACCAGGCGCTGCCTGAAGGGCGGCAGCAGGTGAATGCGCGCCTTCACGTGGCGCACGATGCGCGCACGGTCGAAGCTGCCCCCTGGCGCGGTCGCTGCGTCCAGGATCAGCACGCCCAGCGTGTGCATGGGCATCGACGGGCTCTCGGCCTGGACGAAGACCGAGTCCTCGCCCGAGAGGCGCCGCGGACCGTGATCGTGCTTGGGCTGTGCGTCGGAAGACATGTCGCTTCCCCTTGGCTACGCTCTCCGGGCGGCACAGGCAACGAATCCGGCCACCCGCTCGGGCCAGGAGCGGATCTCGTCGAGGCCGGGGGCCAGGCGCAGCTCTGCCTGCGGCAACAGCTCGGCGAGCCGCCGCGCGGTGGAGACCGGGTGCACCGGATCGTCGCGCCAGGCGAGGATCAGAGCCGGCATGCGCAGGGCGCGCAGCGCCTCGGGATCGGGTAGATCGGAGGCGGCCGCGCCGCGCAGCGCCGCCGCCACCGCGCGGGGATCCGCCCCGGCCAGGTGCTCGACGAAGCCACGCTGCAAGGTCGCGACCACCGGGCTCGCACTGGCCAGGCCGGGCAGCGCGGCGAGCCAGCGCAGGGGGCCCAGCCCCAGCCAGTCCACCAGGGTCGCCGAACCACGGTAGAACAGTGCTTGACGCGGCCGAGTCTCCCAGGCGGTGGGCGGCGCCACCAGGACCAGCCCCGCGACGCGCTGGGGTGCCGCCACCGCGGCGTGCAGCGCGGTGGCGCAGCCCAGCGAGAGGCCGCCCAGCAGCACCCGCCCGGCGCCGAGCGCGTCGCCGAGGCCGAGCATGTCCTGCGCCAGGGCCGCGAAGCGGTAGTCCGCCGGATCCCAGGTGGCCTCGGAGGCGCCGTGGCCGCGCGCATCGTAGCGCACCCAGCGCACGTGCTCGGCGACCGCCGAGAAGTCGAACCAGCCGGCGGCATCCTCCTGCGCCATGTCGACGAGCAGGCCGTGGCCCCAAAGGAAGGGCACACCCTCGCCGACCTGCCGGGTGGCCAGGGCGACGCCGCGTACCGTGATGCGCGCGGCGAGCTCGGCTCGGCGAGCCGGCGTACGACCTGCCTCGCGCTGCTGTGGCTGCGGCTCGACCATCCCCGCTCCCGACCCCGGTCAACTGATTCGGGGTAGCATCGCTCGCCGCGCCTTTCAGGCGCACGGGGAGGTCCGAAGGCCGTCGCGCACCGGCAGGTTGCGACGCCGTGCGGGCCTTCTCTATACCCACCGACCGTCGGCCCAGGAGCCGAGGTCGTCGATGGACTTGCGCTTCAGCGAAGAGGACGAGGCGTTTCGCCGCGAGGTCGCCGGCTGGCTGGCCGAGCAGCTGGGCGGCGAGTTCGCTGCGGTGCGCGGACGCGGCGGCCCGGGCGACGAGCACGCGCTGTTCGACGAGCGGCTGGCCTGGGAGCGCCGCCTCGGCGAGGCCGGCTGGACCTGCGTCGGCTGGCCAGAGGAGCACGGCGGCCGGGGCCTGAGCTTCCCCCGGCAGGTCATCTTCTACGAGGAGTACGCGCGCGCCGGCGGGCCCGGGCGGCTCGGCCACATCGGCGAGACCCTGCTCGGCCCGACGCTCATCGCCTTCGCCAGCGACGAGCAGAAGCGTCGCTTCCTGCCGCCGATCGTGCGCGGCACGGAGCTCTGGTGCCAGGGCTACTCCGAGCCCAACGCCGGCTCGGACCTGGCCAACGTCCAGACCCGCGCCGAGCTCGACGGCGACCAGTGGGTGATCACCGGCCAGAAGGTCTGGACCTCCGGCGCCCAGTGGTCTGACTGGTGCTTCGTCCTGTGCCGCACCGAGCCCGGCGCCCCCGACCACCGCGCGCTTTCGTACCTCCTGGTGCCGATGCGCCAGCCGGGAGTCGAGATCCGCCCGATCGTGCAGATGACCGGCACCTCGGAGTTCAGCGAGGTCTTCTACGACGGCGCACGCACCGCGGCGGCCAACCTGGTCGGCACGCGAGGCGAGGGCTGGAAGGTGGCGATGGGAACGCTCGCCTTCGAGCGTGGCGCCTCGACGCTCGGCCAGCAGAACCTGTTCGCCAACGAGCTCGCCGAGATCTTCCGCATCGCCCAGGAGAACGGCGCGGCGGACGACCCGGTCATGCGACAGCGCCTGATGGACGCCTGGATCGGCCTGCGCGTGATGCGCTGCAACGCGCTGCGCACGCTCGGCGCCGCCGCCGGGGCGACCCTCGGACGCGAGGCGATGATCACCAAGCTCTACTGGGCGACCTGGCACCGCAACCTGGGCAAGCTCGCCATGGACGTCCTCGGGGCGGCGGCCGAGATCGCCGACGGAGCACCCTACGAGCTGGGCGCTCTGCAGCGCATGTTCCTCTTCACCCGCGCCGACACCATCTACGCCGGCACCAACCAGATCCAGCGCAACATCATCGGCGAGCGAGCGCTCGGGCTGCCCCGCGAGCCGCGCCCGCAGCCGTCGGGAGCGAACGTGCGATGAAGGTCTCCGCGCCCCCCTGTCCGAAAGGCCGCGAGCTGCTCGCCGGCAAGACCGTCCTGGTGACCGCCGCCGCCGGCACCGGCATCGGCTTCGCCACCGCGAAGCGCTGCGCCGAGGAAGGCGCGACGGTCATGATCAGCGACATCCACGAGCGGCGCCTGGCCGAGTCCGCCGAAGCGCTCGCCCAGGCTTGCGGCAGGGCCGTGCCGCGCAAGCTGTGCAACGTGACGCGCGAGGAGGACGTGCAGGCGCTGCTCGACGCGGCCGTCGCCGAGATGGGCCACGTCGACGTCCTGGTGAACAACGCGGGCCTGGGCGGCTTCGCCAAGCTCACCGAGATGACCGACCAGCAGTGGAGCGCCGTGCTCGACGTGACGCTGAACGGCACCTTCCGCATGACGCGCGCAGCGCTGCGCCACATGGCCGCGCGCCGCTCGGGCGTGATCGTCAACAACGCCTCGGTGCTCGGCTGGCGCGCCCAGCCCGGGCAGGCGCACTACGCGGCGGCCAAGGCCGGCGTCATGGCGCTCACCCGCTGCGTGGCGATGGAGGCCGCCGAGGTGGGCGTGCGGGTCAACGCCGTCGCACCCAGCCTGGCGACGCACGAGTTCCTCTCCAAGGTGACGCCGCCCGGCTTGCTCGAGGAGCTCACCTCGCGCGAGGCCTTCGGTCGCGGCGCCGAGCCCTGGGAGGTGGCCAACGTGATCGTCTTCCTGGCCAGCGACTACTCCTCGTACATGACGGGCGAGGTGGTCGCGGTCAGCAGCCAGCATCCCTGAGCGCGCGCAGCGGCCGCCGCAGTCGAGACACCCGAGCGCTCGGCCGGGGCGCCTGCGCCTGCGGTCGGGAGCACGCCCGCGGTTCGGGCGCCCACGCCTGCAGCCGGGACCCTGTCCC
>CAZGUU010000179.1:0-11192 GCA_964529315.1 uncultured Enterobacteriaceae bacterium
ACACGACGCTCTTCCGATCTCGGCGGTCGCCGCGGTCGATGCGCAGCGCCTGACCGGGGCGGTCGTCTCGAGGTACGATGACACCTTGCGGATCCGCCTTGGACGGACCTCGGTGCTCCAGCCCGTAGGCCGGCTCTGGGTGGCGGGCGCCGGCAAGGCGGCGGTCGCGATGGCACGCGCCGTGGCGAGTGCCGCGCCGCGGGTACGGGGCGTGGTCATCGCGCCGCGGGGCAGCGCGGGGCGGGCTGGCGCGCGCGCGGTCCGTGGCCTGGGCAAGATCGCGGTGCTCTTCGGCGAGCACCCGGTGCCGGGGCCGGGGAGCTTCTCTGCGACGCGGCGCCTGGTCGCCGAGCTCGGGCGCTGTCCGCCCGATGCCACCGTGCTCGTCCTGCTGAGCGGGGGCGCCTCGGCATTGCTCGCCATGCCCGCTGCGGGGATCTCACCGGCCGACAAGGTTCGCCTCAACCGCTGGCTGCTGCGCTCGGGCTTGCCCGTTGGCGAGATGAACGCGGTGCGCAAGCACGTCTCCGCCGTGAAGGGCGGCGGGTTGCTGCGCCTTGCGGCCCCGCGCACCGTGCTCACGCTGGTGCTCTCGGACGTGCTCGGCGACGACCTGGCGACCATCGGCTCGGGGCCGACGGTGGGCGATCCCACCTGCTTTGGCGATGCGCTGGCCGCGCTCGACCGCGGCGCGGCGCCGCGGGATGTCCCGGCCGCGGTCCGAAGACGCATCGAGCGCGGGTGCGCCGCTGCCGTCCCGGCGAGGGCGCGTGCCGCCGTGCCCGCCGGCCGGACCCCAACCGACCCGACCGGAGGCATCCCGGGCTGCGAGCGTCCTGCGCTGGGAGACGTTGGTCGCCAGGCGCCGCGCGAGACCCTCGAGCCGGGAGACGCTCTGCTGCGCCATTCGCGCACGGCGATCATCGGCTCCAACAGAGATGCGGTGCGGGGTGCGGCCGGCCGAGCCCGCGCACTCGGCTACGCGGTCCGCGTGCTCGATACGCCACTGGCCGGCGAAGCTACCTTCTGCGCCGCGAGCTTCGCCCGCCGGCTGCCACGCCGCCCGCGCCGCCCGACGTGCTTGCTCGCCGGCGGCGAGACCGTGGTGACGGCCGGCAAGGCGACGGGTCGGGGCGGCCGCTGCCAGGAGCTCGCCCTGGCCTTGGCGGCGCATCTCGCCGGCACGGCATGGAGGGTGTTGGCGGCGGCAACCGATGGCGTGGACGGCGCCACGCCGGCGGCGGGTGCCATGTGCGACGGCGCGACGTTGGCGCGCGCGGGCGCCACCGAGGTCGCGCGCGCACTGGCCGAGCACGACTCGTACGGCTTCTTCTCGAGGCACGGGGGCCTGCTGCGCACCGGGCCGAGCGGCACCAATGCTCTCGACGTCGTGGTTGCGCTGCACCCCGGAGCGCCGCCGAACGAAACGCAGCGTCGGCACGGGCGGGCAAAGGGAGGACGTCGCGCGCCAAGAGGGCCGGAGGCGGCCGGCGGGTCGCACGGCGGGAAGGGGGGGAAGCGTGGTCGGTGAGGGCAAGCGGCGTGGGGAGGCTCGAGCGGCGGATCGCAAGCCGCGCGTGACCCTCATCCCGGGCGATGGGATCGGGCCCGAGGTCGTGGCGGCCGCGGTCCGGGTCGTCGAGGCCACCGGCGTGGCCATCGAGTGGGACCGCCAGCGCGCCGGGCGCGAGGCGTTGCTCGAGGACGGCACGCCGATCCCCGACGCCCTGCTGCGCTCGATCCGCAAGAACCGGGTCGCCTTGAAGGGCCCGATCGCAACTGGCGTCGGCGCGGGATTTCGCAGCGTGAGCGTGGCGCTGCGCAAGGCCTTCGACCTCTACGCCAACCTGCGCCCGATCCGCACCATCCCGGGGGTGAAATCCCGCTACCCGGCCATAGACCTGGTGGTGGTGCGCGAAAACACCGAGGATCTCTACGCGGGGATCGAGCATCAGGTGTCGCCCGGGGTGGTCGAGAGCGTCAAGGTGATCACCGCGCGAGCCTCGACTCGGATTGCCGAGTTCGCCTTCCGCCTTGCCGCCGCCCAGGGGCGACTCAAGGTCACGGCGATCCACAAGGCCAACATCATGAAGCTCTCCGATGGCCTGTTCCTCGGCTGCGCCCGCAAGGTCGCCCGGCGCTTCCCACAGATCGCCTACGACGAGATGATCGTCGACAACGCGTGCATGCAGCTCGTGCTGCGGCCGCAGCAGTTCGACGTACTGCTGCTGGAGAACCTCTACGGGGACATCGTCTCCGACCTGTGCGCCGGGCTGGTCGGCGGCCTCGGGTTGACCCCGGCGGCCAACCTCGGCCGCCGCTGTGCCATCTTCGAGGCGGTACACGGCACGGCCCCGGACATCGCCGGGCGCAACCTGGCCAATCCGCTGGCGATCATCCTCTCGGCCGCAATGATGCTCGAGCACCTGGGCCTCCCCGATGCGGCGCGTCGCATCACCGCGGCGGTCCTGACGTCCACTCGCAACCGCAGTGGGCGGACGCGCGACCTCGGTGGCATCGCCAGCACGGAGCGCGTCGCCGACGCGATCATCGCCGCCCTGCCGAGCACCGCCCGCAGCTCATCGGTCCCTCGGCCGGGCCGTGGCCGACCGACTGCCGCGCCCACCCGGCGCTCGGCGCGGGGCGCCCGAAGTACGACCGCGGACCGAGGTCGAGCGATCTGACCGTCTTGGCCGGTACGGGCGGGGACTCGCGAGCAGGCGCGACGATCCGCAAAGCAGCGGGCGGCGGGGCATCGGAGAAAGCGCGTAGCCACCTGCCAGAAGTGTCGCGCAGCGGGTTGCGCTTGCGCTCCAACCGGTCGTCTCCCTGGCCTCTGCACCTGCTCTCGGAGGATCGCGGAAATGGAGCAAACGACGTTTTGAAGCATCCGCCCTGTAAACCTCTTGCAACTTCGGAATTGACAGCCGTGGGGGGCTCCACTAGAGTTCGTCGCGAACGTGCCGGACAAACGGCATGTCAGCGGAGGGCTCGGCTCTGGTTGCAGAAGAACGGTCGGCCCGAGGTGCGGAGTCGGCGGTGGGCAAAGGGTTGCTCGCGGTCACGGTTTCGGCCGCTGCCGCCGCCTGTTCGGGCGTGGATGTCCAAGCCATGAAGGAAGCAGGCTTTTCGGCGATCGCCGGGGATCTGCCGGATAGGCGGACGATGGCCGCGCTCGCCGAGGTCTACGGCCTGGGCAAGCTCGTCTCGGTCTCCCCCGCGCCTCTCGGCTGGGCGCGGCGCACGAATCACCAGACCAACGTGCTGCTCGACGCGGGCCGGGGCAAGTCGATCCTGCGCTTCGACGAGCTCAAGGGCGACCTCGACGTGAAGCGCGAGCTCGACCTACTGCTCTTCTTGCGAAAGCACGGCTTTCCCTGCCCGCAGCCCCTCGCCGACCGTGACAGCCGCCTCTATCACGACCTCGATGGCCTTTGCGTGGTCGCCTACAAGCACATCGACGGTCGCCACGTCCAGGCGGAGCGGCTCACGCTCGCACAGATCGAGGCGATCGGCCGGGTGCTCGCCGACCTCCACGTCATCGGCAAGAGCTACAAGAAGGGCGTCGAGAACCGCTTCAGCTTCGAGCGCATTGCCGACCTGTACGCCGAGGTGCGCGGGTGCCTGCCGGGCTACTTCAAGAAGATCACCCGTACGCTCGACGAGGAGATGGAGTACCTCGGCAGCTACCTCGAGGGGAAGCTGCCCAAGGGCGTGATCCACGGCGACCTGCGCGACGAGAGCATCCTGCTCAAGGGCGACAAGGTCGTCGGCTTGCTCGATTTCGAGGCCGGTTGCCGGGGCAAGTTCATCTTCGATCTCGCCACCGCGGTCAATGCCTTCTGCTTCACCCAGGGGCGCTACGATCTCAAACGTTTCGAGGCGCTGATCGCCGGCTACGAGACGACACGGACTCTCTCCCTGGCCGAGTGGGATGCCTTCCCCAACGAGCTGCGCTTCTCGGCGCTGCGTCTGACGGTCACCCGCTTGGCCGAGGTCGTGGCGATGCCCGGAGCGGAGAAGGGGCTGGCGGCGATCACCGAGGACCGGGCCGCATCCGCGGTCCCGTCCGAGGATGCCGACCTGGCCGACGACGAGGAGCGGCGGCGGGCGGTGCGCGGCTTCCAAGACTTCTTCGATCGGCTCTCGATCCTGCGCCGCGAGCGCGACGGTGGCATGGAGCCGATGCTGCTCGCCATGGCCACGGGTTACGACTACCGGCGCTACCAGAAGGTCAAGCAGGTCGAGAAGAAGGGCGGCAAGTAAGGATCGCGTGGAGAAGGAGCTCGAGGCGATCCTGCGCGCGCTGGGCGAGGATCCGGGGCGGGAGGGTCTGCGCAAGACCCCTGGGCGCGTGAGCCGCGCCCTGCGCGAGCTCACCCGCGGCTACGCCCAGGATCCCGAGAAGATCATCAACGGAGCCCTCTTCACAGAGGACTACTCCGAGATGATCATCATGAAGGACATCGACTTCTTCTCCCTCTGCGAGCACCATCTCCTGCCATTCTTCGGCAGGGCGCACATCGCGTACCTTCCAAAGGGCCGGATCGTCGGCATCTCCAAGCTCGCCCGCCTAGTCGACGTGTTCGCTCGCCGCCTCCAGGTCCAGGAGCGCATGACGACGCAGATCGCCCAGCTGCTCATGGAGAAGCTCGAGCCCGAGGGGGTCGCCGTGGTCGTCGAGGCCGAACACCTCTGCATGCGCATGCGCGGCGTCGAGAAGCAGAACTCCTACGTCGTGACCAGTGCCATGCTCGGCGTGTTCCGCGACCGTCAGGCGACGCGGGAGGAGTTCATGACGCTGATCGGGCAGCTGCGCCGCGGCTGACGGGCCGATTTGGCCTGCTCGGATCGAGCGCGATGGCGAGGAGCTGCGTGGGGGCAAGCGAGGGGGGCGCATCGGCGGGCGATTCCGGTGCGCTTCGGGAGCGGGACGCGGGGTCCCGGCGAGGGCCTCGGGTGTCTCTCAGAAGCCCGCCCACCAGGGCGTGAACGTGGCCTTTCGCGGCTCGATCTCGACGTTGAATTGCGCCAGCAGGGTACCCTGGGAGCGCTCGAGCTCGGCGGTCGACTTGTTGTAGTCGATCAGCGCCTGGTTCTCGGTCAGGCGCGAGAGGGTGACCTCGTTCTGAAACTTGAGCAGGTCGGTGGTGGTCACCATGCCGACCTCGTAGCGCTTGGTCTGGTTGCGCAGATTCTCCTCGGCGAGCTCGCGGGCGATCCGCGTGGCCACGATGCGCTCGGCGTTGGACTGCACGTCGCCGAAGGCCTTGCCGACCTCGAGCAGGACGTCGGAGACCTTCTGCCGGTAGACGGCCGCAGCCTGCTGACGCTCGACGCGGCTCTTGTCGTAGCCCGCTCTGGCCTGTGCGTTGCCCAGCGGCACCTCGAGCCGAATTCCCCCGCCGTACGAGTAGAAGTTGTTCGACACCAGGCGGCCCAGGGCGTCGCCGTAGGTGCCTCCGTAGATGCTGTTGAACTCCAGCGGGTCGGTCTCGCGAGTCGGATCGCCGCTCAGCGCGTTCACCCCGTACGAGCCGAAGACGTCGACCTTGGGCAGGAGCTGGTTCTGCGCGAGCGAGACGTTGATCTCGTTGCCCCTCACCTTGAGGCGCGCGGCGCGGATCTCGGCTCGCTCGCGAGCCGCGGTGTCGAGCGCGCTCTGCAGGTCGAGCGGCACCCTCGCCGTCGACGGTTGCTCGACGGGGTCGATCGGTCGCGGCAGGGTCTCGGTCGCGCCGGGCAGGTAGACGATCTGCTGGAGCACGCGACGCGCCTGGTAGAGGCGGTTCTCGGCGACGATCACCTCCTCCTTGCGGCGTGCGGCCTCGGCCTCGCTCTCCTTGATCGCCACCGGTGGGAGCACGCCGACCTCGACCCGCGTGCGGTTGTCGCCCACGGTCTGCTCGGCCAGGGCGAGCGCGTCTTGTTTCACGCGCAGCTGCTCGGCGAACAGAACGACGTCCCAGTAGTCGCGCACCACACGGGCGATGAAGTCGGCCACCGCCGCGCGGTAGTCCTCGACCGCCTGGTCGGTGGCGGTCTCGGCGAGCTGGATCTTCAAGCGCGTGAAGTAGAGCCCGAAGTCGCGCATCAGCGGCTGGTTCAGCGAGATCAGCGCCTCTGGCTTGTATTGCGGGATCAGTCCCTGGAAGTCGGAGTTCGTCCGGAGGCGGTTGTTGGTGAAGTCGATGCGCAGGCTGGCACCCGAGGCGAACAGGTCCTTCTTGGCGTAGAAGTTCCAGTTCAGGTTCGCGTTGTCGACCACCTCGGCGCCGGAGAGCGCCGAGGTCGCCGGCGAGATCTTGTGGTCGTAGCTCGTCTCGGCCCCCAGGATCGGATCGAACTTGGCCTGCGCCTGCAGGATCCCCTGCTCCTGGATCAGGGGCGTGAGCGACTGGCCGATCAGGCCGGGATTGTTCTGCAGGGCCGCGGCCACGGCCTCGCGCACCGTGAAGCGCGCGGGAGCGGCGCCGATCGGGGGGATCTCGGGAAGCGGCGGCGCGCCCGGCGGCGGCGCAAACTGCTCGCGCAGCACCTGCCACACCGACGGCTGCCGGCCCGCCTCCCACACGGGTCCGGCACGCAGCTCGCCCGCCGGCGATGCCGAAGCGCCCGGTCGGGCCTCCTGCGCGGCACCCGGTCTCGCCGCCGAGCCCAGCGAGCAGGCGATCGTCGCGACGCACACGGCGCGCGACGCGCGCGCTCTCCAGATCCCCCGCACCTCGCCTCGGGTATCCACCGCATCCCGCGAAGTCAACTCGCCCGGCTGCGTGGCTCGCTCGCGCCGCTCGCTGCCGCCCCGATCTCCACGAGCGGCGAGGCATGCGCGGCTCGCCTCGCTTGACTGCCTTTCGGGCCTCCGCTAGCCACCCCCTCTGCCGGGCCGGGGGGCGTGGCTGGGCCGTGGCGCCCGCGCGACCTCGAGCGGCCGGCGCGCTGCCAGCCCCGGGGACGTATGACGACTCGCCCGCTCAAGAACTACCTGCTCGCGCCAGGTCCGACGGCGGTTCCTGCCGAGGTTCTGCTGCGCATCGCCGCGCCGACGATCCACCACCGCACGCCGGAGTTCGAGGCGATCGTCGGCTCGGTTCGCGAGCAGCTCAAGCTGGTGTTCCAGACCGCCCAGGACGTCATCGTCCTGGCGGCCTCCGGCACGGGTGCGATGGAGGCGGCGATCACCAACACGCTGTCGCCGGGCGATCCGGTGCTGTGCGTGAATGGCGGCAAGTTCGGCGAGCGCTGGATGAAGATGTGCCGGACGTTCGGCCTGGACGTCGAGGAGATGGCCGTCGAGTGGGGCCGGGCGGTCGATCCGGCGGCGATCGAGGCCGCGCTCGCACGCCGCCCGCAGACTCGCGCCGTTCTTCTCCAGGCGAGCGAGACCTCGACCACCGTCCTGCACCCGGTCGAGGCGATCGCGCGACTCACGCGCGAGCGCGAGACGCTGCTCCTGGTCGACGGCATCACCGCGGTCGGCGTGACCGAAATGCCGATGGATGCCTGGGGCATCGACGTGCTGGTCTCCGGGTCGCAGAAGGCCTTCATGCTCCCCCCGGGGCTCGCCTTCATCGCTCTCTCCGAGCGTGCCTGGCAGGCGACCGGGAGCGCCAAGCTGCCGCGCTTCTACTTCGACCTGCGCCGCGAGCGCGACAACCTGCGCAAGAACACCACCGCCTATACGCCGGCAATCAACCTGATCTATGGCCTGTCGCACGCGCTGGAGAAGATGCTCGAGGAGGGGCTGCCGCAGGTTTTCGCGCGCTGCGACCGCTTGATGCGCGCGACTCGCGCCGGCGCCGAGGCGCTGGGTCTCGGGCTGGTCGCGCGCGAGCACCCGAGCCCGGCGGTGACCGGCGTGTTCACACCTGCGGGAATCGACGGCGGGGCCCTGCAGAAGTACCTGCGCTACTCGCTCGGGGTCGAGGTCGCGGGTGGGCAGGACCAGCTCAAGGGCAAGATCCTGCGCCTGGCCCATCTGGGCTTCACCGGAGACTTCGACGTCATCACCGTGCTCGCCGCCCTGGAGCTCGCGCTCTCCCGCTTCGGCGTCGAGGTGGCGTTCGGCCGTGGGGTGGGGCGTGCCGAGGCGATTCTCGCCGAGGCGCTTCCCGCGGCAAACGCCTGAGCCCCAAGCGAGGTCCCGTGTCGCACCGCGTCCTGATCTCCGAAGCGCTCGCGCCCGAAGCACGTCAGATCCTCGCCGCCGTGGCCGGCATCGAGGTCGACGAGCGTGGCGTCCTCAAGGTGGACGAGCTCGTACCGATCATCGGCGACTATGACGCGCTCATCGTGCGCAGCGGGACCAAGGTCACCGCCGAGGTGATCGCCGCGGCGACCCGCCTGAAGGTCGTCGGCCGCGCTGGCATCGGCGTCGACAACATCGACGTGCTGGCGGCGACCCGCCGTGGCATCGTGGTGATGAACACGCCGGGCGGCAACAACGTGACCACTGCCGAGCACGCCATCTCGCTCATGCTCGCGTGCGCGCGCCACATCCCGCAGGCCAATGCCTCGCTGCGCGCCGGCAAGTGGGAGCGCTCGAAGTTCCTCGGCACCGAGATCACCGGCAAGACCCTGGGCGTCGTCGGCCTGGGCAACATCGGCCGGATCGTCGCCGACCGCGCCCTGGGCCTGCAGATGAAGGTGGTGGCGCACGACCCCTTCGTCACGCCGGAGAGCCGGCCGCTCGAGGTCGAGCTGGTCTCGCTCGACGAGCTGCTCGCCCGCTCGGACTTCATCAGCGTCCACGTGCCGCTCACCCCCGAGACGCGCAACGCGATCGATGCGCGGGCGCTGGCCAAGACCAAGCTGGGGGTGCGGATCATCAACTGCGCACGTGGCGGGATCGTCGACGAGCAGGCCCTGGCCGACGCGATCCGCTCCGGGCACGTGGCCGGCGCGGCGCTCGACGTGTTCGCTCAGGAGCCGCCCCCGCCAGACCACGCGCTGATCGGCCTCCCGCAGGTGGTCGCGACGCCGCACCTGGGCGCGTCCACCGGAGAGGCGCAGGTGAACGTGGCCGTGGCGATCGCCGAGCAGGTGATCGCCTTTCTCGAGCGCGGCGCGATCACCGCGGCGGTCAACATGCCGCCCTTGACGCCCGAGCAGCGCGAGGTTCTCGGCCCCTTTCTCGTGCTCGGCGAGAAGCTCGGCTCGCTCGCCGCGCAGCTCTGCACGATGGACGCCCCGCCCGGTGGCGGCGCTCCGGTCGAGGTGGCGATCGAGTACCGCGGCGACGCCGCCGAGCACGGCACCAAGACGATCACCGCGGCGATCATGCGCGGCCTGCTCGTGCCCATGCTCGGCGACGAGCTGAACTACGTGAGCGCTCCAGCCATCGCTCGCGAGCGCGGCATTCGGGTGGACGAGACCGTGTCGATGCAGCCGGGGGACTACCGCAACCGCATCGGCGTCAAGGTGCGCTTCGCTTCGGGAATCGCCCACGAGGTCGCCGGAGCTGTGTTCGGCCACTCGACGATGCGCCTGATCAAGCTCGATCACTTCTTCCTGGAGGCGGTGCCCGAAGGCTACATCCTGATGCTCTACAACCGCGACGTGCCGGGCGTGGTCGGCAAGGTCGGGTCGCTGCTGGGGGAGCACCGGGTGAACATCGCCGGCCTGGAGCTCGGCCGAGAGCGCATCGGCGGTCAAGCCGTCTCGCTGTTCCACGTCGACGACCCCGTGTCGGCCGAGGTTCTCGCTGCGCTCCGGCGGGTGCCGGAGATCATCTCGGCGGCGCTGATCCGGCTCTGAGGCGCCCTGGCGCCCGGATCCGACGGAGGAAGAGCGTGTCATCGCTGGTGATCGTCGGGGCCCAGTGGGGCGACGAGGGCAAGGGCAAGGTCGTCGACCTGTTCGCCGCTCACGCCGACGTCGTCGCCCGCTTCCAGGGGGGCAACAACGCCGGCCATACGCTGGTCGTCGGCAGCGAGCGGACCGTGGTCCACCTGATCCCGGCAGGCGTGCTGCACGCCCAGACGGTGTGCGTGATCGGCAACGGCGTGGTGATCGACCCGGCCGTGCTCTGCGAGGAGATCTCGGCACTGCAGGATCGCGGGTACCTGGCGAATCCCGAGCAGCTGCGCATCGACGAGCGCGCCCACCTGATCCTGCCCGTGCACCGGGCCCTCGACGTCGCCCGAGAGGAGCGCCTGGGGGTACACAAGATCGGTACGACGGGCCGGGGGATCGGCCCCTGCTACGAGGACAAGATGGCCCGCCGCGGCGTGCGGGTGATCGACCTCTTCGACCCCGAGTACTTCCGCGAGCGAGTAGGACGCCTGCTGGAGGAGCGCAACCCGGTGCTCGAGCGGCTCTACGGTTGGCCGGCGGTCGATCTCGACGAGGTTTGCGCGGAGTACGCGCGCTTCGCCGAGCGGCTGCGCCCGCACGTCGCCGACACCGCGCAGCTCCTCGCCGAGCAGCTCGATCACGGCCGCCGCGTGCTGTTCGAGGGCGCGCAGGGCACGATGCTCGACATCGACCACGGTACCTATCCATACGTCACCTCGTCGAACATCGTCTCGGGAGCGGTCGGCACCGGGGGCGGGATCGCGCCGCGCTACGTGAGCCGCGTCCTGGGCATCTCCAAGGCCTACACGACACGGGTCGGCGGCGGACCCTTTCCCACCGAGCTCGACGACCAGGTCGGGGCCAAGCTGCGCGAGGTCGGTGTCGAGTTCGGCGCCACCACCGGCAGGCCGCGGCGCTGTGGCTGGTTCGACGCCGTGGTGGTGCGCCACGCCGCGCGCCTCTCCGGCATGTCGGGTCTGGCGCTGACCAAGCTCGACGTGCTCTCGGGCCTGCCGACCTTGAAGATCGCCGTCGCCTACGACTGCCTGGGAGAGCGCTACGAGCGGGTTCCCGCAGCAGTGCGCGCCCTGGAGAGCGCGCGTCCGGTCTACGAGGAGCTCGAGGGCTGGTCGGAGAGCCTCGGCGAGGTGCGCCGCTTCGACGACCTGCCGGCCGCTGCCCGGCGCTACGTCTCGCGCATCGAAGAGCTGACGGGTACGCCCGTGACGCTGATCTCGGTGGGTGCCGAGCGCGACGAGACGATCCTGCTGCGCGACCCGTTCCTCGTCTGAGAGCGTGAGCAGGAATCCCCTCGCGTCGCTCGGCACCAACGGGTGAGGAAGCAGCCGTGACGGCGAATGCGGGATCCGGAGCGACTCCGCAGCCGCCGCGGGATA
>CAZGUU010000180.1:0-11163 GCA_964529315.1 uncultured Enterobacteriaceae bacterium
CGCCCAGGCCGCCGCCCGAGCCACTACGCCCGCCGCCCAGCCCTCCCCGGCTGCTTGCGCTGCTCCCGCCGAGCCCCCGGCTCCCCGAGGCGAAGCCGCCCCGGCCGAGCCCCGGCTGGCCGGCCTGCGCACCCCCCGCGCCGCTCGACCCACCGCCTCCCCCGTAGAGCTCGTTGAGCACCATGGCCAGGTCGGCAGCTTTGGCGTTCTGCACGTTGTACACCCGCACCGAGCGCGTCGTCTCTTCGTCGGGGGGCACATCGAGCAGCTTGAGCCAGTACTCGACGGCCCGAAACGCGTCATCGTGGAACGCCAGGACGGCCACGGAGTTCAGCCTCACCAGCGGAATCGCATAGACGCCTCGCTCCTGCGCCGCCTCTCCGGTGATGCCGTAGGTGTCGAGGACGGAGAGCAGCTCGGCGGCGAGGTCCTCCATGTCTGCATTCTTGATCTTGAAGATGCGGGCCTTGAGATCCCTGAAGCTGTCGCGGTCGAGCAGCTGGATCATCTCGCGCAGCCGCTCGACGTTGGAGGCGATGTCCGTGATGATCAACAGATTCGCACGCGGGTAGGGAATCACGTCTCCGCCCGGCGTGATGAACGGCAGGAGCAGATTGGCCATTTCCTGTGCGGCGAGATTCCTCACCGAGACCAGCTCGATCAAGAACATGTCGTCGGCCGACATGCTGGCGAGCTTGTCTCGCGATACGACCACCCGGGTCTTCGCCTCGGCGATCGGCATGATGTTGTAGATCTCGCCCACCTTGACGGCGGAGATGCCGACGCTGCGCAGGATCTGGTTGAAGATCGGGAAGAGCTCGCGCCGCGGAATCTTCCCCGTGGTGCGGATCGTGACCTGGCCCTCGACGCGGGGGTCGATCTGGTAGCTTATCCCCAGGGCACCGGCGAGGCTCGCGACCACCTCGCGAATGTCCGCTCCCTCGAACGAGAGGACGATCGCATCCTCGTCACCCACCGCGACGCCGCCACCGTTGGCTCCGCCCGAGTCGCTGGGCGGGCTGCCGGGCGCGAGTGCGGGATCCGCCCCGGGCGCCTCCGGCGCCGGCACGCCCTCCCCCGGGGTCTGCGCCGCGGTCGGACGCGTCATCGCCAGCGCACCGGCGAGCAGCCCACAGGCGACGAGGACCGTCAGCCAGCGCACCGGGCCGCGAGCGCGCCGCGCCCCATCCGCCTTCTCCTCGAGTGGTCTCGTCGGACCCATGCCCTACCCCTCCGGCGCCCTCTATCCGAGATCGGCCACGGTTGGAATCGAAGGCCGCGCCTGCAGCGCGCCACTCACTGCGCTGCCGCTTCGGCACGCAGGCGCTTGAGCCGCTCGCGAGCCGCTTCGGCACGTTGGCGCGCATCGCCCGTCTGCGCACCGGCCACGATCCCGCCCGGCGGTCGTTTCTGCATCTGCTCGGCCTCGGCTGGCTGCGGCGCCCCCGGCGCCGGCCCCTTGGGCTGCAGGGGACCACCGGGCTTGCCCGGCTGGGCCTGAGCCGCCGGCTTGCCACCCGGCCCGAAGCCCTTCTTGGCGACCTTGCCCTTCTCGATCTCGAGCAGCAGGACGATCTCCTCGCCGCCGCTGCCGAGCAGGGAGATCTGCTCCGCCTGGATGCGGCCCACCTTGTAGCCCGAGACCTCTTCGCCCTCACGCATGCGCAGCTGGCGGTTGCCCTGAGTGGCGTCGAGCAGCAGCGCCTCGCGCTGATCGCCAACCAGGATCACCCCGGAGAGCTTGAGCGTCGGCGGCGGGCCCGGTGTCGTCACGGGAACCGGTGCGGAGGTCTCGGGCGCCTTGCGCGAGGCGTCGAACAGGTCCTTGTCCGCGATCACGCCGACCGTCTGGGCGATGGGAGGCTTGCGCGGCGGAGCCGGCAGCGGATCGATGCCCGCCTTGGCCGTGGCGTCCGTCGCGACCTCGCGCTCGGGCGGTCGCCTGCGCCAGACGTCGACCGTACGCCACGCGGCGAGCGCGATCAACGCGAGCAGGACGAGATTGATCAGCCCGAACCTCTTCATGGCGGTGGCCCCGCAAGACGCCCCGTACCCATCGGGTCCTCGGGCACGGTCGGGCCCGCGGCCGATTCATCCTGCGCCGGCGTGCCGGGCGAGGTTCCGGCCGCCGGCATCGCCGGCCCCGAAGGAGCGCCTTGCGCTGCAGGGACCGTCTGCTCGACCACGGCGCCCTCGGGCGCCGTGGCGCTCGCTGGTGCGCCATCGGCCGACGGCCGCGACGCGGCGCTGCCCTGAACGACCCCGGCGAGCTCGATCGTCGCCGATACGACGCGTGCGGCGGCATCCCGGCGACCGGCCCCGCGCCGGCTGAGCTCGATGAACGGCACGCTCACGCGCAGCGGGCCGTACTCGAGCTCGGCCAGGAAGTCGGCGAGCTGGCGCAGCTCGCCGCTCGCGGTGATGCGCAGCGAGACCTTGCGGAACGGGCCCACCGCCTCGTCCTTCATCACCTGCGTGGTCTGCAAGCTGACGTTCTTCCCGGCGGCCAGGCCGGACACCCGATCCTGCAGGGCCGCCGCCGCCAAGGTGGGCGTGTCGCCCGGTACGAGCTGCGCTACGGTCTCGGCATAGCGGTCCTGCAGCGTGGTCAGGTGCTTCTGCATCTCGGGCGCGCGCGCCAGCATACGCTGGGCGTTGGCCAGCCGGTCCGCAGTGAGCTGGATGTCCTCCTTCACGCCGCGCCGGTAGTCGATCAGCCAGCCGACGGCGAAGCGCAGGACCACCAGCACCGCGACCGCACCGAGCACCGCGTAGAGCCGCTCTTGACGGCTGCTCGCCCGCAGACGGGCGAAGAGATCGGCGAGCAGGTCCCTCATTCCTCGATCTCGGTGGTGAGCGAGAAGCGCTCCTGGTTGTTCTGCACCTTGGTGACCGGCGAGGTGAACTGCGCGTTCTTGAAGTGCTTGGACTTCTCGAGCAGCGGCACGAGGTCCGAGGCCGACTTGGCGAAGCCCTCGAGCTCGATGCGGTCGTTGCGCATGCGGAAGGTCGAGAGATACGCGTCCTGGGGGACGACCTCGGCGAGCTCGCGCAGGAAGGCCGAGATGCGGCGATGGTCCCCCTGGGTGAGCACGCGCAGCTTGTCGCGCAGCGCCTTGGCCTGGTCCTCGTCCTGGTGTACCGCGCGGATCCGCGGCTCGAGCGCCGACAGCTCCTCGTGCAAACGGTGGGAGATGCGGTAGTCCTGGATCACCGCGCTGGTCAGCCACACCAACGTGACGACGACCAGCACCGCAGCGGCGAAGAAGGTGAGCAGCGGGGGCCCCTCCTCGACCGCGCGACGCTCCTCGGCAGGCAGGAGGTTCAGGCCCGCCTCGGCCTCGCGCACCGCGCCGAGCGCGACGCCGATCGCAGGGGCCAGCGCCGGGTCGGGGGCGACGAAGAAACCCTCCGGTGCGGAGAGCACCTTCTCGGCCTCGCGCAGCAGCTCGGGCCCGCTGGCCAGCAGCTCCGCCGGCAGGGACACGGCCGCGAGACCCGGATCCCCGGCGCGCCCCGCCTGCCAGCAATACACCCGCGGCGCAAGCGCCCCGGGGGCCACGGAGCGCGTCTCCTCGACCACCAGGCGTTCCATGGCGGCGGCCGAGGACACCTCCTCGGAGCGCACCAGGTGGCTCGCCGCGAGGCTTCGCTCGACGATCACGTCGAGCTCGACCGTCCCCCCGTCGTCGACCAAGGCGACCACCGGGGAAGCCTCGCCACCGGAGAGAAAGCTGACCAGGTCGAGCAGGGCCACCGGCGTGATCGACACGCTGCGCGCCCGCACGTCGGCCTGCTCGAGCGCCGTCAGATGCTCGGCCACGACCCGCCGCTGCGCGGCGACGACGAGGACGTCGAGCTTCTCGCCCGAGGCGCCGATGTCGCGCACCAGGAAGTCGAAGAAGACCTCCTCCTTGGCCACCGGCAGGAGTCGGTCGATCTCGAACTCGACCACCTGGCGCAGATCGTTGCGCGCCGCCGCGGGCAGGGTCAGCCGGGAGAGCAGCGCGCTGCCGCGCGGCAGCGCCACGAAGGTACGGTCGGCACCGATCGAGTGCTCGGCGAGGAAGGCGGCCACCACCCCGCTGAGCGCCGTGCGCCGCGCCTCGGCCGAGTCCATCGGCGGCAGGGGTGCGACGTGATGATGCGCCAGGGTGACCGTCGCCAAGCGCTTGACCAGGTGTGCCAGCGCGACGTGCCGCTGTCCGATCGAGATGCCGAGCCCCTCGATGAAGTCCAGCCGGGTCGCGCGGCGGATCAGCCGCCCTCCGCTCCCGAGGCTCACGAGATCTCCACCGGGGCCAGCTGGTCCATCCAGCGCAGCACGTAGACCCCCTCGCTCGACTCCCCGACGTCGATCACCGCCGCGATGTGCGACTTGACGCGAGAGGACGGCAGCTGTGCCTGGACCTCGACCATGAGGATCGAGGGGGCGGTCTCCGAAGAGACCATCTGCGAGAGCCGCGGGTCGGGAACCCTGGCCGCCAGGACGTCGCCCAGCGCGGCATCCGAGCCCTGCTCGCGAGCGTCGATCAGCTGGGCGAGCTCCTCCTCGTCGAGGCCGAAGAAGGCGCGGAGGACCGCCGGGGGAGCGTGCTGGACGTTGATCGAGCGGCGCGTGGCGAAGATGGTCAGGACGTCGCGCAGCCCGGTCGGGTAGTCATCGTTGCCGCCGTAGAACAGCTCCGGCGTCACGCCCTTCACCAGGAGCAGCTCTTCGAGCGAGTCGAAGGGGGCGTTCTTGGCCACGTACGGGCGCGGCAGGCCCGAGTAGTAGTCCGTCTCGGCCCCGTTCAGGCGATGCTCGTCGTCCCGATCGCGCCAGTCGAGGATGGCGTCGGCGATCGCCGATGCCTCCTCGGAGGACACGCCGAGATTGTTCAGCACCGCAATGAGCACCGCGTCGTCCACCCAGTTGATCGGGATCTTCCCGCCCTCGTCCGACACCCGCACCCAGACCGGCGCTCCCCACACATCGACCTGGTGCCATTCGCCGTCGGGCTGCACCAGCGGCTCGACCCCTTCGCCCAGCTCGCTCTTCGGCGCCCCGAGGGTTGCGTCCTGGTGGGCCAGCAAAGCGCGGTAGAACGTCAGATTCGCTGCCGCCGTGGCTAGATAGTAGCTTTGCGTCTCGTCCGCAAAGTTCACCGTCGCGGTAGCGTCCTGGCGCATGCCCTGGGCGAACTCGGCGCCCAGGGCGAAGAGCACGATGAAGATCCACAGGACGACCACCAAGGCGAAGCCACGGCGATCGACCATCGGCGGGCCTTGCCGGATCTGGCGGCCACCGGCTCTCACTCCTCGTCCCCCCCGTCGTCCCCTTCGAGGTCGGCCTGCTCCTGGAGCGTGGCCTCGGCGTCGTAGGCTCCCAGCCCGTAGACCACGGGCATGACGGGAATCTCCTCGACCCAGTAGGTCTGCCCGCGATCGAGCCCCTCGATGGTGACGCGGATCGCGGCCGGCAGGCCCTGCTCCTCGAGGCCATCCCACGACTCGCGCCACTCGCTCTCGTCCCCCTCCAGGCGCAGGTACTCGAAGCGCACCCCCGTGAGCCCGTCGAGCAGCACGGTCTGACCCGAGGCGTCGGCACCGCCACCGGCGATCGAGCTCATCGAGAAGATCAGCCGCTCGCCCATGGCGAGGCTGCGGCCATCGGTCCAATAGGTCACCCAGCCGAGCCCTTCCCCGCCGTTGTGCTGTGGCGCCGCCGTGATGAAGCTGAACGAGCTCGGCTCGCCCCAGAAGAAGGGGTAGGTCTCCTCGTCCTCGCTCTGGGCCGGATAGTTCACCATAGAGCGCACCTGCTTGGCCAGCAGCCCCGTCGCCACCCGCAGGCGGGCCGAGCGCTCGGCCATCGCCTCGCCGCGCGGCACCGCGCCCATCGCCGTCACGAAGACGCCGAACGCCATCGCCAGCATCACCCCGAGCAGCGACAGCGAGATCAGCAGCTCGAGCAGCGTGAAGCCCGTCTGCGCCTCGCGGTGTCGCGCAGCCCGTGCCAGCGCGCTACTCATCCCCTGGGACCACCCGCATGGTTCCGATCCGGTAGCTCTTGACGCTTCCCTGCTCGTTCCATTCGACGGTCACCGAAACCACCGCCAGGCGCAGGTCGGTGGTCGGCTGCTGGTCGTCGCCGGGCACGCCGTCCTCGGGACCCGCCACCCGAATCGTTCTCTCCCACCGGTACCCGTTGCCGATCTCGCCGTGAGACGCCCCCTCGCGCAGGCTCGGCACCCAGAGAGCCGAATCCATCAGCGCCTTGGCGTGGACCACCGCCTCGGACTTGCGTGCGGCACTGCGCGCCACCTGCAGCGAGCTGCCGAACACCTGCAGCGCCGACACCACCCCCACCCCCAGGACCGCCATGCCGATGGCGATCTCGAGCAGCGTGAAGCCGCGCGCCCTCGTGCCGCGCCGCATCACGCGCGCGGATCCCCGATGGTCACGAGCCCGATCAGCGGGTCGAGGCGCACCACGAAGCCCTCACGCGCCGGAGCGCCGCGCTCGGCGACCACCAGGGAGAGGCCGCTATTGCTGCCATTTGGATAGAAGCTCACCCGCACCGCGGCCCCCGGGAGCAGCTCGCCACCCTCGATCTCCGCGATGCGCGCCGCGTCTGCGAGCTCGACGTCCCGCCCGCTCTCGATCTGCAGGACGTTCCCCTCCGGGTCGACGAGTAGCTTCTGCACCTTCCCCGTCCGGATCGCCTCCGCCTGCAGCGCGCGCAGGGTGCCGGCGACGGTGCGCGTGGCGCTGCGCACCTCGCGGGCCCGCAGGCCGGCATCGATCGCCGGGGCGACCAGCGTCGCCGCCATCGCCAGGATCACGATGACGATCAGGATCTCGAGCATCGTGAACCCGGCGTCGCGCCGCCGGCCGCCGTCTCGCAGCAGCGCAGCCACTAGCCGGACAGCGCGATGTCCGCGTTGTTGCCGTCGCCACCCGAGCGCCCGTCGGCTCCGTAGCTGCCCAGGTCGTAGGCGCGGCCGCCCTCGCCCGGGCTGCGGTACACGTAGGCGTGACCCCAGGGATCGACCGGGATCTCGTCGCGCAGGTAGGGCCCTGCCCAGCGCGCCGCCGAGCCTGGACGCTCGCGCAGCGCCTCGAGCCCTTCCTCGGAGCTGGGGTAGCGGCCAACGTCGAGCTGGAACATGTCGAGGGCGTTGCGCAGGTTCTCGAGCTGCGCGCGCGCCGCCTTGGGCTTCGCCTTCTCGCTCTGGCCGATGAAGTTCGGTGCGACGAGCGTGGCGAGCAGCCCGATGATCACCAGCACGACGAGCAGCTCGATCAGCGTGAAGCCGTCGCTGCGCGCGAGCCGTCGCCGGGCTGGATCGGTGGGCGACCTTCTTCGGATCACGATTGCGACTCCTTGCCTCCACTCGGTCTCAGAGCGGCAGGTTGTTGATGCTGAAGATGGCGGAGAACATCGACAACACGACGAAGCCGACGACCAGCCCGCCGACGAGGAGCAGGGCCGGCTCGAGCAGTGAGGTCAGGCGCTTGACCTGCTGGCGGACCTCCTTGTCGAAGTAGTCGGCCACCTGCACGAGCATTTCGTCGAGCTTGCCGGTCTCCTCGCCGACCGCGATCATCTGCAGGGCGAGCGGCGGGAAGGCCGCCGTGTGGCCGAGCGGCCCGGCCACGCCGGAGCCGCCTCGCACGCCGACCTTCACCTCGTCGATCGCCTGTGCGATGACGACGTTGCCGGTCACGTCCTTGACGATGTCGAGCGCCTGGAGCATGGGCACGCCACTGCGCAGCAAGGTGCCTGCGGTACGGGCGAAGCGTGCCACGGAGAGCTTGCGCATCAGCTCACCGAGCAGCGGCAGGCGCAGCTTGACGCCGTCCCACTGCAGGCGGCCGGCCGGGGTGCGCACCCAGTGCGTCACCCCGAAGGCGGCTGCGACGCCGAGCAGAATCACCGCCCACCAGTACGAGCGCATGCCGTCGGAGAGCCCGAGCAGAAAGCGGGTCGAAAACGGCAGGGCCTGCCCCGCCTGGGAGAAGATCGTCGCGAACTTGGGCAGCACGTAGGTGAGCAGAATCGTCACCGAGGCCATCGCGACCAGCGTCAGGATCACCGGGTAGATCAGCGCCGAGCGAACCTCGTTGCGCAGCTCGTCGGCGCTCTCCAGATACTCGGTCAAGCGCAGCAGCACGGCGTCGAGCACTCCGCCGATCTCCCCCGCCTTCACCATGTTGACGTAGAGCGGCGCGAACACCTTGGGGTGTGCACCGAGCGCCTCGGCGAGCGACTTGCCGCGCTGCACCGACTGCAGGACGTCGGCGACGACGCGCTTCATCTCGGTGCGCTCGGAGAGGTCGGCGAGGATCGACAGGCTGCGATCGAGCGGCAGGCCCGCGGCGAGCAGGGTCGAGAGCTCATGGGTGAAGATCAGCAGGTCGCGGGTCCCGACGCCGCGTTTGAAGCTCAAGGTGGGCAGCGAGATGCTCGCCAGCCCGGTGCGCGGCGCTCCGGCCTGGGCGACGCGCAGGGCGATCAGGCCGCGATCCTGAAGGCGAGCGACGGCCGCCGCCACCTCGCCGGCCTCGATCGTCCCCTCGATGATCTTGCCGTCGCCGTCCGCGGCTCGGTACTGGAACTGCGCCATCGTCTCCTGAAACCCTACCCTGGTGGCTTGGACGGCCGACGCGCTGGCCCTGCACCCGCGGCTGGCCAGCGGCGCGGCCGGACCCGCCCGCTACGGACGCCATATTCGCCCAGATATTCGACGGAAATCAAACTTGCCCCGGGCGCGGTACCGGCGACACGCCAGGTCTGCCGAGACGGTGCCTCGGGAATGCCGCGTCGCGGCGGCGCTCGGCGCCACGGATCAGCGCGACCGCCAGCCGAGCAGACGACGCGCAGCACCGGGCAAGGCCCGCGCCACGCGGAGCCACGCCGCGCCACGCCCCGCTGCGCGATCGGCGGCTGCACCTCCCGCGTGCACTGCCGAGAGGCCGGGCCGCGCGACCGCGTGCTCCGCGCCCCCGGATGAATCGCCATCGGTGCCAGCGCTCGCGGCAGGCGCGTCTCCCGGCGGGTTCCCGACCCTGCCGAGAGCGAGCTCGCAGTCGAGCAGCGCGATCAGGTCGCGCGCCGCGCCGGCCTGCGCAGCCGAGCCCACAGCCGCTCCGATGCCCTCGAGCAGCCGGCGCGCGCGCGGCCGCATGCTCGGCAGGCCCGAATCGATCAGGGCTCGGGCCAGACCGAGGCGGCCCGCGGCCGCACCGCCGAACAGCTCCGCCCAGCGCTCCTCGCCGAGCCCGTCGAGCGCCCCGCGAAGCGCTCGCTCGCGCTCCGCCTCGGTCGCGGGCGTGGCCACCGCGCTCTGGTTGCCCCCGTGCCAGCGCACCCGCACCAGACGCCGGGGCACGAGCGTCGCGCGAGTGTGGGGGAGCAGGCGCAGCCACAGGTCGTAGTCCTGCGCCACGGCCAGCGCCGGGTCGAAGCCTCCGACGCGGCGCGCCAGATCGCGGTCGAACAGCGCCCCGGGGGCGCAGAGGAAGTTGCGCTCGACCAGCCGGGGCAGGATCGCCGGCTCGTCCCGCGCATCCGTGTCGAACCAGGCCTGGGGTGCCGGATCGGCGAGCGGCCGGCCGTCGGGATCGACCACCTCGGGAAGGCAGAAGACCACGCCGATGCCCGGATCGGCCCGTGCCGCCTCGAGCTGCAGCGTGAGACAACGCGGTGCGAGCATGTCGTCCGACGGCAGGAGCTTCACCCAACGCCCGCGGGCCAGCGCCAGACCCCGGTTGAGCGTGCGGGACAGACCACAGTTCTCGTGTGCCAGGACGGTCACACGCGGATCGTCGATGGCAGCCAGGCGCGAGAGGCTATCGTCGGTCGACCCGTCGTCGATCACCAGGACCTCCACGGCCGGCTCGGTCTGGTCGAGGACGCTCTGCACCGTAGCGACGACGAAGCGCGCGTGATTGTAGCTCGGGACCAGCACCGTGACGCGGGGCTCGTGGGGATCCCGCACGGCCGACTCCGGGCCGCTCACGCCCGGTCCGCCGCGCGCAAGCGCTCGAGCAGCGAGAGGTGCCGCGACAGCCCCGCCGGCAGGCTTCGGGAGCGCGCACCGAGAAAGCGCCCGCCGAAGGCACCGAGGTGGTAGGCGATGGCCGGCAGGGCCCAGCGCACGGCGACCCGGGCGCGACCGCGGCCCTGGCGCTCCGCCCAGTAGGCCACGTCGTGCCGCGTCTCTCGCAGCGCGGCGCGCAGGCAGCCCGACGGGGTCAGGTCGTCCGCCCACCCGAAGTCCCGTGCCATCGCCCGGGCGTGGTCGAAGTGGCGCTGGAAGCTGGTCCACGGCCCGTAGGCGTGCGAGTGGAAGACCAGCGAGTCGTTGGCCAGCGCGGTGCGAAAGCCCGCGGCTAGCACCAGCCGCGCCCAGGCCTGATCCTCGCCGAACTCCACGTCGGGAAACGGCCAGCGCTCGAGCACCGTGCGGCGGATGGCCGATGCGTTGTTCGAGAACCAGACGTCGAGCTCGCTCGGTGCGCTGCCCTCAGGCCGGCCACGCGTCGTGACGACGCGCAGCGCGGCTCCTTGGAACAGGGGGAACTCCTCGACCTTGCGGCACTCCATCGGATGGCAGCCGGGCCGGGGCAGGTGGCGGCTCCAGGTGCCGGCGAGCAGCGGGTCGTCGGCCAGAGGCCGGACGAGGTGGTCGAGCCAGTCGTCGCGGGCTGGGCAAGCATCCTGGGTGAGGAAGGCCACGACGTCGCCGATCGCCTCGCGTGCGGCCAGGTTGCGCGTTCGCCCGTGGCCGAACTCGCGCGAGGGGATGCGCAGCACTCGCGCGCCGTGGCGCGCGAGGATCTCGAGCGTGGCGTCGCTCGAGCCCGAGTCGACGGCGAGGATCTCCGCCAGCTCGAACGCGCCGCGCTGCGCGCGCACCGCGGCGAGCGACTCGTCGAGCAGCTCCTCTCCGTTCTTGGTGACGTAGGCGACGCTCACCCATGGCGGCCTGCGTCCGCAGAAATCCCCGCCGGCTCGCGCCGCGGCCGCCGGCGTGGCGCCCGGCGCGACGACGCGCTCGTAGAGGGACTCGAGATCGCGCGCCGCGTCCTCGACGGTCGGCCAGCGGGCCGGTGCCTCGGCGAGGCGCCGGGCGAGGACCGGGTCGTCGAGCAGCCGGCGCAGGGCGGCCAGCA
>CAZGUU010000181.1:0-10933 GCA_964529315.1 uncultured Enterobacteriaceae bacterium
TCGAATGGGATGCCGCGGAGGCCACCGCGAATCTCGGAAAGGTGGCGCGCCGAGCTTGATCGCGTGACCGAGCCCGAGGATGCGAAGCGTCTCGTGGCTGGGTTCTCCATTGGCGCGCGAGACGGTGGGGACGCGGGCAACGATGCGCGCATATGATGAGCGCGCGATCGCGGCGCTGTTGCAGGCGCCGCGCTTCCGCAAGCTCGAGACACCGACGAGGAGAAGGACCGATGCCGTTGAGCATGGAGACACTCGTAGACTTCGTAGCGGGCGACGCCGTCGCCATCCGCGGCACCGCGACCCTGGAGCCCGCCGGTGGGCCGGGAGACAAGATCTTCCCGCCGACCCACGCAGTGGATGACAGGAACAAGAAACCCGGTGCCAAGTACGCCTTCGAAACACGCCGCATCGACGGGCACGACGCGACCTGCGTGCTCATCGACTCCGTGCAGAGCCAGGCGAATCGGATGGAAGAGGCGCTTCAAGCGCTGTGGTCCGACGGGGGTATCGCTCTCCCTGTCGTGAGCGTCGACTTCTCGTCGGTCGCGCCCGAGGTGGGTCGCGTCACGTCACTCACTGCACCTCACCGTATCGCCGATGCGCTTCTGCGCGACAGCCTGCTCGACGGTCAGCCCTTTCGGCTTTCGGACATCGGCAAGTCGTTCACCGACGCGAGCACCAAGAACGCGACCACGTTGTTCAAGGTCTGCCCCACGGGGCTCGTCTTCGGTTTGTGGGACAGCACGGGACCGAAGGGCGGCCTCGGCGCCAAGTTCCAGCGCGCGCTGGTTTCGGAGATCGTCGGCATCAACGCCGTCGCGGGCAGCAAGAGTGAGAGCCGAATTGATCCCCTGAACATCCTCAAGAAGGCCGCAGACATCTACGTCGCGGAAGACGAGAAGGAGCGATGGACGACGGATGTCTCGAAGGCGAAAATGGAGAACGGTGGGCCGGTCAAGTTCGGGAAGGAGGGCAAGCCCTCCGAGGTAAACCACGGCAACGTGACGCCGAGCATCGACTCGATCGGTGGCGGCGTGACGATCGACGAGGCAAGGCACACGGTGGTGCTATCGCTCGCGTCGCTGCGACGTCTGGGGTTCACCACTGGAGCGGAGGAAGCCCGCACGGTGCTGGCCGCGCTCGGGTTGCTCGCCGTACTGGCCGCGGAGAGCCGCGGGCATGATCTACGCTCGCGCTGCCTTCTCGTGCCGAGGAAGGGCTGCGCGCTCAAGCTCGAGGCGGTCGCGCGAGATGGAAGCGCCAGTCCCGTGGAACTCGACCTCGCTGGGGCCATCGCGCTGTACACCGCGGCAGTCGGCAGACTTCCTGATGACATGAAGTTTGATGAGACTGCGGGCACGGTACTCGCGGAGCTGCAGCCTTCGCCAAAGCTCGCCGACCTCGTGAAAAAGAGCCGCGAGCTGGTTGTGGCAGAGGCTGATGTCGGAGACGCGTGATGCTCGCTATCGAGGTCGAGCTTCTCACTGGCCGGTACGCGGCGACCGCGCATAACGAGCGCCAGCGAGCGGAGTGGCCCCCGCATCCTGCGCGCTTCTTCTCGGCACTGGTGGCGGCGCTTCACGACCACGACGGGGTTGACCAAACCGAGCGAGCGGCGCTCGCATGGCTCGAGCAGCAGAATGCGCCGTCGCTGCGGGTCGATCCCGAGTCGAGGATTGGGAGGCGGCAGGTGCAGGACGTCTACGTGCCGGTGAACGACGTCACACTCGGAGCCGACGAGAAGATTCGCGCTAAGGCGCGGGAGCTCGAAGAGCCTAAGGCTAATGCCCGCGAAGCGCAGACCCGAGTCGATGCCGCGAAGCGGACGCTCTCGACAGCTACGTCGCCCAAAGAGATCAAAGCCGCCGAGAAGGCGCTCGCGAGCGAAGAGAAGAAGTTGGCCAGGGCGCAGGAGAAGCTGACCAAGGATGAGGCGGCGCTTGCAGTGTTCACGAGAGCCCAGGTCGCGATCGATCCCGACCCATCCAAGGAGGCGCTCAAGGCTGCGACCGCGCTTCTCCCGGAAGGGCGAACGCGCCAGGTACGCACGTTCCCCGTTGTGCTCCCGGAGACGCCGACCTTCGCGTTCCTGTGGCCCACCGCCGATGCTTCGCCGCATCGAGCCGCACTCGAACAGATCTGCGCTCGCGTGACCCGCCTGGGCCACTCTTCGTCGCTCGTGCGATGTATCGTCGCTGATGGCGACCTCACTCCGACGCTCGTTCCAAGCGACGAGGGTGACGTCGTCCTGCGCGTGGTGGGTCCCGGCCAACTCGAGCGCCTCGACCGAGCCTTCGAGCACCATCAGGGCTTCCAGAGCCGCGTACTCCCGGCGCGCCCTCAACGCTACCGCTCGGCGTCCAAGGTCACCGCGCCCTCTCCAAGGGCGGAGAGCGTGTTCTCGACGGACTGGGTGCTCTTCGAGCGTGTGGGCGGCTCACGGCCGGTCGCTTCGCGGGCGACCGATCTCGCCCGAGCGCTGCGTAGTGCGCTGATCGAGCTTCACGGTGACCAACATCTTCCGGCGACGCTCTCGGGCCACGTGGAGAGCGGCCCGACCGAACAGCCGCATGTCGCGTTCGTCCCGCTGCCGTTCGTCGGAAACGAGCACGCGGATGGAGCGCTCATGGGTTGCGCATTGGTGGCGCCGCGTGACCTCGCCAAGAACGATCGCGAGTTGCTGCTCCGCCTCGTAGCGAAGTGGGAGACGGAGCGCTCTGACCAACGAGGGAACCTGACGCTTGCGGGCGGAACGCTCCCGCCCTTCATTGTTCAGCGAGTGGACGTGTCGGCCAAGGCTGCCCTCGATCCGATGCGGTGGTGCCGCGCCTCCACGCGCTTCCTCACCGCGACGCCGATCGCCCTCGACAAGAACCCGGGCAACCTACGCAGCAACCAGGGCGGCACCGCGCACAAGGCCGCGCTGGAGGCGCAGCAGAACATCAGCGACGCGTGCCTCCGCGTCGTCGGGGCTCGACCCTCTTCGGTCGAGGTGTCGCTCGCGCCGCTGCTCCCGGGTGCCCAGCACGTGCGCGAGTTCCTGCCGTGGCCCGGGCGCCCGGGCCGTACACCCCGCGTGCGCGTCCACGCCGACATCCGCTTCGGGGCGCCCGTGAGAGGCCCGCTCTTGCTCGGCGCCGGGCGCTACTTCGGCCTTGGTCTCTGTTTACCCGTCGAGGGCCGATGACGCTCTCCACGTCCGACTTCGTCACCTTTCACGCCGCCGTGCATGGCGGCAAGCAACCCTTCGCGTGGCAGCAGCGCTTGCTCGAGCAGATCGTTCGAGACAAGGCATGGCCGCACCTGCTCGACCTGCCGACCGGCGCGGGGAAGACGACGTGCATCGACATTGCGCTGTTTGCCCTCGCTCTCGACGCGACGAGCGAGGGCGTAGAGCGTTGGTGCCCGCGTCGCATCGCGATGGTCGTGGACCGCCGCGTCGTCGTCGATCAGGTAGCGGAGCGCGGGCGCTCCATCTTGCGCGCGTTGATGACGAACACAGGCACCATCGTCGTCGAGGTTGCTAGGCGGTTGCGCTCCTTGACGCGCACGGGCGAGGAACCCCTCGGCGTGTTCACGCTGCGCGGCGGCATGCCGAAGGACGATGGCTGGGCGCGCACCCCCGATCAGCCGCTCGTCATCGCCTCGACCGTCGATCAGGTCGGCTCGCGCATGCTGATGCAGGGCTACGGCGTGAGCCCGGGCATGAAGCCGGTGCATGCGGGCCTCTTGGCCAACGACACGCTGCTCCTCCTCGACGAGGTGCATCTTTCTGAGCCGTTCCGGCAGACGCTCGATCAGCTCGCACGCCTGCGAACGCGCTTCTCGGGCAGCGGGCTGAAGCCGCGCTTTTCGCACGCGTTCCTGTCGGCGACGCCGGGTGCTGGGGCGACACCCTTCGCGCTGCTCGACGACGAAAAGGAGCCCGACGCGCCGCTCGGACCGCGCCTTCACGCGAGCAAGCCCACGCGCCTCGTTGAGGTCGACGATCGGACCGCGCTGGAGAAGGCGTGCGTCGATCAGGCGAAGGACTTGCTCGAACGGCATCGCACGATCGCCGTCGTGGTCAACCGCGTCGCGAGTGCAAGCGTGATCGCGCGGCAGCTTGGGGAGACGATGGGAACGGATGTAGCCGTCACGCTGCTGACAGGCCGCATGCGCCCGCTCGACCGGGACGACCTGCTCTGCGAGCTGCGGCCCGCCGTTCAGACGGGGCGTACTCGGAGCGGCGACAGCCTCAAGCGCGTGATCGTAGGCACCCAATGCATCGAGGCCGGCGCGGACTTTGACTTCGACGCCCTCGTCGCCGAGGCTACGAGTCTCGACAGCCTGCGGCAGCGGTTCGGTCGCATGGACCGGCTCGGAGACTACAAGAGGGCCGAGGGCACCATCGTCTACGACAAGTCGGTCAAGGACGACCCGATCTACGGCAAGACCATCGCCGAGACCGTCAAGTATCTCAAGGAACAAGAGAAGGAGCGCCCGAAGAAGCTCAAGAACGAGCTGAAGAGATGCAAAGCCGAATCCAAGACGCTGAAGGGTGAGGCAAGGCAGGAGGCTGAAGCACAAGTCGCCAGAATGATTTTGCTGGATTTCGGCGTCCTCGCCATCGAAGTCCCGACGGGCGACGGCCTCGTGAAGCTGCTCGCACCGAAGCAGAACGCTCCGACACTGCTCCCCGCTTACCTCGACCTGTGGGCGCAGACCTTGCCCGCACCGAGCCAGCTCCCCGATGTGAGCCTGTGGCTGCACGGGGCGAGCTCGGGACCGGCGGATGTGCAGGTCCTCTGGCGCGCCGATCTCGCTGAGGAAGTGCTCCAGCGTGGAGACGTCGAGGCCGCGACGGCCATCGTCGCGGCGGTGCGACCTTCGAGCCTCGAAGCGATTTCGCTGCCTTTCGTGACGGCACGGGCGTGGCTCGCGAACCAGCCCCCGCGCGATTTCGGTGACACCGAGGGCGCGACGCCGGCCGACAGTGACGAGCCGAAGACGGCAGGGCGACGCGCGCTCTGCTGGAGGGGCGACGAAAGTGAGATCGTCTGCGCGCAGTCCGACTCGGAGCCCTCGCTGAAGCCGGGTGACACCATCGTCGTGCCTGTGAGCTACGGCGGCATTCGCAGCGGTTGCTTCGACGCCACCTCGACCGAGCCGGTTCAAGACTGCGCGGAGCGGGCCGAGCTGTTCGCGCGCGCGCGGCCGGTGCTGCGGCTACATCCCGCCGTCGTCGACACGCTCGGGCTCTCGCTGCCGCTCGACGATCCCGACGAGGCGCGCAGCGCGCTCGGTCTCCTCGCTTCGAATGGCGACTGGCCAGGGTGGAAGCGTCTCTGGGCAGAGAAGCTCGGCAAAGGGCGACGTTCACTCGTCGTGCCCGGCGAGCCTTCGTGGACCGTGATCGAAGCCAGGAGAGTGCCGCTCGCCGCTCTGCGAGAGGTTCTCCTACCTGAGGAGACGCTCGAGGACGGCGTCGAGGTGACAACCGACGGCGACGACTCGTTTCATGCGGGGCACGCCGTCTCGCTAGCCGAGCACAGCGCCGACGTCGAGGCGTTCGCGCGTGGGTACGCGACGAGCTGCGGGCTCGGCGCGGGGCTCGCGGAGCACGTCGCGATCGCCGCATGGCTGCACGACATTGGTAAGGCGGACCGACGCTTTCAGCTGATGCTGCGGGGCGGGAGCGAGATTGAGCTCTTCAAGGATGAGACGCTGTGGGCCAAGTCGGCGATGCCACCTGGCTCGCGTGAGGCACATCGACTCGCGCAGCGAAGGAGCGGCTATCCACGGGGAGCACGCCACGAGGTGCAGTCGCTCGCAATGCTCGAAGGACGCTTGCAAAGCGTGAAGGGTGCTTTGCAGAAGGCGGACGCCACCAAGGAGCCCGATCTCGATCTGGTGCGCCATCTCGTCGCGAGCCACCACGGCTGCTGCCGCCCTTTCGCGCCTGCCGTCGTCGACGAGAGCCCCGTCGATGTGGCGCTCGCCAAGCACACGAGCAAGACGTTCGGCGAGATCGACTTCGCCTCGACAACCTCGGGCAACGGACTGCACCGCCTCGACTCGCCGCTGGCCGACCGATTCTGGGCGCTGGTCGCGAAGTACGGCTGGCAGGAGCTGTGCTGGCTCGAGGCGATCCTTCGCCTCGCCGACCACCGCGCCAGCGAAGAGGAGCAGACGAAGGAGGCGTCGAGATGAGCCGCATCCGACTCGCGGGCGTGGACGGCTCAAGCCCACTCGGTTTCCTGGCAGCGCTAGGGCTGCTTCGTGCCGTTCCCGGAGCCAAGCTAGGCTTCTTCGATGACGGCTCGTTCCGCGCCTTCGTCGACGGGATCGACAAGAGCGAGTCCGATCTCGCGATGAGCATCGCGGCCGACGCAGAAGCTGCTGGGAACGGGAGAGCGCCGTGGCGGTTCACGTACACGAAGGCCGCTACCAAGAAGCAAGGGCCGCAGGCGGTCGCCGACCTCAAGCCGCCGCCCGACGAGTTCAAGAAGTTCCTTGCGACTTGCATCGAGGCTTGGTTGACGGGCAACGACGAGGCAGCAGGCTACGCCGCGGCCTATGGCACTGACATCGCGGTCGATGGCAAGGGCAACACCAAGCCGACCGCGTTCCACTTCACTGCCGCGCAGCAGACGTTCCTGGGCGCGGTGGAGGGCATTCGCGCCTCGGTGACCCAAGAGTGGGTCGAGACGTCACTATTCAAGGGGCACGGCGAGCGGCCAGGCAGCAACCTTCGATGGGACCCGGGCGCCGAGCGCAGCTGGGCGTTGATGGCGAACAACCCCAGCGGCGATGGAACCCGCGTGGACGCTCCGTTGGAATGGCTCGCGTTCCGCGGTCTGCCGTTGCTGCCGAGCTTTCCGCGCGGCTCGAGGATCATCACCACCGGCGTCGTCGGTCGAGGCGATGATATGACGTTCACCTGGCCGCTCTGGTCCATCCCGGCTTCGCTGCTGACGACGCGCTCGGCGCTTCAGGTTGACTGGACCGGGAGTGCCAGAGAGCGGGCAGCGCGCGGCGTCTTCGCGATCTGCAGATCGGCAATCCGGCGAACGAGCCAGGGCTTCGGCAACTTTGGGCCCTCGTCGGTGATGAGCTGACGAGAGCACTTCGTGAGAACGCTCGCTGGAAAAGCCCCTGATGAGCCTGCATCGTGTCCATCGAGTTCGCCTCCGGTGGACCGATCGCCGCTGTTCACGTCGCAACTCAATACCGAGCCAGCGGCTACCTCGGTGAGACGCCCAAGCTTCACATACGCGTGACCTTCGATCGGCCGGTCGCGGGCCCACTCGCCGTCGGCAGAGGTCGGCACGTGGGCTTCGGGGTGCTCTGGCCCGTGCAGGAGCGCGAGTGAGGAGTCATCCTGATCGGTGCAGCGAGGGAAGCGAGCTTCGCCCCCGCGTCCCCCCTCACCCCAGCCGCGGCTTCATCCTCCACCGCACCGCCACGAGCAGCACCGCGAACAGCCCGCACAGGACGAGCGTCGGGACCGCCACCTCGGAGGCCGTCGCGCCGCGCTCGATGATCCGGCGCGAGAGGATCTGGTACCAGCGCAGCGGGAGCAGGCCGCCGATCTCGCGCACCCCGTGCGGCATGAGCTGGTAGGGCAGCATCGAGCCGGAGAGCACGAAGGACGGCATGATGAAGAAGATGGTGAGGAAGACTGCTTGCGCCGAGGTGTGCGAGATCGCCGAGACGAAGACGCCGAGGGTCAGCGTGGCGAGGATGAAGGGCAGGCTGGTGATCGCGAGCAGCAGCAGGCTGCCCTCGGGCCAGAAGTCGTAGAGCACCCAGGCGCCCAGCGTGGCGACGCCGAGCGAGACGTAGCCGATCACGACGTGGGGCAGGAGCTTGCCGAGCACGACCTCGAGCGGGCCGGTGGGCTGGGCGAGGAGCTGCTCGTAGGTGCCGTTCTCCTTCTCCGCGACCAGGCCGAGCGAGGCCGCACCCAGGCAGATGTTGGTCAGCAGGTAGCCGGCCAGGCCGGCGAGGTAGAAGTTCAGGTCGCGCAGCGTCGGGTTGAAGCGGAACTGCTGGCGCAGGTCGAGCGGCGGCCGGGGGGCTTCGGCGTTGCTCGGGTCGCCCGCGGCGCGGGCGCGGTCCGCGAGCGGCTGGTGCAGCGTGAAGCGCTGGGCGATCTCGGCGATGTACTTGCCGATGCGCGCCGCGGTGAGCGGGTCCGTGCCGTCGAGCAGCACCTGCACGGTCGGCTGGCCGAGCTCGATCTCGCGCCGCAGGTCCTGCGGCACGACGACCAGCGCGACGGCATCACCGCTCGCGAGCAGCTCGTGGCCGGCGGCGTAGCTCGACACGAGGACCGGCGGGGCGAAGTACCCGCTCGCCTCGATGTCGCGCACGAGCTGGCGCGAGGCGGCGCTCTCGCTGCGGTCGAGGACCGCCCACGGCGTGTGCTGGGGCGTGAAGGAGAGCGCGTAGCCGAAGACCATGAGCATGGTGAACGGCTGGAAGACGACGTTGTGCAGCACGATCGGCTCGCGCCGCAGCCGGACGCTCTCCTTGTAGGCGATCGCCAAAACGTTGGAGACGAAGCTGCGCAGGCGGCTCATTGGCGCCTCGCAATGGCTCGCAGGGCGAGCAGGCCCAAGGCTAGGCCGAGCGCGACGATGATCGTGATCTCGGGCAGGAGATCGAGCGGGCCCTGTCCGCGAAGATAGATCGCGCGGCTCACCCGCATGTAGTGCGTCGCCGGGATGAGCTCGGAGAACCAGCGAAACGGCGTCGCCATGTTGCGCGTCGGGAAGGCGAAGCCGGAGAGCTGGATCAGCGGCGTGCTGAGCAGGACGGTCTTGGCGACCGCTTCGGCGGGGGTCGCCGAGGTGGCCGACATGAGCAGCCCGAGTGACAGGGCCACGATCATGTAGAACATCGAGAACACGACGAAGAAGACCGCGCTGCCCGCCGGCCAGATGCCGTAGAGAAGCCAGGCGGTGATCATCATCAGGATCACGTCGACCGAGAAGACGCCGCCCAGCGGCAGGAGCTTGCCGAGCATGATCTCGACCGAGGTCGCCGGGGTCACCTGGAGCTGATCGAAGGTGCCGGCGAGGCGCTCGTTGACCACCGAGACGGCGATGATCAGGGTGGTGGTGAAGCTGAGCACGAAGCCGAAGACCCCGGACACCATGTAGGGCCGGCCGTCGAGGGTCGGGTTGAACAGGACGCGCGGCAGCACGCGGATGCCGCGCGGTGGTGCGTCCGCGGCCAGGGCGGTGTCCGGTGAGAGCGCCACGATCGATGCGCTGGCGGCCGCGCCGGTCAGGTCGAGGCTGGTCGCGGTGGCCAGGCTGCCGAGGAAGCTCTCCGCGTTGCCGGCCAGCACCGCCTCGCCTCCGTCGTAGAGCACCTCGATTTGCGCCGGCTCCCGGCCCCGGCCGCGCGCCTCGATGTCGCGCGCGAAGCCGGGCGGGACCACCACGGCCACGCTGATCTCGCCCGAGCGCAGCGCGCTGTCGACCTCTTCGCGGGTGTCGTAGCGCCGCGGCTGGAAGGTGCCCTGCGCAGCCAGCTCGGCGATGATCCGCCGGCTGGCGGAGCTCTGGCTCAGGTCGAGGACGCCGAGCTCGAGGTTCGTAACGTCGGTCGACATGATCGAGGCGAACAAGATCAGGGCGAGCAGCGGCAGCAGCACCAGGATGGAGATGGTGAACGGGTCGCGCAGCGTGGCCAGCGTCTCGCGGCGCACCAGGATGGCCAGCCGGCGCAGGCTCATGCGGCCCTCTGCGTGCGGCCCGAGACGGTCCGGAAGATGTCGGTGATCTGCGGCTGGTCGATCGACACCTGGAGCGATGCGTGGGCCGCCTGCAGGGCGGAGATCGCGCGCAGCAGCTCGTGGTCGAGCGAAGGCAGCACGAGGTCCACCTCGCCGTCACGGCGGCGCACCTCGAGGCCGGCCTGATCGAGGCGGCTTGCGAAGTCCGCCAGGGCCGCGCGGGTCGCGGCGTCGGCCGGGCCGGCCGCTGCTCCGGCCTCACCGGCAGGGGGCCTCCCGGCCTCGGGCCCGGTGCTGTGCCCGGCCACGAGCCCGCCTGGAGCCGCCTCTCGGGCTTCCGTGGACAGCCGCACGCGGTAGCCCTCCGAGAAGCGCCGGCGCAGCTCCTCGGGCGGTGCATCCGCCGTGAGACGGCCCCGGTCGATGAAGCACACCCAGTCGCAGTAGTCGGCCTCCTCGAGGAAGTGCGTCGTGACGAACACCGTCACGCCGTCGTCGGCCTCCTCCTGGATGAGCTCCCAGAAGAGCTCGCGGTTGTGCACGTCCACCCCCGCGGTGGGCTCGTCGAGGAACAGCACGCGCGGGCGGTGCAGCGTGGACAGCGCGAGCCCGGCACGCTGGCGCACGCCGGCGGAGAGGTCCGAGGGCATCTCGGACTCGGCCTCGGCGAGCGACAGGCGCTCGCGAAGCGCGCCCCAGCGCTCGCGCAGCTCGGCGGCTCCCAGCCCGTAGAGCCCGGCGTAGAACTCGACGTTCTCGCGCAGCGATAGGCCCTGGTAGAGGCTCACCTTCTGTCCCATGTAGCCGATGTGGTCGCGCACCCGGCGCGGGTGGCGGATCACGTCGATGCCGTCCACCTCGATCGTGCCCGCGGTCGGCGTGAGCAGGCCGATCAGCATGCGGATCGTCGTGCTCTTGCCCGAGCCGTTGGCCCCGAGAAACGCGAACAGGGTGCCCGGCTCGACGCGCAGGGTTAGGTCGTCGACCGCGGTGAAGTCGCCGAAGCGACGCGTCAGGCCCGAGGCGTGGATGATCGGCGCCCCGGCGCTCATGCGGCGACCAGGCCCTCGCCCCGCGCCAGGGCGAGCAGCGTCGACTCGGTGTCGATCGGCAGGTGCTCGGCGAGCGCCACCGGGGCGCCGGGCAGCTCGCGCAGGTCGCGCAGCACGCGGGCTCGGCCGGGCGTTCGGTCGCGCCGCACCT
>CAZGUU010000182.1:0-10887 GCA_964529315.1 uncultured Enterobacteriaceae bacterium
GGGGCGGGTATTCACGCGCGAGGAGCTCTCCGGCGTGGCCCGGCTGTGCCACGAGCACGACGTCGTGGCGATCACCGACGAGATCTACGACCACATCCTCTACGACGGCCGCACCCACCTGCCGCTCGCCGCGCTCGACGGGATGGCCGAGCGCACCATCACCATCGGCGGCTTCGGCAAGACCTACGCCGTGACCGGCTGGCGCCTGGGCTACGCCTGCGCGCTCGAGCCGCTCGCCGAGGCCTTCCGCACGGTGCACGACTTCCTCACGATCTGCGCACCCGCCCCCCTGCAGCACGCGGCGGCCGCGGCGCTGGCCCTGCCCGAGAGCTACTACGAGCGCACCGTGCGCGAGTACGCCCTGCGCCGCTCGCGCATGATGTCCATCCTCGACCGGCTCGGCCTGCGCGCCGCGGCACCCGAGGGCGCCTACTACGTCCTGAGCGACTTCTCCGAGCGCGGCTTCGAGGGCGACGACCACGCCTTCGCCAGGTACTTGACGACCGAGCTGGGCGTCGCGGTGGTGCCGGGCTCGAGCTTCTACGGCACGCCCGGCCTGGGGCGCAGCACGGTGCGCTGGGCCTTCGCCAAGCGGCTCGAGACGCTCGACGAGGTGGAGCGTCGCCTCGAGCGACTCCACGGGATCCCTTCCAGGTAGCGGGCTGTCGCACCCGCGACGGGGGGCCTCGGCCGGGCGAGCCCGTCGCAAGAGCGGATCGCGTGCGTGGCGGGGCGGGATCCTCGGGCGAGGATGCGGGCTAGGCGTCGCCGCGGCCCGCCACCGGATCCAGGGTCGGCTGGGCGATCACGGCGCGGTCCTCCAGGCGCAGCGCGCTCAATGCCTGGCCCCAGCCGGCACCCGTATCGAGGGACACCGCGCGTGGCCCGACATGGAGGCCGAGCGTCGCCCAGTGCCCGGCCACCACGGTCACCTCGCGCTCGACGCGCCACGGATCGTCGAACCAGGGCACCTGCCCCGGCGGCGCCTGCGCCGGTGGGCCGCTGTAGTCGAGGTCGGGCGTGCCGTCGGGCAGGCAGGTGCGCAGCTGGGTCAGCGCCTGGACGATCACCCGCAGGCGCTCCGTGCCCCCGAGCGACTCCTCCCAGCGCCGTGCCGGACGCTCGCGCAGGCGGGCGAGAAGCTCGTGCGGGTCGGGCCCGCGCAGCGCCGCGCTCGTCTCCTCCGCAAGCCGCACGGCATCGGCGGCGCTCCACTGCGGCAACAGGCCGGCGTGGGTCACCAGGTACTCGCCGCGACGCCACGCCAGCGGCTGCGCGCGCAGCCAGTCGATCATCGCCTCGCGATCGGGTGCGCCCAGCACGTCATCCAGCGTGTCGCGCTTCTTGGGCCGCGCCACGCCGAAGTGACGCGCGAGAAGGTGGAGGTCGTGATTGCCGAGCACCGCCATCGCAGCCCCACCGGCACGCATCACCCAGCGCAGCACCTCGGCCGAGCGCGGCCCGCGGTTCACCAGGTCTCCAGCGAGCACCAGGTCGTCGCGCCCGGCGACGAAGCCGATGCGCGCCAGCAGGGCCTCGAGCGTCGCGAAGCACCCCTGGACGTCTCCGATCACGTAGGTCGCCATGCGCGTCCACCACTAGCCTGCGCCGCGCGCTCGCCATAGCGCGGCACTCGACGCAAATGGGTCGCTTCGTCACGCGATTGCCGGCTCCCCGGGCCGTGCTCCTGGTTCTCTGGGCGCCCAGAGCGCACGCCGGATGGAACAGGAATTGCCATGTCGGCCGGCGTGCCGACTCGTGTCCTGGTCGCGGACGACCACGCCATGTTCCGCGAGATGCTCAAGATCGCGGTGCCCCGGGACGGCGACCTCGAGGTCGTCGGCGAGGCCGGCGACGGCGTCGAGGTGGCCCACCTGACCGAGCGTCTGCGCCCCGACGTCCTGCTGCTCGACTACAAGATGCCCCTGGTCAAGAGCTTTTCGACGCTGGTCGGCCAGGTGCGCGCGCAAAGCCCGGCGACGCAGGTCGTCGTCCTGTCCGCGTTCGCCAGCCTGGAGATCGCGACCAAGGCCGCCCTGGGCGGCGCTCGCGGGTACGTCCTCAAGGCGACCCGCCTGGCGTCCGTCGCCGACGCGCTGCGCGCCGTGGCCAAGGGTGGCATCTGGGTCGACCCCGGCCTGCCGCGGCGCGTCTTCGAGATCTTCCAGCGCCAGGCGAGCGAGAGCACCGGCCACAACGACGGCATGAGCGGGCTCACGCGCCGCGAGCGCGAGGTGCTCGCCTACGTCGCCAAGGGCATCAGCAACCGCGAGATCGCCGGGCAGCTCTGCCTGAGCCAGCAGACCGTCAAGACGCACCTGACGAGAATCTTCGCCAAGCTCTCCGTCAAGAGCCGTCTTGCCGCGGCACTCGCCTTCTACGGCAGGGACGGCGAGGTCCGCGCGGAGCCCTGAGAGCGGTCGGCCAGGGCGACTCGCGCAGAGCCCGCCCTGGCCTGGAGACCGTCGCCGTCCCCGGCTGCGGCGCTCGTGCCGGCGTCCGATGCGAGCGTCACCGTGAAGCAGGTGCCCACGCCCGGCTCGCTGCGCACGGTGAGCGCGCCGCCGAACCCCTGCTCGACGAGGTGACGAGCGATGCACAGCCCGAGGCCGGTACCACGGCCGGCTTCCTTGGTCGTGAAGAGCTCGTCGAAGATCCGCGGCAGGCAGTCGGGCGGGATGCCGCCGGCGCGGTCCTCGACCCGCAGCGTGACGCCTCGCGGGCTGGGGCTCGCGTGCACCGTCACGGCACCGTCGCAGAGGCCCCGGTCCTCGTAGGCGTCGATCGCATTGACGATCAGGTTGACCAGGACCTGACCCAGGCGCGAGGGGTCACCGATTGCGGTCAGGCCCGGCGTCTCCTCGCGAAGCTCGACGGTGCAGCGGCTCGCCCGCAGCCGGTGCGCCAGCAGGGCCTTCACCTCCTCCACGACCGCCGCCACCGGGAAGCGCTCGACGACGCCCGAGCGCAGGTCGCGCCCGTGCAGCTTCATCCTGCGGATGAAGGCGGCGGCCTTGCGTGCCCAGGCCGTGGCGGCATCCGCGGCGGTGACGATCTCGGCCGCGATCTCGCGGTGGTCCGCCGCCAGCACCGAGGGTTCGTCGATCGACTCGGCGTACTCGCGGCCCAGCTCGCGCAGGACCTGCAGCGAGTTCATCACCGCACCCAGAGGGGTGTTCATCTCGTGGGCGATTCCCGCGGCGAGCCGACCCAGCGCTGCGAGCCGGTCGGCTCGGATCAGGCTCTCCTGGCTGCGCTCGAGCTGGAGATAGGCGCGTCGCAGCTCGGCGACCGACGCGCTGAGCTCTCCGTTGGCGTTCTCCAGCTCGACGGTCCGCTCGCGAACCTGCCCCTCGAGGCTCGCGTTCAGATCGGCGAGCCGGCCGAAGGCCCGGGCCGTGGTCATGGCCAACCCGGCCTGGCTCGCCGCCGTGCGCAGCAGGGTGACGTCGAACGGGTTGTAGGCGCGCCCCGACTCCTTGGTCCCCAGCACGAGCAGCGCCAGCGATCCGTCTTCGTGGCGGATCGGTACGATCACCTCCACCGCCAGCATCCGCCAGATCGCCGGCGCCTCGCGATCGCCGCCCTCCTCCCACTGGTAGCTGGCCAGGATCTCGCCGCGCTCGCAGCGCGCCTCGAGCGCGGCGGGCAGCTCGATGCCCGCGACCTGCAGATCCGATCCAGGCCCGCTGGCGAACGAGGCGTCCGGCGCGCGCAGGAGGATCGCCGCGCGCCGCGGCCAGAGGGCGCCACGCACGACGCGCAGCGTGGTCGACGTCACTTCGGCGATGGTCCGTGCCCGGGAGAGCTCGCGGCCGAGCCTGGCCAGGGTCTCGTCGGGGTCGTACGCGCCGCGGAAGAAGACCCGATCGACCGCCCTTCGCACCCGCGTGCTCACCGGGGCGATGGCGAGCAGGACGGCGAGGTTGAGGAGGGCCAAGGGCAGCCGCGCTCCGCTGCCCGGCGCGAGGCCGGGCACCACCGCGCCGGCGAGAACCAGCACCGTCAAGTAGACCAGGGAGATCGCCGCCACGACGACCACATAGGTCGCCGCGCGGCGCAGGACGACGTCGATCTCGAAGAGATCCTGCTGGACGATCGCGTAGCCGACACCGAGCGGGAAGAGGAAAGCCGTGAGGGCCGCGGTGTTGAGCGGCACGCTCCCGCCGAGCAGGCTCGATGCCGCGAGCAAAACGGCCGGGAGGAGGAAGCCGGCCGTGGTGGCGAGCGCCACGAGTCCGATCTTGCGCCGCACCAGGGCCGAGCGGCTGGCCAGGTAGCCCCAGGCGATCGCGGCGATCAGCACTCCGGCGCCGATCCCTTGTGCGGCCGTCGCCACCAGGTGGACCTTCGTGTAGGCCGAAGGGGACCACAGCAGCAGCTCGTAGACCATCGCCAGAGCGACGAATGGCGCGTACAGACCGAGCAGCGCGGCCCCCCGCCGGCGCTGGAGGCGGTCGACGGGGAAGACCAGTGCGAGGTGCAGCGCACCCGCTCCCAGCAGCGACTCTGCGACCACGTGCAGGCGGAAGAACCAGGCGGGCCCGTAGAGGTCGGCGGCGGTGACGACGAAGACCCCGACCGACGTGCAGAAGGCGAAGAAGCCGACGCTTGCCGGGCTACCCGGCTTGAGCAGGAGCACGAGCAGGCCGATGGCGACGAAGGCGAGCCCGTTCACCAGATAGGCGCCGAACAGGAGCGCGAAGTCACCCGTGGTGAACTCCTGCGAGGCCACCGCGACCTTCTCCGTGGCACCGGCCGGCGTACGCACCGTGAAGTCGAAGACCGTTCCCGGCCGCGCACCGGCGACCGCCCGGTACACCTGCTCGGAGTCGTGCACCGCGAGCCCGTCCACCGCCTGCACCTGGGACTGGAAGAGCCGATAGGTGCGACCGTCGGACCAGGTAGGAAGGGTGATCGACGGGACCACGCGATTGGCCATGACGAAGAAGCCGGGAAACGTCGTCCCCACCCAGCGCGCGGAGTTGACGGCGACCGTGGCCAGCAGGGCCGCGAGCAGCAGACTGCTGCACAGCACCATCCACCGTGCGGCGCGGCGGCTCACGGCGCCTCCCACAGCCGCCGGCGCAGTGCTTGCGCTGCGCCCAGCGCGCCCGCCAGCATCGAGGTCTCGCCCCAGCGCAGGTACGCCGTCTCGCCGCGCAGCGCCGCCACGGAGGCGATGCTCACGTCGCTCGCCGAGAGTGGCGCACCCAGCGGCTCCACCCTCCCCCACCAGCGCAACGGCGTGCCCATCGGATCTGCCCGAATCGCGCCGATGCTGGGCACGTCTGCGGCGCCTTCTGGCGACGACCGGGCGACCGGACCGCGCCTCAGCCTGCCCGGCTCTCGGCGGCCGGAGGCCCAGGCAGCGTCGCCTCCGGCCGCGACACGCCCAGGGATTCGAGAAGCGGCAGGACGACGGTGAAGGTCGCACCACGACCCAGCCGGCTGTCGAGCTCGATGTCACCGCCGAGCAGGCGGGCGAGCTTGCGCGACAGCGCGAGCCCGAGACCGATCCCTCCGAACGAGCGCGTCGAGGAGCCGTCGACCTGGCGGAACGGCTCGAAGATCAGCTCGTGATCCTCGCCACGGATGCCGGGCCCGGTATCCTCGACTGCGAAGCTCACCCGGCCGCTCTCGCCGCGCACCGCCAAGCAGACCGATCCCGCGGAGGTGAACTTCGCCGCGTTGGTGATCAGGTTGCGCAGGATGGTGCGCAGCTTGATCGGGTCGCTGAGAAAGACCGGTGGTGCGTCCTCGAGCACGACGTCGAAGACGACGTCCTTCTCCTCGAGCAGCACGCCCGCCAGCCGGCGCAGCTCCTCGACCAGATCGCAGGTGACGACCTCGTGCCGGCTGACTCCTTCGACCCCGGCTTGCACGCGCGCGTACTTGAGAAAGTCCGCAACCAGCTCGGCCAGGCTGCGCCCGGCCTCCTCGATCCGGTCGAGCGTCGCCACCGCCTCCCGGGTCAGAACGCCGAACTGCCCGTCGCGCATCAGCTCGATGTAGCCGGTGATGATGTGCAGCGGCGTGCGGAACTCGTGCGAGACGTTGGCCACCAGATCGGCCTGCAGGCGCTCCCGCTCCTTCAAGCCCTGGATCAGCCGATAGGCTTTCAAGCCGACCTCCACCCAGACGAGCAGCTGCTCCGGTCCGTCGGCCTTGTCGTGGTACCCCTGGATGTCGAGCTCGGCGAGCATCATCCGCGGCGGCTTCTCGCCCGAGTAGCCGGTGTGCAGGATGATCTGCACGTGCGGGTCGAAGGAGCGGATCTGGCGGATGAGCTGCTCGCCGTTGGTCCGCGGCATGAAGTAGTCGACCAGCAGCAGGTGGACGTCGTGCTCGCGCAGCGCTTCGAGGGCCCGCTCGGCGCCGTCGGCGGTCAGCACCCGGTGGCCCTCGCGCTCGAGCAGGCTGCGCACGGAGACGAGGATCTCCTCTTGGTCGTCGACCACCAGGATCGAGTGTCCGCTGTCCCGCCTCGCCGACTTTCGTGCCATCGAGCCCGCTCCAGCAGCGTGGCGGCACCGCGCCGCGATGGTCCGCCCGACCCTGCGCGAGGCACCCACGACCCCGCGCGCCAGCCCCGACCGACGCCTGACTAGTGCAGTATTCGCCCCGAAAGCACGCTTTCTTGAGCGTAGAACGCGCTCAGGCCGAAGGCGCGGCGCGTCGCCGCGACCGGCAGGAGCAGCGTGAAGCGTGCGCCACAGGGACTCGCACCTGCCTCCAGCGATGCGCCCAGGAGCTTGCTCAGGCGGACCGCAATCGCCAGTCCCAGCCCTTGTCCAGGGGTGCTGGTGAGCGGCTCTCCGGGGCCCTGCGCGAACGGCGTGAAGAGCGTCGCTCGCGCCTGGTCGGCGATGCCGCCGCCGTCGTCGCTCACCACGAACTCGGTGCCGTCCTCGCGCGATCGGACCGCGAGGCGGATCTCGCCGCGAGCGGTGAACTTGACGGCGTTCGCCAGAAGGTGCCCGAGGATGGCGCGCAGCTTCTCGCCGTCGGTCTCGAGAATCGCGCCACGCTCGGCCACCTCGGTGCGCACGACCAGCGGCCGCGCGCCGATCTGCCGCTCCGCCTCTGCTCGCAGCTCGTCGATCAGGGCGTCGAGCTCGATCGCCTGGCACTGGGCCCCGGCGCCCGGCGAGGCGAGCCGCGCGAGCTCCAGGTAGTCCTGCACCAGGCGAAGCGCCCTGCCGCTGGTCGCCCCGATGCGTGCGGCGACCTCGCCGCTCGCGGCGACGGTCGGCTCGCCGCAGAGGATCTCCGCATACCCCTGGAGGACGTGCAGGCAGCCGCGCATCTCGTGGCACAGCTTGGCCACGATCAGCTCGCGGAGCTCGGACTTCTCCATCAGGCGGCGAGCGCGGCGGGCGCTCGCCAGGCCCGACTCGACGAGATCCACCAAGGCCGCGTCGTCCTGCGCTCCCTCCTGGTGAACGCCGTGCAGATCGAGTGACCGCAGGAGAGCGCAGCGCGCTCCGGGAGGCATGATCGGCAAGCAGACGACGATCGCCGCGCCCGGGGCGAGCGCCTCGACACGCTCGACCACGGCCGGGCCGTAAGCCCCGAGCATCCCCCCGGCGACGATCAGGACGTCGGCCGGCTCGCGGGCGAGCAGCTCGAAGGCCCTCTCCAGCGTCGGCGCCACGACCAGCCGCCGCCCGCTCGCGCCGAGCAGCGCTTCGAGCTCCTCGCCCCGCTCCCAGCGCGCTTCGACGATCATCACCGTCCCCGACGATCCATGGCCACGCTGCACGAGCTCTCGCATCTCGACCCCTTCCCGTCCCGGCGGCAACGCCTGTGTCCCTGGTGCACGGGGCGATGGAGCCAGGATCCAGGCCTGGCCGCCGGCAGGCCAGTCGGGCGAGGGTATGATTTTCCGGCCCCTCGGGCGTCCGGCATACGACCCCCGTCGCACGCGAGGTCGATTTGTCGACCCGCGGGCCTAGCCGTCGCATCGGGCGAGCCGGGGCTCAGCTCGCCGCGTCGCCCAGCGCGCAGAGGGCGATCAGCGGCGTGAGCAGCGCCGCGAGGAGCGCGGCAAAGCCCGCCTTGAAGGCGACGAAGCCCCAAAAACTCATGTGGTCGAGCCCGACCCAGCCGAGCAGGCCGAGGGACGGCGGCGCCGCGACCACCAGCGTCGCCAGCCCCAGGACGACCGCGCGCGCCAGCGTTCCCCGCGGCAGGCGCCCAAGCGTCGGGTGCGCCGCACGGCGCCAGTCGAGCGGCGCGAGCCGGCCGGCGCGCATCTGCTTCTGCACCACCCGCGTGACGATCAGGCAGGTGAAGAAGGGCAGCAGAAAGGCCGTGCCGATCGTGTCGCCCGCGATGCTCTGCTGGCCCCAGAGCGGCACCGTCTCCAGCGAGCGGAACATCACCCAGGCGATCGCCGCGTTGAGCAGGAAGTTGAGCACGGCGGAGCCCAGGCCCTGCTCGACGATCAGGAAACGGCGGTGGTGCTCGTGCATGTCCGGCCCTCCGTCGGCGAGGCTACTTCGACGGCCTCCCCTCGAACAAGGCCTTCACCCGACCGAACTTGCGCTCGTAGTCGAGCCGGGTGCGGCGGATCACCTCGTAGGCCTCCTCGCGCCCGTACACGTGGGTGATCTCGACTCGCTGCGCCTGGCCCGGCGTCTGCTTGTAGGTGAGGAAGTAGTGCTGCAGGCGCTGGATCAGGGCCGGGGGGCTCTGCTCGATCTCGCGCCAGTCGCCGTACACCGCATCCCCCTCGAGGACGGCGATGATCTTGTCGTCGGCGCCGTTGGTGTCGATCATCCGCAGGCCGCCGATCGGGATCGCCTGGACTAGGATGTCGCCGTGCGAGACGTCTCGCTCGCAGAGCACGCAGACGTCGAGCGGGTCGCCGTCGCCGACGATGCCCGGCCGGCCGGTGCGCTCCGAGCAGAACGCCCCCGTCTCCTCGCCGCAGTAGGTCTGCGGGATCAGCCCGTAGAGCGTCGGGTAGACGTTGGAGAACTTCTGCGGCCGATCGATCTTGAGGTGGCCGGTGACCTTGTCGAGCTCGTACTTGACGGTGTCCGTGGGGACGATCTCGATGAACGCGGTCACCTGGCGCGGGGCGCTCTCACCGATGGAGACGCCGTGCCAGGGGTGGCGCCGGTAGAGGTAGGGGAGCAGCTCCTCGAGGCCCGGTTCCGCGTCGCGCTCCATGGTGCGGGCCTACCACATCGCCGGGCGCCCGTCGCGAGCTCCCCGGCACACGGCCCGGTGGCCCGCGGGGACTCGTCGCGACGCGGCGCGGGACCAGAGGGGCCTCAGAGCGTGAGCAGGAATCCCCTCCCGTCGCTCGGCACCACCGGGTGACGACGCTGCCGCGGCGGCGAATGCGGGATCCGGAGCGACTCCGCAGCCGCCGCGGGATACCCGCTCAACCGAAATCCATGAGATGGATGCGCGGCCCACCCGGCGGCGGCCAGGACCCTTCGCTACTGGACCCGCATTCCCCGTCGCGGCGGACCACAGGCACCCGGAGCCTGTCCGGGGATTCCTGCTCACGCTCTCAGTCGCCCGAGAGCTCTTCCTCCCCTGCGGGGGCCATCTGGGCGGGGCGCAGGATCTCGATGGTCGCCTCGACCTCGGCCTCGTCGTCGCGGTGCAGGACGAGGTCGCCGGTGGCGGCGGCGCCGGCCCAGCCGATCAGCGTCCCCTGATCCTCGGGCACCTCGCCCCAGCTACCGGTGAAACGCACGATGCGCAGCGTGCCGTCGCGCTGCACGCCGGGGATGTCGTCCTCTCCGGGCTCGGGAGCGACGGGCCACTGCGTCGCACCGCCGCTGGCCGGCAGGGCCAGGCTCACGGCCAGCGCCAGGGCGAGGATCCACGGCCGCGTCGGCACAGGCATGCGGCCCGCGGCAGATCCGAGTGCCGGTGCGTGCATGGGCGCCGCCGTCGGTTGCCCTCCGGGCGTTCCCGCCGAAGCGGATTCGAAGCGAGTGCAAGAAATCGTCGGGGATTCTGGCTCGGGATTCGGCTTGGTGCTCATCGCACAACACCTCCTTCGGTCGTGAGATCTCTCGCTGGAGACTTCGACCGATCCGGCGCCGGGCCTGAGCCCGCGCCGGCTACGACGCGCCGATGGGTCGCCACCAACGGCGCCTCCCCTTGCTGTCTAGAGGGCTCGCGTTGGCGTGAGAACGGGGGTACGCCATCGGGGGCGCTCGTCCGTGGCCGCGAGCGTCGCCGAACCTACGGCCACGCAAGAGGTGTGCATGTCGTACGCGGAGATCCTCTACTCGGTCACCGGCGCCGTCGCCGAGGTGACGCTCAACCGCCCGGAGAAGCTCAATGCCTGGACGATGCGGATGAGCGCGGAAGTCGAGCACGCCCTGCGCACCGCCGACGGCGACGGTGCCGTTCGAGCGATCATCGTGACCGGCGCGGGCAAGGGCTACTGCGCCGGAGCGGACATGGCCATGCTGCAGAGCTTCCAGCAGGGCGGTGCAGCGACGAGCCCGGCCGCCGAGCTCGGCGAGCCGCTGCCCGAGCTCGACCCGAGCCTGCCCCAGGCCTTCCGCGGGCCCTACAGCTACCCGCTCGCGCTCTCCAAACCGGTGATCGCCGCGGTGAACGGCGTCGCCGCGGGCCTGGGCCTCTCGTACATGCTCTACTACGACATGCGCATCGCCTCGGAGCGGGCGCGCTTCGGGACGGTGTTCGCGCGCCGCGGGCTGATCGCCGAGCACGGCAGCGCCTGGCTCCTGCCGCGCCTGGTCGGCATGCACCACGCCTGCGACTTGCTCTTCTCCGGGCGACTGATCGACGCGCAGGAGGCCCTGCAGATGGGCCTGGTGAATCGCGTCGTGCCGCACGACGAGCTCCTGCCGACCGTGCGTGCGGCCGCTGCGGAGATCGCCACCC
>CAZGUU010000183.1:0-10873 GCA_964529315.1 uncultured Enterobacteriaceae bacterium
GCGAGCTGCTCTCCCAGCCGGCCGGCGACGATGCCGACTTCGCCGAGGTGCGCGGCCAGCAGAGCGCCCGTCGCGCCCTGGAGATCGCCGCCGCCGGCGGGCACAACGTGCTGCTGGTCGGCCCGCCGGGCGCCGGCAAGACGATGCTTGCCCGACGCCTCCCCTCGATCCTCCCCGAGCTGACGCTCGACGAAGCGCTCGAGACCACGGCGGTGCACAGCGTGGCCGGGCTGCTCGGAGACCGGGCGCTGCTCACCCGCCGCCCGATGCGTGCCCCGCACCACACCGCCTCGGAGGCGGCGATGGTCGGCGGCGGGCGCAACATCCGCCCCGGCGAGATCGCGCTGGCCCACCATGGGGTCCTGTTCCTCGACGAGCTGCCCGAGTTCGGCTCGGGCACCCTGGAGGCGCTGCGCCAGCCGCTCGAGGAGCGCATCGTCGAGGTGTCTCGGGCGAGCGGCAGCCACGCCTTCCCCGCCGACGCGATCGTCGTCTGCGCGATGAACCCCTGCCCCTGCGGCTACGTCGGCGATCCGACGCACCTCTGCTCCTGCGCCCCGGGCGCGGCTCTGCGCTATCGCCAGCGCATCTCCGGCCCGCTGCTCGACCGCCTCGACCTGCACGTCGAGGTGCCCGCCCTGCCCTTCGCCCAGCTCGCCGGCCCCGCCCAGGGCGAGCCCTCCGCCGCGATCCGCGCCCGCGTCGTCGCGGCGCGCACGCGCCAGCGCAGCCGCCTGCGCCGGCCCGGCATCCGCTGCAACGCGCAGATGAACGGCCGCGAGATCGACCTCCACTGCGTGCTCGATGCCCCGGCCGAGCGCCTGCTCGAGTCCGCCGTCGATCGCCTGGGCCTCTCCGGACGAGCCTTCTCGCGCGTGCTCAAGGTCGCGCGCACCATCGCCGACCTGGCCGGCCGGGCTCGCCTCGAGGCCACGGACGTCGCCGAGGCCCTGCAGTACCGGGCGCTGGATCGCCGCGCCGCGTGAGGCACGCCGTCGTACCGCGCGCACTCGCGCTGGGGCGCGGCGCGCGGCGCGACCAGACGCAAGCTCACGACCTTGCGCATCAGCCGCCCAGGAAGGTCGATCCCACGATGGCGAAGGACGCAGGTCGCAATGGACAGCACCCGGGGGGGTTCCATAAGATCCCCGCCATGCGCTTCTTGCTGATCAACCCCTTCTACCCGCTGGAGGAGAATCCCTCGCCGCCGCTGGGGGTGGGCTACCTCGCCGCAGCGCTCGAGCGCGGCGGCGTCGAGGTGCGGGTGCTCGACCAGGTGGTGAGCGGCTACAGCGCCGAGAAGCTCGAGGCCCTGATGAGCGCGTTTCGGCCCGACATCGTCGGCGCCACCTCGGTCACCATGACGTTTCTCTCCGCGATCGGCGCGATCGAGGACGCCAAGCGCATCGACCCGGACGTGGTGACCGCCATGGGCGGGGCTCACGTGAGCTTTTGCGCGGAGAAGACTCTGCGCCAGCACCCCGGCCTCGACCTGGTCGCCATGGGCGAGGGCGAGGAGCTGGTCCTCGAGCTTTGCGATGCGGTGGCGGGCAAGCGCAGCTACGCGAGCGTGGCCGGCCTGGTCTACCGCGACGGCGACGAGATCCGCAGCAACGGCAGGCGCGACACCTGGATCGACGTCTGCACGCTCCCGCTGCCCGCCCGGCATCTGACGCCGCTGTCCCGCTACCGGGCGATCAACACGCCGATCAGCATGACCACCAGCCGCGGCTGCCCGTTCCAGTGCATCTTCTGCGTCGGACGCCAGATGGTCGGCGCGAAGATCCGCCGGCGCGAGCCGAACAGCGTGGTCGACGAGATGGTGCAGCTCGCGAGCCTCGGCTTCTCGCAGGTGAACCTCGCCGACGACCTGTTCACCGCCTACAAGCCGCACGCCTACGCGGTGTGCGACGAGATCCTGCGCCGCGGGCTGTCCCTGCGCTGGACGAGCTTCGCCAACGTGAACACCGTGGACGTGCCGCTGCTCACGCGTATGCGCGAGGCCGGGTGCACGACCGTGAGCTTCGGGCTCGAGTCGGCCAACCAGAAGATCCTCGAGACGGTGAAGAAGGGTACCAAGGTCCACCGCATCCTCGCGGCCGTGGATGCGTGCAACGCGGCCGGCGTGCAGCCGCACGGCTCGTTCATCATCGGCCTCCCGGGCGAGACGCCGGAGACCATCCAGGAGAGCATCGAGCTGAGCCGCACGCTCGCCGACATGGGCGCACAGACCGGCTTCCACATGCTGGCGCCCTTTCCCGGCACCGCGGTCCGCGAGCAGGCCGACGAGTACGGCGTGCGCGTCCTCACCGACGACTGGTCCCAGTACCACGCGAACCACGCGATCACCGAGACTCCCTGGGCGAGCCGCGACACCCAGGAGCACGTCGTCGAGCTGATCTCGGGCGCGGTGGCCGAGCACTTCTGGGAGCTCTCCGAGCGCGTGGCGGCCGGCGCCGCGACCGACGAGGAGACGGTGCGCTACGCTGCCCTGGAGCGCCAGGGCGTTTTTTACGACATGATGCAGCAGGACGTGCTCGAGACGCGCGGCAGCTGGCGAACCCCGTCGAGCACGATCTCGCGCGAGGAGGCGGTGGCCGGCGTCGTGGGCCAGGTGGCCGCTGCGACCCACCGCCCGCACGCTCAGGTGGAGCGCGCGATCCGCTACGGCCTCGATCGCGGCCTATTGCGCTACACGGCGCGGGGCGGCGTCTGCACCTGGCAGTTCGCCGACTCGCCGGAATCGCTGTCCGTCACCGAGATCGCCCGCCGGCCGCCGGCGCCGCTCGAGGGGCCGGGCGAGGCCGCAGCGGTGCCCTGAGGCCCGCCCGGCCGGCCAGCCCCGCTCACGAGATCAAGCCGCAGAAGCGCTGCTTGCCCATCGTCACGGCGAGGATCGCTCCGGTACGCACGTCGGGGGACCAGAGCCCGCCGTCGAAGGTGGACTTCGCGAGGTTCTTCAGGACGGAGTCGAGAATCGGGCAGAGCACCCGGGCCGGGATCTGCCGCTGGATGACGTTCAGCTCGATCTCGGCGGCGATCGCGTCCGCTTCGGCGGTGGTCAGCTGGCGCTGCACGACCTGTCCGTAGACGTTGCGGCTCTCCTGCCTGACGAGGATGGATGCCACCCTCTTGAGCGTGAGCTTGGCCACCTCTCGACCTGCGATCTCCGCCGCCTCCTTCGCGGCGAGCTCCGCGGCCGCCGTCGCCGCCGCCGCGGCCGTGGCGACACCCGCCGCGAGCACGACGACGAGGATGGCCCCGGCGAATTCGAAGGCCGACTTTCCGCCGACGAAGAGCGCCCCGAGGAAGTCGCCGGTGAAGTAGAGATGGATCGTCGCGGCGACCAGCCCGACACCGAGTGACGAGATCAGGATGCCTCGGAGCCCGAGGCCCGCCATCGCCTCGACCAACGAGCGGCCCGATGGATCGACGTTGTTCACCGGGTCGGCCCCTGCGTAGAGGTAGCGGTGCAGGGTGTGCGGGTCGTAGATGCTGCCGCGCTCCGGATCCGTCGAGGTGAACTCGCCCCGTGCGGGCGCGTAGTAGCGCGCGCGCAGGTAGTAGAAGCCGACGTTCGGGTCGAGCTGCTCGCCCGCGTAGAGGTAGTCGTTCGCCGTCGCTCCGACGCTCGACAGAAGCACGCCGAACGCATCGAACGTGTAGCGATCCGTCACCGCGCCGGCCGAATCGGTGAGCTGACGCGTCGAGCCGTGGCCGTCGAACGCATAGAAGCGCGCTCCCGTCGCCGGCCGCGTCGTCCGCACGAGCCCGAGCCCGTAGCCGTAGCCGACGACGTCTGCCCCGGTGATCTCGGCGACCACCTGGCCGAAGCCCAGCGTGCGGTCGACGACGAACTCGGTGGTCACACCCGAGATCGTGCGGCTCGAGCGCAGGCCGTCGGCATCGTAGCCGTAGACGACCGTCCCGCTCCCGGTGAGCCCGAGATCGGCCTCGACCATGCGGCTCTCGTGGTCGTAGACGTAGACGTCGCTGGCGGCGCCGTCGGAGCGCGACGCGAGGTTGCCGTTCGCATCGTACGTCGAGGTGAGCGTCGTCGCGCCGCTGGTCTCGGTGAGCAGCCGATCGTTCGCGTCATACGCGTACGAGGTCGTCGTCGTCACGCCGCCCACCGTCGCGGCCTTCGCGAGGCGATTGCCCACCGCATCGTAGGTGTACTGCAGGTCGCGGTCGTCCGTGGTCCCCGGCTCGTCGATCTGCTCGCGGGTGAGGCGGTAGAGCGCGTCGTAGGTGTAGGTGACGATCCTCCCGGTCGTCGCGGATCCGGACTCCGCGACCGAGAGGCGATTGCCCGCCGGGCCGAGCGTGTACGCGTAGGCGGAGAGCAGGCCACCGGGGCCACTGTTCGTCACCGTCTCGAGCCGATCGAGATCGTCGTAGGTGAACACGGTCGACGTCCCGTTCGGATGGCTCGTCCCGACCAGGTTGCCGACGTCGTCGTAGCTCCAGGTCGTCGTGCCCGTCGCATCCGACATCGTCGCGAGGCGGTTCAGGGCATCGTAGGCGTACGTGGTCGTCCCGCCGGGATCGCTCACCGAGGTCCGGTTGCCCGCCGCGTCGTACGTCCAGGCGATCGTCGCGCCGCTCGCCTTGGTCTCGAGAACCGGGCGCCCGTTGGGGTCGTAGACGGTCGTGTCGTCGCCGGCCTGGGTCCGCAACCCGGCGGGCGTCCATGCGTACGCCACGACGCTGCCGTCCGGCAGGCTCTTCTCCACCAACCGGTCGTCGGCGTCGTAATCGAAGGTCGTCGTCGCACCGCCGGGGTCGGTCCTGGAGATCAGGCTCCCGTTGGCGTCGTACGCGTAGGTGGTCGTCTGCCCGAGCGGACGGATCTCCTTCGTCACCCGCCCCTTCGCGTCGTGCTCGAAGTGCGTGGTGCTCCCGTTGGCGTCGGTCTGAGCGATCAGGTTTCCGACCTCGTCGTGGCCGTAGGTCGTCGCGTTGCCCAGCGCATCGACGACCCGCCACAGGCGGCCGGCGGCATCGTACTCGTACTGCGTCGTACGCCCCGCCTGGTCGGTCTCCGCGACGCGCTGACCGGCGGCGTCGTACGTGGTCGCCCGCGTGCTCGCGTCGGGAAGTGTCACCTGAACGACCCGCCCCGCGCCGTCGCGGACCCAGCTCGTCACCCGGCCGAGGGCGTCGGTCACCGAAGCCCGCAGTCCCTGGCCGTCGAACAGGTAGGTCGTCGCGTTGCCGAGCGGATCCGTGACGACCTGCTGGTTCGGCGCATAGGCGTAAGTGGTTACGTTCCCGCGAGCATCGGTCTTCGCCGTCACGCGCCCCGCGAGGTCGTAGGCGGTGGTCTCGCTCGCGCCGTCGGGCAGGGTGACCCGGGTCTGCCGCCCGACCGGATCGTACTCGTACGTCGTCGTGCGGCCGTCGCGGTTGCGCGCGGCGACGAGCTGATTCTCCGCGTCGTAGGTGAACTCCTCGGTGGTGCCGTCCGGGTACCTCGCTTGGGTCGAGTTGCCGGCGGCATCCCAGGAGAACTGCCGCGTGCGACCCAGCCCGTCGGTCACCGAAGCGAGCTTGCCCGATCCGATCGCGTCGTAGGCCATCGCCATGACGGCCCCCGCCGGGTCGGTCATCTTCACCGGACGGCCGGCCGCGTCGTACTCGACGACGGTCGCCACCGTCTGGGTCCCGCCGCCCGGGAGCGTCCGCGTGCGCGTCTCCGAGGTGCGCCGGCCGTTCGCATCGTAGGCGTACGTGGTCGCGTTGCCGAGCGGGTCGGTCGCCGAGGTCTGCCGGCCGAAGGCGTCGTAGCCGTAGGTCGTGGTCCTCCCGAGCGGGTCGGTCTTCGAGGCTCGCCTCCCCTGCGCGTCGTACGCGTAGGTCGTCACGCCTCCCTCGGGGGTCGTCTCGCTGAGCAGGTGCCCCTGCGCGTCGTACGTGTTCGTCGTCAGGTTCCCCTCGGGGTCGAGGGTGCTGAGGATCCGGCTCAGGGAGTCGTACGTGAAGATCGTCAGGTTGCCCTCGAAATCGCTCGAGGTGAGGACGTTGTCGCGCGCGTCGTAGGTCATCGTCCGCGTTCGCCCGACCGGGTCGGTCTCGGTGAGCAGGTTGCCGCGAGCGTCGTAAGTGTAGGTCGAAAGCCCGCCGGCTTCGTCGATCCGCGCGACCACCCGGCCGCTCGTGTCGTAGTCGATCACGGACACTTGCCCGAGCCGGTCGCGGACGATCTCCTGGCGCACGCCGGAGGTGCGCGTGAACTCCGTCCGCCGACCGAACGGGTCGATCGAGGCGACCAGCCTCCCGTCCTCGTCGTACTCGTTGCGCGTCGCGCGATTCCCGGAGGGATCCGTGTAGTCGAGGAGCAGGTGGCGCAGGTCGTAGCGGAAGGTCGTCGTCTCGCCGGCCGGGTTCGTATGGCTGCGCAGGTCGCCGTTGGCGTCGTAGGCGTAGTGGTGCACGCCCCCCGCCGGCTCGGTGATCGATGTGATGCGCCCCTGGGCGTCACGGGCGAAGCTCACCGTCTTGCCCGCCGAGTGCGTGATCCCGCCGGGGCCGAACGTCAAGGAGTTCCCGCTCGGATCCGATACGCTCTCGACCCCCCCGACCTTGTGGATCACGAAGCGCTGGCCCTCGGCGCTCGTATAGAGGAAGCGAACCGGGTCGAACGGGTCGAAGCTGAAGGCGTCGAGCAGCTCGACCGGACCGGGCTGCGGGTCGACGACCACGAGATCGCGCCGCACCACCGCAGCCCCGCTCGCCGTCAGCGGCTCGAGGGTCCCACGGGTTCCGGGCCGCGGCACGTAGCTCGCCGTCAGGTTGTCGAAGAACGGTACGAACGGCGAGCTCGTCGGGGAGACGGCCATGTCGAACTCCTCGACCTTGCCGCTCGCCAACGTCAGGCTGACCTTGTGCTCCGCGCTCGGCGCGAGCACGAAGGTCGGGCCGAAGCCGGTCGTCGTCACGTCCCAGCCGGTCCCCTGGACGCGGTTGGCGCGCACCCGCAGGGTCTGGACGTCGATTCGCCAGCCGAAGCCGAAGTCGCCCGAGCGCTTCTCGCGGCTGTCGTAGGTGCGCTGCACCTCGATGCCCAGGTTGCCGACCGAGACGCTCGCGTCGGTGAACGACACGCTGAACAGACCCACCTTCTGGTCTCGGCTCACCTGCACGACGACGCTCGCTCGCGTCTCGTTGCCTCCGCGGTCGAAGACCACCAGCCGAAGCTCGTACTGGTCGTTGATCAGCAGCGTCGGGTCGAGCCTGCCGAGCGTGCCATTCGCGACCGCCGACGCGCCGCGGCCGAGCAGCACGAAGGCGGGGTCGGACGACCCGGCCGGCGCGATCGAGAGCTCGTACTTGAGGAAGTTGGCGTCGCTCGCCGTACCCGTGACGTCGACCGGCTCGACCACCTCTGCGCCGGCCACCGGTGCGCTGATCACCGCGACGGGCGGCGTGACGTCGCCGGGCTCCTGATCGGCGACCACGAGAGCGGCGTCCCCACCGATCGGCCCGAGGCCGGCAGAAATCGTCGTGTCGCCCGCCGAGAGCGCCGCGGCGAGACCGGCCGCCGAGATCGAGGCCACAGCCGGCACGCTGCTCCCCCACGCGACCGATGCCGTGAGGTCTGCGCTCGTCCCGTCCGAGTAGACGCCGATCGCAGCGTAGGCCCGCGTCTCGCCGGCGAGCAGGATCTCGCTCGAGGGCTCGACGACGATCGCCTCGAGCTCCGGCACGGGGGTCGGCGCGGGGGTCGGCATGGGCTCCGGCGTCGGCGTCGCATTGGGGTCGGGGGTGGGCGTGGCGGTGGCCGCCGGGGTCGCCGTCGGTGCGGGTGTAGCAGAGGGGCCGGGGGTCGGTGTCGGGCTCGGCGTCGGGGCGGGCGCGACGCCGAGCTCGAAGCTCTGCAGGTCGGCCAGCCCGCGCCGGTCTTGCACCCGGATCGTCACCGGGTGAGGCCCACCGAGCTGCTCCGCCCCCGGCGTCCACTCGACCAGCCCGTCGGTCTCGCCGATCACCAGCCCCTGCGGCCCGGCGAGCAGGAACCAGCGCAGCTCGTCCCCGACGTCCGGATCCGCCGCCTGCGCCGCATACGTGTACGGCACGCCGACGTAGGCCGTCGCCACCGGCGCGGACACGATCTCCGGCGGGCCGTTCGGCGAGCGGATCCCGATCGTCACCGTCGCCTCGTTCGAGGTGAGCCCCCCGGGGTCCGCCGCCTTGTAGACGAAGCTCTCCGTCCGCTCCTGGTCGTCGGGCGAGAACGCGTTGCGCCGGAAGTCGTTCAGGCCCGCGGTCACCCAGTTCACCCGCTCGACCCGCGGAATCGACAGATCGTCGTTCACGTTGGTCACGTGGTAGTCGTGCTGGTTCCACAGCTTGCGCGTCGACACCCACGCGTCGTCCCGGCCGCCGACCACGAAGAGCCCGTGCTTCGCACTGCCGCCGAGATACTGGTTCGCGATCCCCACGATCTCGGCGTGCCCGTCGCCGTCGACGTCGGCGATCGGCGGCAGCTCCATCGTCGTGCCCGAGCCGAGCGGCAGCTCGTAGAGCACCTCGCCGGTCGCCCCACGGTAGATGCGCAGGTAGTACTCGTCTGCGTAGACGATCTCGGCCGTGCCGTCGCCCTCGAAGTCGAACACCGACGACCCGGTGCTGTTCGAGCTCGCGTCTCGCGTCGGCTGCACCCACTTGATCGTGCCCTCGGACTCGAACACGACGTAGTTGTTGGCGCCAGCGACGCCGATCTCCGGCACGCCGTCCCCGTCCACGTCGGCGATCGTCGGCGGCCCGCCAAACCCGCCGCCCGGAATCGCGACCGGCCCCCACTTCACCGCGCCCGTGTGCTCGAGCAGGTAGAGCTGCCCGACGCTCACGACGGCGATCTCCGCCTCGGGGTCGGCGTCGAAGTCGCCCACCGCCGGATACCCGTCAGGCGCGCTCGAGTTCCACATCAGCGCGCCGTCGAACCGGTACGCGGACTTGCCCGCAACCACCTCCGGCCGCCCGTCGAGGTCGATGTCGGCCACCGTCGACATGTACGATCTGGCCCGCCCGCCGCGCCCCTGTCCGCCCACGCTGCTCGCATCCCAGCGCCGCGTGCCGTCGTTGTTGAACACCGCCCCGGCGGCGACGATCTCGGGCACGCCGTCCTGGTCCACGTCCGCAATCGACAGGCCGCCCCAGCCCACCTCGGAGGCGGCCGCGCTCTTCCACTTGAACGACCCGTCGTGCTCGAAGGCGATCAGCCGGCCGTCCTCGTGCTCGGCGACGATCTCGGGCAGCCCGTCGAGATCGATGTCGCCCATCGCAATCGCCGCACCCGAATAGAGCTCGTGCTGCGGGTCGCTCACCGCCCAGAGCTGCGGCAGCGGAGCGATGCCGTCGCCGATCACCTCGAGCTCGGCAAACCCGTGGCGGCCCCCAGGCGTCTCGAAGCCCGTCGCCGTGAAGCGCACCCGCCGCGCACCCGCCACCGCACCCACGTCGAGCACCACGTCGCGGTCCGGCGCCGGCAGCGTCACCTCCCCGCTGTCGTAGAGCTGCGTGCCGTCGGCAGCGAAGATCTCGAAACGCCCGGCGGTGAAGTCGAAGCCGCTCGGGGACACACGGTTGCCGTAGTACGCGATCCGCTCGACGGTCGCCTCGGTGAAGAGCTCGATCTCGTAGAACGCGCCGGGGTCCGGCTGGGCCGTGAACCACGAAGTCGACAGATCGCCGTCGATGGCGCGCCCTGCGTCGTAGCTCGGCGAAAACGTGCTGCTCACGCTCGCCCTCGCGGTGTCGGGCCCCGCCAGATCCATGTCCGCCATCGGCGCGGGAGCGCTCGAGAAGGCGCGCAGCGTGCCGTTGCCGTACCACAAGTCGGGGTACGTCACCGCCACGATGTCCGGCGTCCCGTCGCCGTTCACGTCGCCGACCACCGGCGCCATCATCACCTGCCGGCTCTCCGGCAGCGTATCGAACGAGGTCCGCTGCTGCTCCACCACAGCCTCGATCGGGTCGCCGAGCGAGACGCAGACGTTGTCCAGCGCCCAGCTCTCGTCATCCAATCCCTGCAGCCCCTCGGCGAGGAAGTCGATCGCCAGGGCCGTTGCCACGTGGTCGAACGTCGCCGACAGCGAGTACACCGACCCGGCCCCGTTCGGCTCCGCGGCGCCGCTGAACGCCACGTGATCGCCTCCCGGATAGGAATCCGGGTATGCCTGCCGCTGGCTGCCGTTCGAGAACGTCGTCGCGATCTGGTCCGCGCCTCCGTCGGCGCGCATCCGGAACACGTCGGGCCCGTTCGTCGGCCCGTTGCCCTCCCACGACCCGTTCGTCCACAGCTGGAAGGCAACCGTCACCCGCTGGTGCGGCGGCAGACTCGCCAGGTCGAGCCGCACGGTCTCGCTGCCGAATCGCCCGAGCGCCCGCCGCCCGCCCGTCGCCTCGTAGATCGAGCTCGCGGACCACGCCGAGAGCTCGGGCGCACCGCCCTGGAAGTCCTCGCAGTAGACGAACGCCTGCCCGCGCGAGCCGAGCGGATCGTAGGTGAACGACCCGTCGCCGCTCAGCACCAGCTCGCCGCTCGCCGGCCCGCGTACCAGCATCGCCGATAGCGTCTCCTGGTTCGCGTCCGTGTCGTTGCCCAGGATGCCCGGCGCCTCTACCCCCAGCACCTCGTCCGCGTCGGTCTCGTAGCCGTCCGGGTTGGCCACCGGCGCCGCAGGGGTCGCACTCGGCGCCGGCGTCGGGCTGGGTGTCGGCTCCGCGGTCGGGGTCGGGGTCGCCGTGGGCGGCGCGGTCGGTGTCGGGCTGGGCGTGGGCGGCGCCGTGCTGGTCGGCGTCGGGGAGGCCGCCGGCGTGGGCGTGGGCTCGGCCGGCTCGCCGCGCTCCACCGCGCCGGCGTCGAAGG
>CAZGUU010000184.1:0-10842 GCA_964529315.1 uncultured Enterobacteriaceae bacterium
CGCGCGCGGCGCGCGGGTCGCGATGCTGGCGCGCCGGCGCGAGCTCCTCGAGGAGGCTGCGGCGCCGCTCGGCAAGCGGGCGCTGGCCGTGGCCGCCGACGTCTCGGATCCCGCGGCGGTGCGCGCGGCGTTCGAGCGTACCCTCGAGCGCTTCGGGCGCCTCGACGTCTTGGTGAACAACGCCGGCATGTCGCCCCTCTATCGCGTGGAGGGCGCGAAGGACGCCGAGGTGAGCGCGCAGGTCGCGACCAACTTCCTGGGCGCCGTCTACTGCACGCGCGAGGCGATCCCGCGCCTGCGCGAGGCCGGCGGGGGGAACATCGTCTTCCTGTCGTCCGACTCGCTCTTCGATCCCTGGCCCTACCTGTCGATCTACGCGGCGACCAAGGCCGCGGTCGAGTCGTTCGCGCTCGCCGTGCGCCGCGAGGTGCGAAAGGACGGCACGCTGGTGACCGTGCTGCGCTGCGGGCCGACCTGGACGTCCTTCTTCGAGTCGTGGGATCCCGAGGTCATCGCCGAGGCCGCCCAGGCCTGGCTCGAAGGGGGCTTCAAGGGGCCCGAGGGCTCGCTCGACCCGCGCGTGGTCGCCGAGGCGGTGGCCCACGCCCTCGAGTGTCCGCGCCAGGTCTGCCCCGAGCTGCTCGCCATCGGTCCGACCGTCCACGCCCCGACGGCGGCACCGATCGACTCCTGACGCCCGCGATGCGACGAGCACGGGGGCAGGCGTGCTGGGCGGCCAGCTCGTGGCGGCGAAGCTCAACGTCGCGATCGCTTGGCAGGCGCAGCCCAATCCCAATCTCACGGTCGACCAGCTGCGCTATCTCCCGGGCGGCTGCGTGAACCCGCTGCTCAACGGCATGACCGTCGCGCAGGTGATCGCGCTCGCCGATCAGGCGGTTGCGGGCAACGGTCTCCCGGCGGGTTTGACGTTCGCCGATCTGACGACCGCCCTGGACGTCCTCAACCGGGGCTTCGACGACTGCACCACCAACCTGGGCTGCCTGGGCGAGTAAGGGACTCGAGCGACAGCACCGGAAGACCACCGGGCGGTGGGTCCAAGGCCACGAGCCTCGGACCCGCCGCCCGAGGTCCGCGCACGGAGTGGGCTGGACTCGCCGCCGCGGCTCGCGGTCGCACCGCAGGCCCAGCTACCCCTTGGCGCCGGCTGGCGATCCGCCTGCGCGACGATTAGGGATGCTCTCCGCGAACGACGCGTGGAGGAGCATCGCATGGCTGGGACGAAGAAGCCGCCTCGCATTCCCGAGGCATTTCACGACATTCTGGTGGACAAGCCGATCGGCCACCTGGCCACTGTCCGGCCCGACGGACAGCTCTCGGTGAACCCGGTCGGCCTGATGTGGGACGGCCAGCACGTTCGCGTGAGCACCGTCAAGACCCGCCAGAAGTACCGCAATCTGATGAACGACCCGCGCGTGGCGATCTCGATCCCCCACCGCAACAACCCCAACCGCTACATCGAGATCCGCGGCCGGGCCGAGATCGTGGACGATCCCGACCGGACGTTCATCAACTCGATCGCGCGCTTCTACATGGGCGTGGACGTGTACCCGTTCGACAAGCCGGGCGACGAGCGGGCGACCATCACGATCCACGCCGAGGCCGTCTCGACGCCTGCCATCCCGCTCGCCGAGGATCCGCCCGCAGCGCCGGACCCGGAGTTCCGCTAGGCCGCGCCCGCGGTGCCGTGATGGCGGGTGAGCCCGAGACGGGCGGCTCGGCGCGAGAGGCCGCCCTGCGCTTCGTCGAGACGCTGCTCGCCGGGGATCTGGCGGCGCTCGCACCGCTGCTCGCCGACGAGGTCGTCTGGCACCTGCCGCCGTTCGCCAAGCGGGCGCCGGTACGCGGCCGCGAGGCGGTGCTGGCCTTCGTGCGCGAGGCGCAGGCGGCCTTCTACGAGCCGGGGACACTGCGCCTGGAGCCGGCCATGGTGGTCGCCGACGGCGAGGGAGCGGCGGTGCTCGGCACGATGCGCGGCCGCACCAAGCGTGGCCGGGACTACGAGAACCTCTACGGATTCACCCTGCGCCTGGCCGCGGGACGGGTCGTCGAGGCCTGGGAGCTGCTCGACTCGGCGCACTTCCTCGAGCAGATCCGCTGAGCCCGGGCCGGTCCGCAGGAGAGGCGCGGGCCAGCCCTTTGCTCGGCCCCCCCTGCACCCGAGCAGTCGGTGCAGATGGGCTTCCACTGCCGCCAATCCCTCTCTTCGCCCTCGAGTCGCTGCGGTGCGCGACGTAGAGCGGCGACGGGCGGGCTTCACGGTCGCGAGCGCAGCACGCACATCCCTCGCCGCGTGCCTCGCCCGGCCGGCCGCGGGCCGTCAAGGGATGGCCTGGAGAATATGTCACCGCTGCATGCGGTTCCGCCCCGGAGCGCTCCTCGGCGACGGGATGCCTGGTTGCGACGGCCCGACGCCACGGGCGCCGAGGGGGGCCTCGGTCCTCGGCGCACCTCGAGCGGCTTCGCCCGGGTGTGGCCGATCTCAGGGCGATTGCGGGCGCCCACGGGAGCCAGGAGCGGGTCCGGAGCGGCGAGGCGCGAGATGTTGCATCGCCTGCGGTTGTCTCGCCCGTCGCTGCGGGGCTATCCTCGGTCCATGGCGGTGGACCTGACGGTCGAGATCCTGCGCGAGATCCGCGACGGCATCCGAGCCATGCACCTCGACTCGAACGAGCGCTTCGAGCGGATCGAGAAGCGCCTGGCGAGCGTCGACCAGCGCCTGGCGAGCGTCGACCAGTGCTTCGCGAGCGTCGACCAGCGCCTCGAGCGGGTCGAGCAGGGCTTGACGGACCTCGGGCAGTTCATGCGCCGGATCGCCCTCGACCAGAGCCGCCACGAGCGCTTCCACACGCACCACGTCGAGCTCCTCGAGCAGGACGTCGTCGAGCTCAAAGGCCGCGTCGGTCGCCTCGAGGAGCGCTCGGGCTCGTAGCTCGCAGGCGGAGCGAGCGCCGGCAGCGAGTCGAGGGCCGGGCGGGCGACCTGGTCGCGCCAGGTGAAGAATCGCTCGACGATCGGTCGGCACCCCGCTTGGCGCATGCGCTGCGGAGGCCACGGCGCCTCAGCCGGCGTCGAGACGTGCGCGAATGCAGGCGAGAAGGGCTTGCGGCGAGAAGGGCTTGCCGAGGAAGTTGGCGCCCTCGTGTAGCTGGAGGCCGTGCTCCACGCTGTTGCCCGCGTAGCCGCTCATGTAGACGACCTTGAGATCCGGGTGACGCTCCTGCAGTCGCTCCGCCAGCTCGCGGCCCGAGATGCCGCCGGGCATGATCAGGTCCGTCAGGAGCAAGTCGAATCCGTGGCCGCTCCGCTCGTCGAGAGCCAGGGCGTCGGGGCCGCTCTGGGCGGCCAGCACGCGGTAGCCGTGCATCTCGAGCATGCTCGTCACCAGGTGCCGGACCGGGGCCTCGTCTTCCACGACCAGGATGGATTCGCAACCGCCGCGCAGCGCAGGCCGCGGGTCGTTTCGCTCCGACGCCTCGGCCGCCGCCTCGTCGATCGGCAGCAGGATCTCGAAGGTGCTGCCTTCGCCCAGGCGGCTCGAGACCCGCACGGCTCCGGCGTGCTGCTTGACGATGCCGAAGACCGTGGCGAGCCCCAAGCCCGTGCCCTTGCCGGGAGCCTTTGTCGTGAAGAAGGGCTCGAAGACGTGCTCGAGATCCTCAGGGGCGATGCCGGAGCCGGTGTCGGCGACGCGCAGCCGGGCATATTGCCCCGGGCGGAGGTCGGCGAGCCGGCGCGAGTCCGCCTCGCTCACGCCGACGGGCGAGGATTCGATCGTGAGCGTCCCGCCCCCGGGCATGGCGTCGCGGGCGTTGACGACGAGGTTCAACAGCACCTGGTCGAGCATGCCGGCATCGGCGCGGACGGGAAGCTCGCGTGGGTGCAGGTCGAGGTGCAGGCGTACGTCTTCGCCGAGGATGCGCTGGAGCATCTTGACCATGCTCATGACGATCTCGTTCAGATCCAGCCGGCGAAGCTGCATGACCTGACGCCTTCCGAGCGCGAGCAGCCGGCGTGTCAATTCGGCCGCGCGCTGGGTGGCTTCGAGGATCTCTGCGAGGCCTTCCTCGTGGTGCGCCGAGGCGGCCTGGCTCATGCGAAGCAGGGATGCGTTGCCCTGGATGACGGTCAGGATGTTGTTGATGTCGTGCGCCACCCCTCCGGCGAGGTGGCCGATGGCGTCCATCTTCTGCGACTGCCGGAGCTGTGCCTCGAGCCGCAGCCGGTCCGAGATGTCGATGCCCATGCCCACGAGGCACGGCTGCTCGCCGAACGAGAAGCGCTGGGCGGTGAAGTAGTGCGGGATCGCCCTTCCATCCTTGGCCACGAAGCTCGCTTCCGCGAAGGATTGCCCGGTGGCGAAGGCCTCACGGATTCGCTCCGCGATGAGGCTCTTCTCGCCCTCGCGGAAGAAGTCCAGGGGAGACATCTGTGCGATCTCCTCGTCCGTGTAGCCCGAGATCGCCCTGTAGGTCCGGTTCCAGCGCAGGAACCGGCCGCTCCGGTCGAACAGGTAGAAGAGCCCGGGTAGGCTGTCGAGCGCCCTCTGCGTGAAGTCCCGCTCGCGTTGGATCTCGGCCTCCGCCCGCCGCCGCTCCGTGATGTCCTGCTTGATCGCGATGAAGTGCGTGACCCGGCCGGCAGCGTCGAGCACCGGGGTGATCGTCTCGTGCTCGGGATAGAGCGTGCCATCCTTGCGCCGGTTGACGATCTCGCCTCGTACCGTCCGGCCAGCGAGCACGCTTTGCCAGAATGCCTCGTAGAACGCCGCGTCTTGCACGCCCGACTTGAGAATGCGCGGTGTGTGGCCGACGGCTTCCTCGGCCGAGAAGCCCGTCATCTGGACCCAGGCTGGGTTGACCCAGAGGATCGCGCCGTCGCGATCGGTGATCATGATCCCGTCGGCCGCCGCGTCGAGCGCGGCGGCCTGGATGTGAAGCATCGCCGCGGGGGGCGGTCGCCCGGCTGGCCTCACCTGGGACTCGACCCTCGACCGCTTCGCCCGGCCCGGCGTCGTGCGGCCGGGCGCCGCACGGCTTCGCGGCGGATGCCCACGGCTCTTCGGCGTGCGGGGCGGGGGCACCAGGCGTCCCTCACCAGGGCCAGCTCGATCCGCCGTGGGGCGGATCCGGCCGGCGACCGTCGCAATCGCTGGGTGGGAGCGCCATGAGCAAGCATCTCGAAACCGGCGTCGAATGTCCAACGACCGAGGCGCTCGGGGCCCATGGCCGACCCGCGGCCGCACGGACGCACCCGCCCGCCCCCGTAGCGTGACGGAGACGGGCGGGTGGAGGACCGGGATCCGCGGCATGTCAGAACTCGCAGAGCCTGACCTCGCAGCGGGCGGCGTCGCAGATCTCGGTCTGCGGATCGCAGTTGCGCTCGATGGTGCAGGTGAGCGGCGTCTGGCAGGTCTCCGGCACCTCGCACGTGGCCGCCACCTCGCAGGTCGCTGGCACTTCGCAGCGGCAGCTCGGCGGGAATCCGCTGCACGAGCAGTCGTCGATGTCCAAGTCCTCGAGCAGATCGTCGAGCAGTCCGGTGACGACGTCGTAGCCGCACCGGGCCGCGCTCGTCACCGTGTCGTAGCCGCACCGGGCCGCGCTGGTCACGGTATCGACGCCGCACTGCGCCGCGCTCGTCACGGTCTCGACACCACAGAGCGCCGCGTCGGTGACCACGTCGCGGACGGTCTCGTATCCGCACGTGAAGCCGTCGCCGAGTTCGACCGCCTGGCAGTCGAGGAAGTCGGCGGTGATCGGGGCGAGGTCGCCGAGGTTGCCGAGCCCGGGCGGGAAGACGAAGCCCGGCGTGGCACCGATCGCGCGGTCGAGCCGAATGCGTGGCTTGATACGCCCTTGGCGCGCATCGGTGACGGACACGCCGGTGTCCTTCAAGGCTTGCAGGACCCGGCCTTGGTCGAGGTCCGGCCGCGCCGCGCGAACCACGGCCCAAGCGCCGGCGACGTGTGGCGCCGCCATCGACGTGCCCGACAGGGTGAGGCCCGCGGCGGTGATGTTCGTGCCGGGGGCGAGCAGATCCAGGACCCGCGAGCTGTTCGAGCTCGCCGCCACGGTGTCGTCGTCGTTCACGCGGCCGACGCTCACCACGAACGGCGAGCAAGCCGGGATGCTCACGCGCTCGGGGTTGCCGTCGTTGCCGGAGGCGACGATCGGCATGACACCGACGGCCTGCGCCTCGAGGAAGAACGCATCGAACGGGGTGGCGCAGCGGCCCGTCGATCCGACGCCGGGCAGCCCCAGGCTCATGTTGATCGCCACCGTGTTGAAGCGGAACTTCGTCGCCACGACGTAGTCGATCGCCCGGGCGAGACCGATGACGTCGGCCGACGGCTCGCCCGTGTCGGCGTCCTGCTGGAAGACGTCCAGGGCGAGGATCCGCGCCCCCGGCGCCACCCCGGCGACGATGCCGGCGACGTTCGTGCCGTGGCCGTCGTCGTCGCGGGCGCCATCCTGTGGCGCGAAGTCACCCGCGGCTGCGATGCGGCACCCGCTCGGCCGGCCGGGGGCCGTGCAGGAGTTGAACGCCGGATCGGTGAAGTCGACGCCGGTGTCGAGCACGGCGACGGCGACGCCGGTCCCCCGCGCTCCCGCCGCGGCCGCCGCCGGCTGCCCGATCTGGGGAAGGCTCTGCGCGAGTGTCCGCGTGAAGCGCAGATTCTCGTGCACCGCCGCCACTCCCGCGAGCCCCTGGAGATGCCGGAGGTCCTCGTCCCCCGCGATGTGCACGACCAGCGCGGGCACCTCGTCGAAGCGACGGACGACCTTGATGCCGCTGCCGGTGAGCTGGCGCGAGAACGCGCTCTGGAGCTTGCGGTACTCGGCGCGCTTGGACGCGCGGACCTTCGCGTCGTCGGTGGTGGTGGTGCGCCGGCTCGGCCGCTCGAGATTGCCTCGCCGCCGCGCCTCCGCGGCATCGAGCTCGACCAGCACGTCGCGCGGCCCCTGGCCGATCAGGATCACGGGACGATCGGTGTCGATCACGACCCGACCCGAGGAGTCGATCTTGCCGACCCGCTCGAGGATGCGCCGCGCGTCCACCGGCATGTCCTTCAGCTCGAGGGCAGGTGCCGCACCGGCGCTCGTGACATCGAGCGCCGCGGCCACCGCCAGCATCAGCATCGCCTTGATCGTCGGGTTCATGATCGTCGTCCTCCCTTTTCTGCGGCGGCAGAAGTGCCGCCGCGGGAGCGATCGAGCAAGGCGTCGGCCCGATTGGCTCTCTGGCCAAATCCTTGTGAATTCAACGCCTTGGCTCTGTATGGCGCCAGAGACGCAAACGAGGCGTAGCGCCCATCGATGCAACCCATAATGGCAGTCCGCTGCCATCGGTTTGCGTTCGGATCGTGAGCAGATCGTGCGGCCGCATGCGGAGCCCACCCGTGGACCGGCCTTGCCCGATGAATTGTAAGCCGGTAAGGTGGCTTACGAGGCGAGCGTCATGCCGCAGGTCAAAGCCAAGACGGTCTATTCGAGAGTGTCGGTCAAGAGCCAGACGGTGCTGCCCCGCGAAGTGCGTGATCGGCTGCGAGTCGGGCCCGGCGACCGCCTGCGCTACGTGATCGACGACAAGGGCGTGCGCATCGAGAAGGGGGCGACGCACGACGAAGACGATCCGTTCGCGACTTTCACGGAATGGGCCAGCGAGGCGGACGAAGAGGCCTATGCCGACCTCTGAGGCTCGGTCGTATCGTCCCGGCGACGTCGTAGTCGTGCCGTTTCCCTACAGCGATCGTTTCGCGGAGAAGCGACGACCTGCGCTCGTGATCTCCAATGACGAGCTCGCGGCCGAGGGTTTCGTGTGGGTCGCGATGATCACCAGCGCAAAGAACCCTCGGATGAGGCACGATCGGACGATATCCGACCTTGCCCGCGCCGGACTGCCCACTGCTTCGGTGGTGCGACCGATCAAGATCGCTTGCATCGAGCCCGTGCGCATCATCCGTCGTGCCGGTTGCCTGTTGCCGAGCGAAGCGAAGCGAGCGCTCGATGCGGTATCCGGTTTCATCGGCAAGAGCGAAGGCCGCAGGCCGAGCCGCTGACCGCAGCTGCCCGCCCCGTAGGCGGGCGGCGGGGCAAGGAGTGAAGCTCGTCGACGCGTCCGCCTGGATTCAGCAGATGCAGCCGCGCGGTGACGCCGGTGTGCCGCTGCGGGTCGAGGTGTTGCTGCACGCCGGCCAGGCCGCACGGTGCTCCATGGTGCGCCTGGAGACCTCGGGGGACATGGCGAAGCGCCACGGCGTGAGCCGTGGCGCTTCGCGCGAGGGGTCGGCTCGGGGGACGGCGGCGAGAGCCCCTCTCCCCCGGCCGGCTTCAGTCGTACTGGTGGAGGCTGCGGTTGCCGGCGAGGATGCCGCGGCTGGCGTCGAACTCGTCCCGGAACGAGAGGCTGCCCGTCAAGGAGAACAGCGGCGGCTGGCGCACGTCCGCCTCGTCGAAGCTCCCGTCGTCGACGTAGAAGTCGACGTAGGAGAAGACCATCTCGTACATCGCGCGGAGGTCGTCGATCGACCCGTCCAGCGCGCTGGTGAACGTCTGGCCAGCGACCCAGCGCAGCAGATAAGGGGCATAGGTCAGCGAGAGATAGTTGATGTCGTCCGCGCCGTTGACCACGTCGGCACCCGCGGCGCGCCACGCGCCGTTCAGCTCGCTGCCGAAGCAGTTCATCTGGTAGACCGCGCGGATGTCCAGGTTGGCGACGGTGCGCAACGCGCGGATGTCCTGCGCGGTGACCCGCGAGCTCGGCCCGACGCCGTCCTCCGAGCCGTGCGAGAGCACGTGCACGTCGACCTCGTAGTCGCGCGCCAGCTCGGCGAGCTTCGTGCGGATCGTGCTGGTGCGGAAGTCGCCGTCCTGCAGGATGACCACCTTGTCGTAGACCAGCGGCGCACCGGAGCCGAGGATGAAGCTCTCGCTGGCCGTCTCCAGGGCGACGTCGGTGATCTCGGCGATGTAGGGCAGCAGGTCGACGTGCTCGACGTGCCAGCTCGCCGGGTTGAAGCACTGCCATGCGCTGGCGAGCAGGTCCGCGATCTCGCCGATCAGGTCGCCGAGGTCGTCGCCCGGGGCGATCATGAAGTCGAAGTCGCCGCAGGTGGCCACGTCGATGCCGAAGTCTTCGGGCAGCCCGGTGGTGAAGCCGCCGTTCTCGAGCAGGACGAGCAGCGCCTTGCCCTTCCCCTTGGGCTTGACGGGCGTGAACCGGCAGCCCCCGTCCTTGAGGCACCCGAGCCGGGACGGGCTGATGCCGAGCCCGATCACCTCGAGCGTGTCCCCCTGGCGACGCAGCGTCAAGTCGGGAAGCGGCAGGTGCTCGTCCCCGAGACGGGCTGCGATCTTGGTACTCACCACCTTCGCAGGCGGGGGCGGCGCCCCTGGGCTGCGAAGCGGAGAGGGGTCGCGTCCCGCAGGCTCGGTGGGTGGCGGGGGGCTGACCGGCGGGATCGGCATGGGCGCGGGCTTGGGCGAATTCGGTGGCTCGATCGCGCCCTTGCCCTTGCTCCCGGAGCCGCCCGACTTTCCGATCGGCGGGAGCCCGGTGGTGGGGGGCTGGGTCGATGCAGGGGTGTTGAAGCTCATCTCGCAGCTGTCGGCGACGACGATTCCCACGAGAACGCCGCAGTCGATGACGATCTCGTCCCCGTCGCCGTTCGTATAGCCGCACGATACGCGGTCGGCGTCCATGGATCCTTCCTCGGCATAGATCTCCATTCCCTCTCCGCCGGTAGCCAGACAGGTGCCCAGGAAGTCGGTATCGGTGCCCCAGAGATCCAATGACGGCCGCCCGGTGCGCGGCTTGTCGTCGTCGTCGTCCGCGGCGAAGCTCTGCGGGGCCAGCCCCGAGAGCGAGACGCTCAAGGCGGCGAGCGCGATCATGCAGCGCAGCCGGGGTCGCCTCGTCCTCCGTCTCGAATCGATCGGTCTCCGTGCGCGCTCATAGGGCTGGCCGAGGCGCTCGGCCATCCCGGCGGCTGCCCCGCTCCGGGTCTGCGCGGTCTTCATGGTACGTCTCCCTTTCTTCGCTCTCGCGACGCTCGGGCCGGTGCCTGCCCGGCCATATTCCGAGGGCGGCGCAACGCAGGGCGGATGCCAGCGTCCACTCGCGGGGCGTCCACCCAGAAGGCCCGCAGACCGGTCGTTTCTCGGCTGCCACCGGCTCGGGGCGGAGGCGCCGGCCGCTAGGCCGCGGCTGCGCTGTGCAAACCCCGCTTGGCGACGTCGCGGCCGGGGCGTGGTTTGCGCAGCGGTCGATGCGCCGGCGGCGTCGCGGCTGGCGCATCGACCGGCGTGCCCGCCGCCGGCTGCGCAATCCCACCGCGGACCGCTATCCATGCAGACGGGGCGCGCGCGAGATGGCCTGGACCTTCACCGTGACCACCGGCAGAGGCGGCGAGGAGATCCTCGCCCAGGAGCTGCGCCGCATCGGCCTGCAGCGGGTGGTCGCCGAGCAGGGCGCGGTGCGCTTCATGGGGCCGCTGCGCGACGGCCTGCGCGCCTGCCTGTGGAGCCGAGCCGGGAGCCGGGTCCTGCTGCGCTTGGCCCGCTTCGAGGCGAGCGACGCCGGCGCCCTCTACGAGGGCGTGGCCGCCCTGCCGTGGACCGACCACGTCCGGCCCGACGGGAGCCTGCGGGTCGACTTCGCCGGCGGCTCGCGCTCGATCCGCGACGAGCGGTTCGGCGCCATGCGCACCAAGGACGCCGTGGTCGACGTGATCCGCGCCCGCACCGGGCGCCGGCCCGACGTCGCGCGGGAGGATCCGGACCTGGTGATCAACGTCCACCTGCGCAACGGGGTCGTGACCGT
>CAZGUU010000185.1:0-10812 GCA_964529315.1 uncultured Enterobacteriaceae bacterium
AAGGCTGCGCCTCGCCTGGCATCTCGACCGCCTCGCTACGGACCCAGCTGTGGCGCTCGGGCTGAGCCTGCGGGCCGGACGCTCTCGCGTGGCTGGCCAGGGCGGGTTGCCCATCTGGGCTGCGCAGGGCGGAGCCGAGCCTGACGGAGGCGCCGCTCAACCGCGCTGGCGGTAGCCTTTCGCCTCGGCGACTCGGGCGCGAGCGATCTCTTCGGCGGCCTGGCGCGGCAGGACGCCGCGCTCGCGCGCTCGATCGAGGACCGCGGCGGTGTTTGCCCGGATCTTCTCCTCGATGGCGGCAAAGGCCTGCGTCTGCGTGCCGCCGCGGTGCTCGACCGCGGCGCAGATCACGCCGCCTGCGTTGGCGATGAAATCGGGAAGTGAGAGGATGCCGCGCTCGTGCAGGATGCGCTCGGCCTGCGCCGTGGCCGGGATGTTCGCGCCCTGCAGGACCAGGCGGGTGCGCAGGCGAGCCGCATTGCGCTCGTCGAGCACATCGGGGCGGGCGGCGGGGATCCACACCTCGCAGTCGACCTCGAGCAGCGCCGCGGGCGCAAGCGGCGTGCCGCCCGGAAACCCAATCACCCCTCCGGTGTCGCGCTTGAACGCGAGGAGCGCGCCGAGGTCGAGCCCGCCGGCTCGGACGACGGCGCCGCGGCTGTCCGCCACGGCCACGGTCCGAGTGCCGCGTGCCTCGAGGAAGCGTGCCGCGTGCTGGCCGACCGCGCCGAAGCCCTGCACCGCCACCCGCGCGCCGCGCAGCGAGATGCCGGCATACGCCTGCGCCACCTCGGCGCATGCGGCCAGCCCGAAGCCGGTCGCGCCGATGGTGTCGAGCGGAATGCCGCCGAGCACTGCCGGAAGGCCGACCGCGCGGCCGATCTCGTCGTGCAGCCAGGCCATGCAGGCTTCGTCGGTGCCCATGTCGGGTCCAGGGATGTACTCGACCAGATCGCGGATGGCGCGCCCGAAGGCGCGCACCAGCCTCTCCTTGGTCGTCCGATCCATCGCCGGATCGGCTACGATGCCGGCCTTGCCGCCGCCGTGGGCGAGGCCCGCCGCGGCGTTCTTGAGGGTCATCGCCCGGGCCAGGCGGGCCACCTCGGCCACCGTGACGTCGGGTGCCATGCGGATGCCGCCGATCGCCGGACCGCAGGAGACGTCGTCCACCACGACGATGCCCTCGAGAGCGCACGCGAGGTCGCGCAGCAGCACGACCTTGGCCGGGCCCAGCTCGTCTGACAGGCTCCGCCAGCTCGCCTCCACCGGGCCGTCTCCTCGAGCGACTAGGCCGCGCACCGCGCGGAGGAAGAGGTCGCCGCCCGAGGCGTCGGGGGCTGGCCGCGCAGGCGCGCGTGCGCTTCCTCGATCTGGCGCAGCGCCGCGATCAGGTCGGGGCGGTGGCGAGCGATCACCCGTCGCTCGAGGTCGGACACCGCGGTCGGTCCGCGCCAGGCCAGCTCGTCGCCGTGCAGCGCGAAGCGGAAGCCGTAGATCTCGAGCCGGGTCAGCAGCCGGATCGGGTGGATGCGGCAGCGAAGGCGCACGCCGAGGAAGGTGGTGCCGCGACGTCGCAGGCCGACCGCCTCGAGGTGGCGCACGAAGGCGAGCTCGGAGATCGCGGCGTGGCCCTCGGATGCCGCGAAGAGCTCGAAGCTCTCGAAGAGCTCGCGGCGCCGGCTGCGCGCGCGGCCCTCGCGCACTGCCGTGAAGGAGAGCCACTCGACGAGCTCCGGCGGTGCAGGCTGCGCCACGCGCACGCCGCTGCGCGATCCCCCCCCGCGGATCGTGCGTGGCAGGCGAGCGGCCCGGCCGCGCCGCCGCGGCGCTCGATCGGTACCCTCAGTCGACATATGGCCTTCATGGAAGAGCCTTTACTGCCCGGCTGTCAACCCCGGGAGTCGTGGCACGCTCCGATCGTGGCTCCCGGGCGTGGCGGCTCGGCTCGTGCCACGCCCTCGCCGGGGCGACGCCCTACTTCCCGCTGGTCAGCCGGTCGATGCCGAACAGCGCCGGGTCGACGGGGATGCGCCGCTCGTGCACGGACTTGCCTGGCGGAGATACGCCGATCACCGTGGCGCGGCCCTGCTTGGTGTTCTCGGCGAGGATGTAAGCCATCGACGACGCCGGTAGGATCAGGCGCTCGCCTTCGAGCTCGATGGGCTGCGGCGCCGCAGAGAGGAACTGCAAGCTGCGCAGCAGCGCGCCGTTCTTGTCGAACTTGCGGCTCGCCACGCCCTGGAAGGTCTCCTGGTCGATGGCCAGCTCGATGCGGTCGAACTGGTAGTAGGGGTCGTTCGGCTTCGCCTCGACGAGCCAGACCTTGCGCTGCACCAGGACCGGTCCCAGCGGCGCCCATGGCCGCCCGGTCCAGCCGGGATCCTGGTAGCCGACCGTCTTCTGGTCGGCCGGCCACTCCTCCTCGATGCCTCCGTCGGGGCGCGCGCGGCGCTGTGCGGTGCCGTCGAGGCTGCGTGGGTCGATCAGGGCGAGCTGCTCGCGCTCGCCGACCAGCTTCCAGGCGAAGTCCTCGGGCTTGCCGTCGAACAGCGGCCCGTCGTCCTGGCTGAGATCGGAGCCGAGGAAGCCGTCGGAGCGGTTCGAGGGGGAGATCTGCCGCACCCGGCGCAGGGCGGGGATGTAGGTCCACGACTGGTCGCGCTTGTCGCTCTCGCGGAAACGCCAGCCGACCACGGCGGTGCCGTTGAGCTCGGCCGGCGAGGTCACCAGCGCGTGCTGCTGGGAGGCGAGATCGTTGGGGTTCTCCTTGGGCACGTGCTTGGGCGGCGCGCCCTCGTAGTACAGCGTATGGCTGTCGAGCACCGCTTGGCGGTCGAGGCCCTTGGCGCCGATCCAGTCCAGAGCCAGGACGTCGTGGCTGCTGCCGAAGCGCCACAAGGCGTAATACGCGTTCCACACCGCCTTGACGCCCGCGCGGCCATCCGCCGGGTCGATGCGGAAGGGCAGGCCGTAGAGGCCGCGCGCGGGCTTGCCACCGTCGCGCTCGACGATGGTGCCGCGCTCGTCGACGTCGAGGCGCGCGGCGTTCTTCGCGCTCGCCTCGGCAAACGACGCCTCCCACGCGGGCCCGGCCGGCCATGCGGCGATCGTGTTGCGGTATTCGCCGCTCTTGTAGTGGGCAAAATTCTCCGGCGAGAGGAGCGACTCCGCCGCCGCAGCATTGCTCTGGTCCAGAACCGTGCCGGGCGCGAGCGGTCCTGCCGCCTCGGCGCGTCCGGCCAGCGTTCCCGCCGCGACGAGCACGGCCACGAGGCGCACGGCGCGCCGCGATCTCGGATGGTGCCTCACTCGATCCTCCCTCGGCGGCGGCACGACGCTCTTGCGGCGCTCGGCGAGTCGGCGCCTCTGGATCCGTTGCACGCCACGACGCGGCGCACGCTAGCATCCCGCGCCGGGGTGTGCCCGCCGATCGGTTGGCCGGGGCGATCGCCTCGCGGCGCGCCGACGTGACGGGTGCGCTGGCGAACGCTGCGGCGGTTGACCCACCTCGGCGCGCGTGGCAGTCCGAAAGCGTCGGAGGAGGTTTGCCGTGTCGGGCGCCGGCGTCATCGCGCGTTCACGAAGTCCCAAGCCTCCACGCGAAGGCGGCCTCCCGCCGACCCGTGGCCCGCCGAGATCTGCCCGGCGGCAAGCCCCAGCACACCGAGTCCACGGAACGCTTCCACGAACCCGCGAGGAGGCCCCGGGGCGCCGAGTGGAGGAGGCCCGAGCGCCGCTGCCTTCCGCGCAAGCCGCGCGACGCACGCGCGGCGGGAGAGAAGACGATGTCGTTCACGACTGTCCTGTCCGTGTCCGTCCGGCCCGACAAGGCGAGTGCCTACGAGGCGGGGGTGCAGCGGGTGGCGGCGAGGGCGCTCGAGCAGAAGGAATCGTTCGAATGGGCCGCCTACCAGGTGGCGGCTGGTGCCCTGGGCACCATTCATTTCGTCACGGAGAGCCCCGACTGGGCCACGATCGGCTCGCGCGAGCCGGTCGACATCCTGATCCGTCGCCTCCTCGGCGAAACCGAAGGGTCGGCGCTCTTCGACCGACTGGGAGAGTGCATCATCGCGCAGCGCGAGGTGATCGGGCAGGCCCGGCTCGATCTGAGCTACCCCGCGCCGGAGCGGCCAGCGCCCGCCGAGGCGGGCATGGTGACCATCATGCGGGTGCGGCCCGGCGGGCAGGATGCCTGCGAGGAGCTGATCCGCAAGGTGGCACAGGCCATCCCGGCGGTCGGCGATCCGCGGCGCTTCACCGCCTACCAGACCGTGGTCGGCGATCTGCGCACCTACTGGACGGTGGTCCCGCTCTCCGAGCTGGCGGAGCTCGACCGCGCCCTGAGCCCGCCCGAGCTCCTACTCAAGGCCTTCGGTGCCGAGGGCGCTTTGCTCTACCGCACCGGCATCGACTCGATCGAGCACATGGAGCGTCACCTCTCGATGCTCCGCCCGGACCTGTCCAACGGAGCCTGGGTGCGGTCGTTTGCCGCGCGCCAGCCGGCGGTCGCGCGTCGCGCGGGGCAGGCGGCTGCGTCGGGGCAGGCGAGGCACTGAGCCGATGGCCTGCGCGGGTGGCCGCGAGCCCGCGCAGGCCTCACCTCAGCAACGGCGAGCCGGTCTCGGCGGGGGTGCGGGCGTTTTCGGACGCAGGCTTGCGATGCGGCGCGAGCCCGCGCGTGGTTCGCTTCAGTAGATCAGCACGCCGTTGTGCGAGAGGAACGAGACGATGTGGCTGCGCCGGCGTCGGGCCTCGACCCCGCGCAGGCCAGAGCCGGTCTCGAACTCCTTCAAGCGCTGCAGCACCTCCTCGCGGCGCTGCTTGCTGGCGAAGCGCTCGCCCGTTGCCTTGCGGCGCAAGAAGCAGAAGGCGACCAGCGCGTCGGGGTCCTTGCCGACGAGCTCGCAGAAGGCGGCGAGCGACTCGAGCTTGGCCGGATCCTCGGCCAGGGGCTCACCGCCCCATTGAGCGCGCAGCCCTTCGGCCCAAGCCCTGATGCTCGCATGGCTCTCGACTGAGCTCACCCGCACACGGGTATTCGTCCGGCACGCCTTCGTCCAGCGGGGGCGCCTCGCCCTTGCCGTTCGGGGCATTCCCTGACATGCCTGCCGCGGGGAAGGATCGTCGGTGAGCCATCTTCTCGATCGACTGCTCTTCTTCCGCAAGCAGGTGGACACGTTTTCCGGCGGGCTCGGCGCCGTCACCCGCGAGGATCGCAGCTGGGAGGATGGCTACCGTGGCCGCTGGGACCACGACAAGGTCGTGCGCTCCACCCACGGTGTCAACTGCACCGGCTCGTGCAGCTGGAACGTCTTCGTCAAGAGCGGCCTCGTTGCGTGGGAGATGCAGGCGACCGATTACCCGCGCACGCGCCCGGACCTGCCCGACCACGAGCCGCGCGGCTGTCCGCGGGGGGCGAGCGCGTCGTGGTACGTCTACAGCGGCAATCGCATCAAGTACCCGCTCGTGCGGCGCGTGCTGATCGAGCTGTGGCGCGAGGCTCGCCGCGGCCTGGCGCCGGTCGATGCCTGGCGGTCGATCGCCAGCGACCCCGAGAAGGCGAAGCGTTACAAGAGCGCGCGCGGCCGGGGCGGGCTCGTGCGCGCGACGTGGGCGGAGCTCGAGGAGCTGGTCGCGGCGGCGACGCTCTCCTCGATTCGCGAGTGGGGTCCCGACCGGGTCGCCGGGTTCACGCCGATCCCGGCGATGTCGATGGCTTCGTTCGCCGCGGGAACGCGATTCCTCTCGCTGATCGGTGGCACCTGCCTGTCGTTCTACGACTGGTACTGCGACCTGCCGCCGAGCTCGCCGATGACCTGGGGCGAGCAGACCGACGTGCCGGAGAGCGCCGCCTGGTACGACGCCGCGTTCCTCGTCCTGTGGGGCTCGAACGTCCCGCAGACGCGGACCCCGGACGCGCACTTCTACACCGAAGCACGCTACAAGGGTGCGAAGTCGGTGGTCGTCGCTCCCGACTTCAACGAGGCTGCGAAGTTCGCCGATCTCTGGCTGCACCCCAGGCCGCGCACCGACGCCGCGCTCGCCCTGGCGATCGGCCACGTGATCCTGAAGGAGTTCCACGTCGAGCGCCGGGTTCCCTACTTCGAGGACTACTGCCGTCGCTTCACCGACTTGCCCCTGCTCGTCCGCCTCGAGCGCCGCGGAGACGACCTCGTCGCCGGCCGGCTGCTGCGCGCCTCGGACTTCGAGGGTGCGCTCGGCCAGGAGCGCCACGCCGAGTGGAAAACGGTCGGCATCGACGCGAAGAGCGGCGAGGTCGCGGTGCCGGTCGGCTCGAGCGGCTTTCGCTGGGACGAGAGCGGCCGCTGGAACCTCGAGCAGGCGGATGCGCGCGACGGCCGCGAGATCGAGCTGAGCCTGAGCCTGCTGGATGCGCGGGACGACGTGGCGGAGGTCGCCTTTCCGTATTTCGGCGCGCCGGCGAACGAGGCGGAGCCGCAGCCGTCGGGCGAGATCCTGCGCCGCCGGGTGCCGGTCCGCCGGCTCGCGCTGTGCGATGGCGAGGCCTTGGTTGCAACCGTCTTCGACCTGCTGGTCGCGAGCCATGGCATCGACCGGGGTCTCGGCGGCGAGGCGATCGCCCGGAGCTACGACGACGACGTCCCGTACACGCCGGCGTGGCAGGAGCGGATCACCGGCGTGCCGCGCCAGGCGGCGATCGACGTGGCGCGCGAATTCGCCCGCACGGCCGAGAAGACGCGCGGCCGAGCGACGGTGATCATCGGCTGCGGCGTGAACCAAACCTACCACACCGACACGACCTATCGCGCGGTGATCGACCTGCTGGTGCTCTGCGGCTGCGTCGGCGTCGCGGGCGGCGGCCTCGGGCACTACGTCGGGCAGGAGAAGCTCCGCCCGCAAGCGGGCTGGGCGACGCTCGCCTTCGCGCTCGACTGGTCGCGGCCGCCGCGCCACATGAACACGACGTCCTACCTCTACGCGCACGGCGACCAGTTCCGCTACGAGACGGTGTCGCCCGGCGAGCTGCTCTCGCCGCTGGCACCGCCCGGCGACTGGGGCGGAAGCCTGATCGACTACAACGTCCGCGCCGAGCGCATGGGCTGGCTCCCCTCGTCGCCGCAGCTCGCGACCAACCCGCTCGACGTGGCGCGTCGGGCCGCGGCGGCCGGCCGGCCGGTCCCGGAGCTCGTCGCCGAGGCGCTCAAGGACGGGCGGCTGCGGCTCGCCTGCGAGGATCCGGACCACCCGACGAGCTTCCCGCGGGTGCTCTTCGTCTGGCGCTCGAACCTGCTCGGCGCGAGCGGCAAGGGGCACGAGTACCTGCTCAAGCACCTGCTCGGCACGGTGAACGGCGTCGAGGCGCGCGACCTCGTCGCACGGGGCGGGCCGAAGCCGCACGAGGTCGCGTGGCGCGACGAGGCGCCCGAGGGCAAGCTCGACCTGCTCGTCACGCTCGACTTTCGCATGTCGAGCACCTGCATCTACTCGGACGTCGTCCTCCCCACGGCCTCCTGGTACGAGAAGCACGACCTGAGCACGACCGACATGCACCCCTTCATCCACCCGCTCGGCGCGGCCGTCGACCCGGTGTGGCAGTCGCGCACCGACTGGGACATCTTCAAGGGCCTGGCCCGCGCGGTCTCGGAGCTCGCGCCCGGCGTGCTCGGCGTCGAGCAGGACGTCGTCCTGGTGCCGATCCAGCACGACACGGCCGGCGAGCTCGCTCAGGCGCTCGAGGTGCGCGACTGGAAGCGGGGCGAGTGCGAGCCCGAGCCGGGCCGCACCATGCCGGGCGTGGTCGTCGTCGAGCGGGACTACCCGGCGACCTACGCGCGCTTCACCGCGCTGGGGCCGCTGGTCGCGCGCACCGGCATCGGCGCGAAGGGCATCGCCTGGTCGGCCGAGGCGGAGCTCGAGCTGCTGCGCGAGCTGAACGGAGCCGTGCAGGACGGCGGCCCGACGCAAGGCCTGCCGCGCCTGGAGAGCGACATCCACGTCTGCGAGACGATCCTGGCACTCTCGCCGGAAACCAACGGCGAGGTCGCGGTGCGCGCGTGGCAGGCGCTCGAGAAGGCCACGGGCCGATCGCTTGCGCACCTGGCGAGCAAGCGCGAGCACGAGAAGATCCGCTTTCGCGACCTCCTCTCGCAGCCGCGCAAGATCATCAGCTCGCCGACCTGGTCGGGAATCGAATCGGAGCGGGTGAGCTACACGGCCTTCTGGCTGAACGTGAACCAGCTCGTGCCGTGGCGCACGCTGAGCGGGCGCCAGCAGATCTACCAGGACCATCCCTGGATGCGCGCCTTCGGCGAGGCGCTCCCCGGCTGGCGCCCGCCGCTCGACACGCGTGCCCTCGAGACGCTGCGCGACGGCGACCCGCGGCGCGGCGGCGCTCTGGTGCTGAGCTTCCTCACCCCGCACCAGAAGTGGGGCATCCACTCGAGCTTCTCCGAGAACCTGATCATGCTCACGCTCTCGCGCGGCGGGCCGACGCTGTGGCTGAACGAGTCGGACGCGCGAGGCGCCGGGATCGCGGACAACGACTGGGTCGAGATCTACAACGGCAACGGCGCGGTGGTCGCGCGGGCGATCCTGAGCCAGCGGGTGATGGCCGGGTCGTGCATGATGTACCACGCCCAAGAGAAGCTGGTGAACACCCCCGGCTCGCCGCGGACGGGTACGCGCGGCATCCACAACTCGGTGACGCGCATCATCCCCAAGCCGACGCACATGATCGGCGGCTACGCGCAGCTGAGCTACGGGCTCAACTACTACGGGACCATCGGCGCGAATCGCGACGAGTCGGTGGTCGTGCGCCGTCTGGATCAGGTCGATTGGATGGAAGGCCGCTCCACGCTGGGATCGGCGCAGGCGGGGCAGCGCCGATGAAGATCCGCGCCCAGATCATGATGGTGCTGAACCTCGACAAGTGCATCGGGTGCCACACCTGCTCGGTCACCTGCAAGAACGTGTGGACCAACCGCGAGGGCCTGCAGTACGCGTGGTTCAACAACGTCGAGACGAAGCCGGGCGTCGGCTACCCCAAGGATTGGGAGAACCAGCAGCGCTGGCGCGGAGGGTGGGTGCGCGAGCGCGACGGCTCGCTCGTCCCGCGTCTGGGCGGCAAGCTCCGCCTGCTCGCGCAGATCTTCGCCAACCCGCACATGCCCGAGGTCGACGACTACTACGAGCCCTTCACCTTCGACTACGAGACGCTGCAGGCAGCGGGCGAGACCGACCACGTGCCGGTCGCGAGCCCCGTCTCGCTGCTCACCGACCGGCGTATGGAGAAGATCGCCGGGAGCGCGAATTGGGAGGACGACCTGGCCGGCCCCTTCGCCGAGCGCTCGCGCGACGCGAGCCTGGCCGGCGTGGAGAAGGAGATCCTCGGCCAGTTCGAGGCCAGCTTTCTCATGTACCTGCCGCGCCTGTGCGAGCACTGCCTGAACCCGACCTGCGTCGCGTCGTGCCCGTCGGGCGCGATCTACAAGCGCGAGGAGGACGGCATCGTCCTGGTCGACCAGGACAAGTGCCGGGGCTGGCGCATGTGCCTGTCGGGCTGCCCGTACAAGAAGATCTACTACAACTGGAAGAGCGGCAAGGCCGAGAAGTGCCTCTTCTGCTACCCGCGCATCGAGGTCGGCCTGCCCACGGTGTGCTCGGAGACCTGTGTCGGACGCATTCGCTACCTGGGCGTCATGCTCTACGACGCGGACCGGATCGGTGAGGCGGCGGCGACCGAGCGCGAAACCGGCCTGCACGAGGCGCAGCTCGGGATCTTCCTCGACCCGAGCGATGCGCAGGTCCGCGAGGGCGCGCGCGCGGCGGGGATCCCCGAGGAGTGGATCGATGCCGCCGCCCGCTCGCCGGTCTATCAGCTCGCCGTGCGGTGGAAGATCGCCTTCCCGCTCCATCCCGAGTACCGGACGCTGCCGATGGTCTGGTACTGCCCACCGCTCTCGCCCATCCAATCGGCGGCCGGCTCGGGCTGGATCGGCAGCGAGAATGGCGTGCCCGACGTCCGCGAGATGCGCATCCCCGTGCGCTACCTGGCGAACCTCCTCGCGGCGGGCGACGAGGAGGCGGTGGTGCGTGCTCTCGAGCGCATGCTGGCGATGCGCGCCTTCCTGCGCGGTCGCGATCTCGACGGTCGCGGCGATCCCGCCCTGCTCGAGCGCGTCGGGCTCGACGAGGCCGAGGTGGAGGCGATGTACCGCCTGCTCGCGCTGGCCAGCCACGAGGACCGCTTCGTCGTCCCGACGGCGCACCCCGAGCTCGCCGAGGACGCCTACGAGCTTCGCGGCACCTGCGGCTTCGCCTTCGGCAACGGCTGCTCCGACGGCATCTCGAGCCCGAGCTTGTTCACCGGGCGCAACGTCGGGCGAAAGAAGACCTCGGAGGTGATGTGAGCCCGGCTGCGTGGAAGGCGCTCGGTGCGCTGCTCGTCTATCCCACGCAGGAGCTGCGCCTCACCCTGCCGGCGATCGCCGAGATCCTGGCGGCCCAATCGGAGATCTCGACCGAGACCCGTCGCGCGCTGGGCCGGCTGATCGAGCGGCTCGGTGCCGAGGATCCGCTCGACCTCGAGGAGGCCTACGTCGGCCTCTTCGACCGCCACGCATCGCTCTCGCTGCACCTCTTCGAGCACGTGCACGGCGATTCGCGCGAGCGTGGACCGGCGATGCTCGAGCTGCGAGGGGTCTACGAGCGCGCCGGCTTCGAGCCGATCACCGAAGAGCTCCCCGACTACCTGCCGCTGCTCTGCGAGTTCGCCTCGCTCGCGCCCGCGGACCGCGGGCGCGAGCTGCTCGCGGACGCGGCCCCCGTGCT
>CAZGUU010000186.1:0-10781 GCA_964529315.1 uncultured Enterobacteriaceae bacterium
GACCAGCTCGAGGAGCGGCTGGCGGCGCTCGACGCACACCCGGCCAGCCGGGCATCGATCGAGTGCGACGCACTCCCACCCATGGCGGCCCGGGGCCAGGCGTGGGCGTGCCCCCGCCCGCGCGGTGGGGGCACGCCTGCGGCGTCACTTCCCGGCGCGCACCAGGTTCGTGCTCTCGAAGGTCGCCGCGTCGATCGGCGTCTGGTAGTCGGCGGGTACGCCCACGCGGCGGTCGAAGCGCACCACGGTGGCGCGGTCCATCTTGACGTTCTCCTCGCACTGGTTCACCGACTTCCCCGCGACGATGCCGCTACGCCCGCCGTCGGGACTCCAGTACACCCCGGTGTGCGCCATGTAGAGGTTCAGCAGCTCGTCCTTCCAGGAGTACTTCGAGAGGAAGGAGCCGCGCAGCGTCTCTTGGTCGAAGCGCAGGATGATCTTTCCGAACAGGTAGTAGCGGTCCTTTGGAGTGGCCTCGATCACCCAGTGCTTGTGCTTCATCAGGCGATCCTGGAGCGGGGACCAGGCCACGCCGGGGGTGCCGGGCACGTCGTAGGCGTACCAGGGGGTGTCGTCCCAGACGTAGCGGTAGCCGCCGCCGGGCAGGGGCTTGAGCTCGCCGCGGCCGTCGAGCGCGGTGCCGTCGACCAGCGCGTACATCTCCTGCTCACCGAGCAGCTTGAAGTCGAAGTCCTCGATCTTGGCGTCGAAGTACTGGCCGTCGTCCTCGGCCAGGTCGGAGCCCATGATGCCGTCGGAGCGGTTGGTCGGCGAGGTCTGGCGCACGCGGCGCAGGGCCGGGACGTAGGCCCAGTTCTGGTCGCGCTTCTCGGGATCGCGGAAGCGCCAGCCCAGCGTCGAGGTACCGTTCACGTCGGCCGGCTCGACCAGGGTGGCGCGGTTCTGCACCAGGAGGTCGAGCGGATTCTCGAGGCTCTTCGCTCCGCGCCAACCCTGGAAGTAGCGGAAGTGCGCGTCGTTGACCAAGCGGCGCTCGAGCCCGCCGGTGCGCGACAGCCAATCGACGTTGGCGTAGAAGTGGCCGTCGCCGTCGTACCAGCGGTTGAAGTAGTAGTTCCAGACGATCTTGCGCGCCGCGTCCGGATCCTTGGGGTCGATCTTGGGGAACGGCGCGCCCATGATGAAGCCGGCCGGCGAGCCGTCCTGGCTCACGATGTTGCCGCGCGGGTCGAGCTTGTACTTGCCCGCGTTGGCCTCGGTCGCCTCCTTGAACTCGCTCGGCCAGGCGAGCGACTTGTACTTGGGCAGCGCGGGGTCGACGACCTGCATCGAGTAGTCGCCGCGCTTGAAGTGCTCGAGCACCTCGGGCGGCAGCAGCCGCTCGCCCTCCTGCCAGTTGGCGCTCGACAGCGTGTCGCCGTCGGCGAGCTCCGCCGCGGCTGGCGACAGCCCGAGCACGACGGCGAGACACGCCAGGGCGACGATCGAAGTGATGCGGCGAACGACGTTCATGGCTCGGATCCTCCTCGCGCCGCAGTCCTCGCAGCGTCGACAGCGCAGGCGCCTACCAGACGCTTTGCCGCCGTACACCCGCGCGAGAAGCGCCGGGCGCACGGGCCGAGTTGCGCGAGGGCGTTTCGCTGCTACGCATCGGGGCTCCGAACGCTGCGCAGCGAGCGGGGCACCCCGGGGAGAGCGACAGCCTTCGCCGGACGGCCACCGTCGACTACGGCGCATCGCTCCTCGGCCTCGCCACCCTCCTCCCGATGCTCGACTCCCGCGCCGCCGGCCGCCAAGGACTCGGCCATGCCGATGTGTTCGCCGCGCGCAAGCAGCGACTTTCGAGCATCGGCTCCGTGCCGGATCGCATCCTCGTCCAGCGGCGGAATCGTCATCGGCATGGTCGAGGCACCACTCGAGAGGCTCTGTCCCGAGCCGCCAGGAGGCTGACGACCACCGCTGCATGCCGAGACACGCCCCTCTGACCCGAGGTGCAGGTGCGGGCGAAGGCCGCATACGAGGCGCCGTCGCCGGCGGCGCGCCGGGGCTCTGCGCGTGCAGCTCGTGAGCGAGTACGAGCAGGAGCCGCCCTCGGTCGCAACGCGCTTCGAGGAGGACTTCGCAGCGTGCACCGCAGCGCGCGGCGCCACCGAGGTTTCGTGCTTGTCCGCTGGGAGCCACCGCGCCATAGTCGGCCCCTCGCTCGCGGCAGAGCCGCCCGGAAGGGAACCCATGAACGCAAGTCGTCCCACCTCCCCGACACACGCCCGCGCGACGCTGCTCCTCGCGGCCTGCGCCGCTCTGCTCGCCCTCGGTCTCGCCCGGCCCAGCGGCGCGGCCGACTGCTGGGGCGGCACCGCGCAGCGCGTGAGCGTCACCGCACGCGACGTCGGCTACCGCGGCACGGTCACCCTGCCGGGCGGCCGGCACGACGTGCTGATCGGTGCCGACGGGCTCACGATCCAGATCGTCGACGCGAACGACCCCGACGACGTGCTGTTCTCGACGACGCTGCCGCAGGCGCGCTTCCGCTCGAGCGCGACCGCCACGCGCTACGACCGCGCTGGCACGCTCAACGGCCGCATCACGCTGCGCAACTCGAGGAGCCAGGCGGACACCGTCGAGATCGCGCTACGCGCATTCGGCCCGTTGGGCCCGTCCGGCGTCGCACCGGACGCGGTGCGCGTGGTCGTGCGCAGCGGCGGGACCTGCGCCTCGTCGTGCGTCAGCAGCTGCGACGCACGCGCCGAAGGTGCCCCGCTCCGCTGCCGGAAGAGCGCCGTTTACCAGCCGTTCGCCGACCAGGGCTTCGGGACGCCGTCGGCCGAGGCACTGCGCAAGCCTGGACCGCGCTCGTCGCTGTGCGGCCTCACGATCCGCACCGCGGCCCCGCGCTGCGACTTCCTGATCGACGAGCGCTGCATCCTGCCCTACCCGTCGTCGATCTTCCTGGACGAGGACCCGACTACGCCCACGGGGCTGCGCGTTCACTACGACGAGGACTCGCTGCCCGCGAACTCGAGCGGCAAGCACATCGACCCGGCGGACTGGAACACGCTCGACGGCTTCAGCCCGGGCCCGATGATCCTCGCGCTTTTCCGCGACACCGGCTTCCCGGTCGACCTGACCGCGTCGAACGTCGCGTTCCACAGGAGCTACGCGCGCTCGCTCGACGCCGATCACCCGACCGTCATCATGAAGGCCGACGACGGCGAGCGCGTGATCCACTTCGCGGAGCTGGACGCGCAGACGAACGACGTCGAGAAGAAGACCTTCATCGTCAGGCCAGGCAAGCGGCTCGACGACGCCACCCGCTATCTCGTAGCGATCCGCGATCTGGTCGACACCAACGGCACGCCGATCACCGCCCGGCTCGCGTTCCGCGCGCTGCGCGACGGCATCCCCGACGCCGACATCGCCCTCGCGTGCGGCGCCGCGTGCGCCGCGGCGCTCGCGGCGCGACGTCCGGCGATGGACGACGTGCTGGACCGCCTCGACGCGCACGGCGTCGCGCGAAACGACCTGATCCTCGCCTGGGACTTCACCACCGCGAGCACGCAGGCGCTGACCGGCTGGATGGTCTCGATCCGCGACCAGGCGTTCGCCCTCGGCACGCCGTCGTTCACCGTGACCAGCGTCGACACGGGCGACCCTGCCGGCAGCGGCTTCAACGGACGCATCTACGCGCGCATCGAGGGCACGTTCCAAGCGCCGCTGTTCATGACCGCCGACGCACCAGGCTCGCGGCTGAACCTCGTCGACGGCGTGCCGGCACAGAACGGGTACGCGGCGGTACCGTGGGTCGCCCACGTGCCGCGCATCGCGGTGGCGGCGCAGAACCCGAGCGCGGTGCCCGCGCGCGCGAGCCTGTGGGGCCACGGGCTGCTCGGCAACCGCTACCAGCTCGGCTCGCTGTCCGACCTCGCCAACGGCTACAACTACGTGATCGCGGCGGTGGACATGCAAGGCATGTCGGACGCGGACGTGACGCCCGGCGTGCTGCCGGGAATCACCGACTTCTCGAACTTCCACTTCGTCCCGGAGCGCCTGCACCAGGGCTTCCTGCACCACCTGCTGCTCGGGCGCCTGCTCGCCGATCCGGTGAACGGCTTCAACTCGGACCCGGCGTTCCACCTCGGCGTCGGCGGCGCGCCGGTGATCGACACCGAAGAGGTGTTCTACTCGGGCGGCAGCCAGGGCGGGATCTTGGGCGCCGCGATCATGGCGATCGCCGAGGACTTCGAGCGCGGCTTCCTCGCCGTTCCCGCGGCCAACTACTCGACGCTGCTGCACCGAAGCATCGACTTCAACCCGTTCTTCGCGATCCTGAACGGGACCTACCCGGACAAGCTCGACCAGCTCCTCTGCTTCCCGCTCATCCAGCAGCTCTGGGACCGCGCCGAGCCGCAGGGTTACCTGCCGCACGTCCTGCCGGGGACGCTCTCCGACCCGCCGAAGCCGCACGAGGTCCTGGTCCACATGGCGACTTACGACAGCGAGGTGTCGAACGTCGCGACCGAGATCATGGTGCGCTCGCTCGGAATCCCGCAGGTGGTGCCGGCGGCGCAGAGCTTCGTCGGCATCCCGGAGCTGGCGGCCCCGTTCGAGGGCTCGGCGTTCGTCGAGGTGAACCCGCAGCGTGGCGGCAGCCGGTGCCACACGCCGGGGACGACCGACGCGGGGAAGGCCTGCACGAGCGACGCGCAGTGTCCGGGCGCCGGCGATCCCGCGAGCCGGACGCAGTGCGCGTCCGGCATCCCGCCGCTCGAGAACCTGGCGCCTTCATTCAACAACGGGGCGCACGGACGCACCGGCAACGAGACGACCGGCGCGCAGATCGCCGCCTTCCTCCGCGACGGTGGCACGATCGAGAGCTCCTGCAACGGTCCCTGCGACCCCGAATGAAGGGCGCGCGGTGCAAACGGGCTCGTCCCGCGGCTTCCAGTCCGCACGGCCGGGGACGAGCAAGGCGTTTCGACGGGCGGCATCAGCGCCGTCGCCGGTCGTCGCCCCGCGACCTCCCGGCCCAGTCGGCGCTCGCGACGCGTGACCACGGCACGACCTGCGCGTCCGTACGGCGCTGCGCCTGGTCGCCACCGTAGACGACGACGCTCTCCGTTCGGGCGGTCGTCTCCGGGGCCGCCTGGAGGAGCGGCGCGAACGTCGGGGGTCTGCAGAATGAAAGTCTGACCTTCACTCCGTTCACAGCGCCAGAGCTGCCGGGTTGGCCCCTCGAGCCCCTGGCCGGCATCGGACCCCGGCAGCCTCGGGCGACGATGTCCCGCGCCGCGGCCGCATCGTGAGCGATCGCGAACCGCGGTTCGGAGGTCCGCCGGGCGTCACACCCGCGCCCGACGTGCGCACGCGCCGGCAGCCGTCGGCGTTCGTCTGGCGGACGCGCCGTCGTCGCTCGCGATCGCCCCCTCTTGCTTCAGAGCTTGCGGCTGTCGTAGGCCCAGTGCAGCAGCGCCTGGCGTTGCCGGCGCCGGCATTCCACGTCCCCCGGGCGGCAGTACTTCTCGAGCTGGGCGATGTGACGTGTCATCGCTTTCCAGCGTTTGATCTGGCGCTCGTCGTCCGGACCGCGCCGGCCGAGGTAATAGCGGCAATACCACTGAAACCAGCCGCGCGGGTCTTGCGGGTGGATCCAGCCTTTCTTCTCCCAGTAGCTCAGCGGCTTGGATGCGTTCACACCGAAGCAGTTGAGCCTCGGGTCGTGACGCGCGGAGCACAGCTTGGCCCCACGAAACCACGAGGCCGGGAATTCCCGGCGGCAATCGGTCATGTACTTGCCACCGAACACACCCAGCGCCAGCATCTGCTTCGGCGTCAGCTGCGGTCTGAAATCGGCATGGAATCTTCTGCCGACCGGCGCCGTCAGCCAGTAGATGTAATTCTTCTGCATGCGATCGTTGACGACCACGCACCGTGTCTTCATGACGCTGACCCTCCACGCCGAACAGCCGTCAGCACTCGCCGCCGCGCGGGGCGCGCGGCTGGCGTTGGCCCTGAGCCCGGAGAAGCACGGCGCGCTCTTCGCCGAGTACCGCCGGCGCTACGGCCGCTTCCTCTCGCCGTCGTGAAGCGGCAGCGCTTGCGCGAGGGCGACCGGCGATCTCCTCGAGCTCGGCGGTGACGAAGCGCTCCAGACCGGGCGAGTGGGCGGCCTACCGGCCGGGCCGGGGCTGGTTTGTATCATGCGGGCTCACTTCCGCGGCGATCGCGTGCGCCGCATCTGGCCTACGAGCTGATCGACCGACAGCGCTCCCATGAGGCGGTGACGTCGAGCCGTGTAGTCTCCGTGCCTCCGTTGCGTCTGCATCGTGAAGCGGAGAGCCCCGGAAGGGCCGAGGCGCTTCACGAGCGCATCCCAGCCTTCCGCGCGGATCTCGGCATCGGTCAGGCGGTCGCTCTTCATGCACCTCCTCCTTCTTCGCGGCGCAGTCGGATCAGGGCCTTCAACGGCGAGATGACCGGAACCGTCACGTCGGCTCCTGCTCGGCGCACGGCGCGCACCACCCGATCATCGGTCGTGACCAGCATGTCGACTCGGCCCGCCTCCGCGGACGCGACGTGCAACGCATCGAGGCCCCGTAGCCCTACGCGCTCCAGCACCTTCGCGCGCTCCACGACCCGCGGCCCAGCGGGCACCGCGACCCGGGCAGCCGAAGCACCGATCGGACCTGCGCCAGCCGGTCGGGGTACGGGCTCTGGCTCACCTCGAACGCCAAGTACTCCGAGGTCACGAGGATCGCGCGTCGCTCTTCGATGGCGGTCACCAGCTTCGCCACGGCTTCGGCTTCCTCACGCACTCGCGGCGCACGGAGATCGTCGAATGGCCGATTGAGTACGCTGGTGTCGAGATAGACAGGCACCGTTGGCACGTTACTTGGTGCCGTCTGCGCGAACAAGCGGGCGAGGGCAGGGAGCGGCCTCCTGCCGGCGAGCGGGCGTGAGCCGCCCGACCTCGCCCATCAGCAACCGCCGGCGGCGGTCCGGCGCGCCAGGCCCTGCGGCGCAGCGTGGTCGACCGAGGATGGAGGGGCCGTGGCTTGCAGCAGCAGGCGCTTGCCGAGGTTGCGCACGTCGCGCTGGGTGAAGATCGCGCGCGACAGGCGGAACGCGTCGGCGTAGCGGGCGAGCCCCTGCCAGCTGGCGAGCGACGAGCGCGCGCTCGCCCACGCGAGGTCGCCCGTTTCGAGCCGCGCCGCAAGCAGCGGGATGCGGCGCCAGAGCCTGCGCACGCTGCGCCGCCGCACGCGCACGCGGCCGCCCGCGTGGTGCACGTAGCCGAGGAAGTCGCGCGGGCAGGCGAGCGGCGCGATCACGATGCGGCGAGGGTTGAGCGTGAGGCGGAGCCGCTCGCGCAGGAAGCCCTCGATCTCGGCGCGCCGCTGGCGTGCCTCGCTGGCGGAGTCGACGAGCAGAATGAAGTCGTCCATGTAGCGGACGTAGTGCGGGACGCGGAGCTCCTGCTTGACGAAGTGGTCGAGCGAGTCGAGGTAGAGGTTGGCCAAGAGCTGGCTCGTCAGGTTGCCGATCGGCATGCCGCGGCCGGGCAACTCGGCGCCGTGGTGGATCAGCGAGTCGAGCAGCGCGAGCAGGCGGCGGTCGCCGACGACTCGCCGGAGCAGGCCGCCCAAGACCGCGTGGTCGACCGACGCGAAGTAGCTCCTGATGTCGCCCTGGAAGACGTGGCCTTGCCAGCCGCGCGCGCGGGCGAAGGAGCGCAAGCGCAGCACGGCGCGGTGCGTGCCCCGCTCGGGGATGCAGGCGTACGTGTCTGCGATCAGCCGGCGGCGGACCAGCGGGTCGATGTGGTTGACGATCGCGTGGTGGACGACGCGGTCGCGAAACGGCGCGGCGCGGATCTCGCGCGGCTTGGGGTCGCGGATCCGGAAGCGGCGGTAGTCGCCCCAGCGGTACTCCCCGGCGACGAGCTCGCGGCGGATGCGCCACAGGTTCGGCTCGAGGTCCACATCGAACGCCTGGACCTCGTACCGCGTGCGCAGCCCGCGCCGCGCGCCATGGTAGGCGCGTTTCAGGTCGTCGAAGGCGACGACTCGGTCGAAGAGGTTCCTGGCCCGGTGCGTGGCGCCTCCTCCAGCTCGCGGGCGGATCGAGCAACGCACCCGCGACGTGACGGGTCGGCCCCGGCCCGACGTTCGAGCCGGCCGTCGAGAGGCTCGAGCGGCTGGCCTACCAGCCGGGCCGGGGCCGGTTTGTATTTCGCCTCCTCACCCGGCTCCGGGGATCGAGCAGACGAGGGACATGGGCCTGTCGTCCCGCGGGCATGGGCGCCGGCTCCGTGAAGCCGGCGCGAGCGAGCCACCGCCAGCGCGCTGCATGCAGCGCCTTGCGGTCGGGACGACTGGGGGCGACGGCCGCCCACCGCCTACCGGGCGCAGCGGAACCCGATGTTGTTGTTCTGGTTGAGCGGATCGTTCTGGTTCGCGTTCCCGACCCCGGCATTCGTGCCGTTGTTCCAGGCACCGCCGTGGATCCACGCTCCGGTTCTGGCCCACGCCCCTACTCCGCGTGCACCGCGCGTCCAGCCTGCTGGAGCAGGCCCGCGAACTTCTCGAGCCTGCCGCGCGGGAAGCCGCACGCAGGGATCTTCTCCGGCTCGGAGTCCGCTGCCATGTCGCGCAGCGCGAGCCGGACCGTACGGTTGCAGAAGAGCGCGTCCTCGAAGAACGTCTGGAAGAACGCGCCGACCGCGATGAAGACCACCGCCTCTGGATGCTCAAGCTTGACGCGGAGGTAGCGGTCGATGGTCGGACTGGTCATCGTGTAGCGCACGCCGCCGACCCGCCGTCGCGCCGTTGCCGCGCCAGGGTGGGCGGGACCCGGGTCGGCTGCCCGAGCCGGCGCTGCCTCGGACGAAGGCGCTGCGGATTCGCCGCGCTCTCCAGCCCCGCTCCCCTCCGGCGATCCGCCTCCCCGAGCCGCGGCTTCCAGGGGCAGCTCGCCCTGGCGCGCCTCGTACTTGAGCCAGCCGCCGAGCATCCGCCCGACCTCGTCGGCGACGAACGTGAGGCGCTCGTAGCCGCCGTTCGAGAGCCAGCCCATCCGGTTGCTCAGGCGCAGGCCGACGCGCAGCGCGTCGAGCCGCCCGCTCGCCTCGGCGAGGCCCTCGCGCTTTCGCTCGCGGCGGTTCGCCACCGTGAGGAGGGTGAGGAGCTGGAGGCCGTCGTCGAGGATGGCGCGGCCGAGGAGCCCGCGCTGCGCGCGGGGGAAGCGGGTGACCTGCTCGCAGAGCCCGGCGCAGAGGTCGTACGAGCGCTGCACGACCGGGATCAGATCGGCGGCCTGTCGCGGCACGGACGGCCCTCCGTTCGCCCGCGATCCGCAGGCGAGCGGGCTACGCCCGCCCCGCCCGCGGATCGACAAGCATCAAATCATCAAACTGCCAAAGCCCGGGACGACTGGGGGCGACGGCCGCCCACCGCCTACCGGGCGCAGCGGAACCCGATGAAGTCGGACTGGCTGAGCGGATCGTACTGGACCGCGTACCCGACCCCGGCACCCGTGCCGATGTACCAGGCACCGCCGTGGATCCACGCTCCGGGCGGGGTCAGTGTGCTGAGTCCGAAAGCATCAAAGGTTGTCGGAATGTAGGACGGCTCGCGCGTCCACTCCTCCACGTTCCCCACCGCGTCATAGATACCGGCCGTCGACACGCAGGAGGAGCGCGAGCCGGTGCTGCTCGGCTGGCCGGTCGGCGTGCCAGGCGATCCCGTGTTGCAGTCGCTCGTTCCGTTATCCGTGTTCGGGTCGGGGGTCCCGGTCGCGGCTGCGAGCCACTCCGAGTTGGTCAGCATGCGCTTCCCCGAGAGCTCGCACGCGTAGTACGCTTGATAAGCGCTCAAGCAAGCCGTCGGCGCCACACCGGGAATGGACGCCGCGTAGAGCGGCGCGGTGTAGCCGCCGTTGGCCGGAAACGTCCCGGGAATCGCCGGGCTGCACGAGTACGTCGGAGCGCCCTGTGTGGCCGCGATCTGTGTCGCCCCCGCCCCGGTCAGCTCAGCCAAGGTGGCAGTTCCATCCTTCACATGCTGGATCACCGCTGTCTGTCCTGCGGGAATGTCCCACAGGCTCTCCTCGTACTTATCGACGCAGAGATCCCCGACCTTGACGGCGTCCGGCCCGCAGGTGGGTGGCGACGGCGGAACCGGCGGCTCCGGCGCGACGGTTCCGCCGATCGAGGCCGTCTGGAGCTGGCAGGCGCCGCCGATCGGGACGATGCCCGCACCCGTGACCTCGAGGTAGAAGGCCGGCTGGGGCGTCACTCCGGCCATCGTGTATCCGATGTCCGCCGCGCCGGGGGGCTTCGGCCCCGACTTGATTTTGATGGGCTTGAGCTGCTCGATCATCGAGACGCCCTCGGCGCTCACCACCTCCGACTTGACCAGGGCCGCGCACGTGCTGTCGCTGTAGAGCTGGAAGGTGAGCGGCGTGCCGGCGGGCGTGCCGCTCTTGAGCGCCTTCGCATCGACGCGATAGCTGACCTTCACGTCCGCCGCCGCCGCCGCGCCGGCGAGCGCGATCGCCGCGGCGGCGGCCAGCGCGACCGCTGCCAGCGGTCGGATCCGCGGGCATCGGCGGGCTGGCGCCCTCCGTGCTCCCTCGCTCGCGGCTCCGCAGCCACGGCCCCACCCGCCGGACTTGGGCCGGCTCGATCTGCTCCCGCTCATCGAGATTTCCCTCCTGCCGCTCGTGGAATGCCTGGCGCCGCCCGTACCTGCCGCCTTCACTGCCGACTTGCCACCGCCTCGCCGGCGAGCGGCGAGCGGCGAGCGGCGAGCGGCGAGCGGCGA
>CAZGUU010000187.1:0-10756 GCA_964529315.1 uncultured Enterobacteriaceae bacterium
CAGGGCGGCCAGCAGCGCATCGCTCGAGCCCGGCGCGACGAGCAGCGCGTCGCGGCCGTCGGCCAGCACCTCCGCGGGACCCCCCGTGGCGGGACCGACGACCGCGAGCCCCGCGGCGCGCGCCTCGCGCACCACCCGCGAGTAGGACTCGTCGCAACGCGACGGCAGCACGAGAACGTCGGCCGCGTCGAGCACCGCGGTGAGCTCGCCGGCCGAAAACGACCCCCGCCAGTCGACCGGAAGGCCGCGCGTCGCCTCACGCAGGCGCTCGACGTAGCCCTCGCTGCCGACGACCGGCGTGCCGTGGATCGCCAGGCAGTAGCGCGACGGCTCGAGCGCGGCGACGGCGTCGACCAGCAGGTCGAGCCCCTTGTGCGGCAGCCACGGCCCGACGAAGAGCAGGCGCAGGGGAGCGCCCGGCATGCCGCGGCCGCGGCATCGATCGCCTCGCCGCTCGGGCGCGCGAGCCATCCCCGGGTCGAGCACCTCGATGCGCCCGGCGAGAAACGGCATCTCGGCTTCGTAGCGAGCCGCGAGCGAGCGCGACGGCGCGATCAGCGCAGCGGGCACCGCCAGGGCGCGGGCCATCGCGTCGAAGCGCGCGCCGACCTGGTCGCCCGCGCCGAGCTCCGCCAGGCAGTCCGCGCAGCGCAGCCCGCCATCCGGGCCAGGACAGCGCCGCCCCTCGCGGTCGAGCAGGAAGAGCCGGTGGCAGAGGTAGTAGGCGTCGTGCAGCGACAGGACCGACGGCACACCGGCGTCGCGTGCCTCGTACAGCAGGCGCAGCGAGAGCATCACCAGGTGCTGGAAGTGCACCACCTCGGGGCGGACCTCGCGCAGGAAGTCGCGGAAGGCCGCGGAGAAACCATCGCCGTCGTAGAGGTCGGCGAAGCTCGCGGCGCTCGCGCCACCGGGCGTCGCGCGCCGCACGGCGATGCCGTCGACGCGCTCGTCGCGCACCGCACCGGGTGCCGCCGCGCGATAGTCGCGAGCGAAGACGTGCACCTCGTGGCCGCGGCCGGCCAGCGCCACGGCGTGCTCCCGGGCGACGAGCTCGACGCCGGCCACCTCGAGCGGCGGATACCCGTGCACGACCAGGGCGATGCGCACACGCGGCCTCTAGCCCAACTCTGGCGCCCGAGCCACCGCCTGGTCGGACACCGCCTCGTCGAAGACGACGGGCTCGCCCACGAAGATCGCCCTTCGAGTCGTCAGCGGGGAACGACCAACTCCATTGCGCAGGCGGCGGTGTACCCTGCCCGCTCCGAGCCAGCGGCGTCGGCCACCAGCGCGCGCCCCGGGCCGGGCGCTCGATGGTGACCGGGCGTCTTCTAGAAGCGCAGCACGCGGTAGCCACCTGAGGCGAACGGCGCCTGCTCGAGGAAGCCTTGCGGCCAGGCGACGTCGTCGCCGGGGTGGAGCACGAAGAAGTCGAGGCCGAGCGAGCGGGCGAGCGCTCGCAGCTGCTGCTCGTCGGAGAGGCCGCGCAGTCGCTCGAGCGACAGCCGTCGCTCGGCGTAGAGCTCGGGCGTGACCCGGCGGAAGTCGACCAGCAGGGGCTCCGCGAGCCAGCTGCGCCGCTCCGAGAGCGCCGTGACCAGGAGCGTCGCGTCACCGCGCGAGTCCTGGATCACGGCTCCGGGTGGGCTGTGCTCGCGCAGGTAGAGCGCGCTGGCGACGAGGCCCGCGGGGAATGCGCGATCGGCGAACTCGCCGGCCCACTGCGTGCGGCGCTGGGCATCGCGCCCGGCATGCGCGACGAAGACCAAGCCGCCGAGCAGCAGGGCCCCAGCGGCGAGCGCGCCCGCACCGCGCCGCCGGCCAGAGTAGGCGTCGAGCCGGGTGAAGACCTGCCCGCCGACCCAGGCGGCGATCACGAAGTACGCCCAGGGGAGCTGGCGGTGGAGCATGGCGTCGGCCGTGTGGGAGCCCGAGCGGTTGGGTGCAAAGCCGAGCGAGAACACCACGAAGAGCAGCAGGACGAGCACCGGCAGGAGCGCCTCGCCCGCTCGCCCGCTCCGCCTCCAGCACGACGGCACCAGCACGAGAAGCGCCGCCACCCCACCGATCCCGAGCACGGCGAGCCCGAGGTAGGCGGATCCCTGCGCGAGCAGGGCGAGCGGCGCGGTGTCGGCCGCGAGGCCGGAGAAGGCATCGCGCCAGAACCCCGCGGGCTGGTCCGTGAGCATCGACCGCAGGAAGTCGCGTGCCCCGCTGCCGTCGAGCCGCAGCACCGGGACTGGGATCGCGCCGCCCAGCACGGCCGCGCCCAGCACGACGAGGAGGCCCGCCGCGGCGAGCACCGGCCAGCGCCGCCGCATCGGCCAGCCGCAGGTGAAGAACGCCGGATAGAGGACGACCAGCGCGCCCGCGGCGACGAACGCCTGCACCTTGAACAGCGCCAGCGTGCCGGCGAGCGCCCAGCCGGCGGCGATCGGCGTGAGCCTCTGCTGCCGGCAGCCGGCCATGGTCGAGCACAGCGCCAGGGCTCCCAGGGCGTCTCCCCAAGCGGAGGCGCTCGAGACCTGCAGGATCCAATGGTAGCCGAGGGCGGGGTTGGCCAGGCCGTAGTACGATCCGTCGGGCAGCAGCAGGACTGCCGCCGCGCCACCCAGCCCGGCCAGCTCGCCCCACCACGACCGGACCAGAACGAAGGCCGCCAGCCCGCTCACCAGGACTCCCATCGGGATCCACAGCGAGGCGATCGCCGCGACGGAGGGAATCGAGGCGAGCGCCGAGAGGGCGGCCGGCAGCGCGTAGCTGCCGAAGGGGAAGTAGGAGAACGGAGCCCGGTCGAGGAGGTTGTTGCCCAGGTGGGCCAGGTCCGGCGCATCGCGCAGCCGGCTGAGCCAGGTCGCGTGGTAGAAGGCATCCGTCCAGGGGCGAAAGATCGTCGCCTCGCCGGTGCCGACGAAGGCGGGCAGCGCCGAGCTGGACCAGAGCGTCGCCGCGGCCAGGCTGACGGCGAGGGCCGCAAGGGACGCCACGGAGGCCCGGACAGGGAGCATCCGACCGGGCGCGCGCGCGCCCATGATCCCGCGTGCGACCAAGACCATGGCTCCGACCAGCGCCGCGTCGACGCCGATCCGCCAGGGAAGCAGCAGCGCGGCGCCGAGCAGCGCCAGATTCAGCGCGACCAGGCCGACGAGCAGCGCGGCGGCCGCGTCGACGTAGCCTCGGCTCGCATCGTCGATCCGCAGCGCACCGAGCACGACCTCCCCAGCCAGGCGCGCCAAGAGCACCAGGGCCAGGCACGAGGCGACGGCGCGCAGCGAGATGGCGCCCAGGGCAAAGCTGCTCCACCAGGCGAGAGCGCCGGCGCAGCCGGCCGTCGTGGCGAGATCGGAGAGCCAGCGCGCAAGCAGCCGGTCTGCCAAGACCGCACGAGCACCCGATGCCGCCGCATCCACGGCGAGCTCACGAACCACGCCGCCGCAAGGGGCGCAAGGCGCACCTGCCGGGCATCAGCCAGGCTCCGCGGCGTCGCCGCCGCCACGCACTTCGTCCACGATCTCCTCCAGCGCACGCACGAAGGCCGACCAGGAGAGCCCCTCCAGCAGGGATCCGATCGCGGCCGGGGAGAAGGCTCGCCCGAGTCGCACCTCCTCGAGCGCCTCTGCCAGGGCAGCGGGGTTCTCCGGCGGCACCAGCAGGCCGGTCTCCCCGTCGCGGACCGCCTCGGCGAGCCCCCCCACGCGCGTGGTCACGACTGGGCGTCCGTAAAGGTAGCTCAGCGGTACGACGCCCGATTGGGTTCCCGAGCGGTACGGCAGCACGACCACGGTCGAGGCCGCGAACAGCCGGGCGAGCTCGTCGCTCGGCACGTAGCGGTCTAGGATCTGCACCCGTCCGGCGAGCGACGGGTGAGCCACCCTTCGGTCGGCCGCGGCGCGATCGACGTACCACTCGCCGGCGACTATGGCGCGCCACGGCGGCCCGGCCTCGGGCAGCAGCGCCAAGGCCTCGAGCAGCGTGTCGACTCCCTTGTAGTGGCGCACGTAGCCGAAGAAGAGAAAGACGACCTCGTCCCCGCCCAAGCCGAGCTCCCGGCGGGCCGCTCGCGGATTCGCGGGGCTCGCCCCTCGGACCAGAGAGGCGGGCGCCGGGTGCGCCAGCACCACGCAGCGCGCCGCGATGCCCAGATCCTCGAGCCTGCGCGCCTCGGATCGGGCGTGCGTCAAGCATACATCACGGCGCCCGATGCCGAGGCGAAGCAGCGGGCGCCACGACACCCCACCTCCCTCGTGGGGGCTCGCGTTGTGCACCATCCACGCGATCCGGCAACCCCGCGCGCGCGCCGCGCGGGCCACGGTGGCCAGCGCCGGTGCGAAGAACGGGTGCCAGCGCTGCACCACGACCAGATCCGGTGCGAGATGCGCCACCCTGCGGCCGGCGGCGATCCAGGTGCGCGGGTCGAGGGAGTCGATCAGCGGCGCAGCGCTCGGATCGCTGGGGTCGGGGGGTGCAGCGCCCGGCTCGAGCTGCGAGCGGCCCGGAAACAGTGCCACCGGATAGAGGCGACGGTAGGAGACCACCGCGACCTCGTGGCCCAGCTCGCGGGCCGCCGCCGCCATCTCCGCAGTGTGGAGGGCGATCCCACCGCGCCACGGAGGGGCCGGGCCGACGATCCCCAGGCGCATCTCAGCCCGCTCGCCCGGGCGCGCCCTCGCCCTCCTCAGGCGCGGCATCCATCACCGGGGCGCGCTCCGCGGGCGAGCCCCCGAGGATTCGAGCCTCGCGGACCGCGCGGCCCTCCCTGCGCGAGCCCGCGTAGACGGCCAGCCCGAGCAGCACGCCGGTCAAGATGCCGTCGGCCGGCTGTCGCAGGAAGTAGTGGACGACGTCGTGCGCAAGCAGGCCGGCGACACCGGCCGCGCTCCCGGCCGCCAGCCCACGCCACGGCGCCGGGCAGCTCGCGATGCGGCGCAGAGCGAGCCCGATGGGAACGGCGAACAGCGCCGCGGCGATGAGCAGCCCGAGCGCACCGAGCTCGACCCAGAGCTGCAGGGGCAGCGAGTGCGTGTGCACCTGGTACCAGAATCGGCTCACGTTGAGCGGCGCCGCCCCGACGGCGAGCGGCCAGTTGCCGCCGCCCAGTCCGAGCCAGGAGTTCTGCTCGATGACCTGCCAGGCGTACCGATAGACCGTGGCGCGCGGACCCAGGCCCCCGTGCACCCGAAACGCGAGCTGGGCCGTGACCACGGCGGCGACAATCGCCGCGCCGAGAAGCGCGAGCGCGACCCCCATCCTGCCCGGTCGCGGCAGGCGGGCGAGCCAGCGCGGCGCCACCTCGCCCCGTGCCCGCCAGACGCCCAGGACCGCCGCGACCAGCCCTCCGCCGCCGGCCATCGTCGCGAAGCCCGCCGTCGAGCCGCTGGCCCAGGTACCGGCGACGGCCAGCGCTGCGCCGGCGGCGCACAGCCAGCGCAGCGGGCCCAGGACCGCGCACGCGACGAGCAGCAGCCCGATCTGCTCGACGAACTCCGCCAGGCGATTGGGGTGGTAGAAGAGCGCCCGGCCGCGAACCGTTCCCTCGTGGTCGATCAGCCGCCAGTAGAGGGTCTCGGGATCGCCGAGCGGTGCGACGAGGTGCAGGCGCTCGGCCAGCGCCCAGCCCGCGGGGAGCGCCATCGCCAGCCAGGCGGCCGCGATCAGCGGGCGCGGATCCTCGCGCTCCTCGGCGAGGGCGAGCAGCGCCGCCGACGACAGGGCGAGCCACTTGCCCAGCTCGTGCCAGGTGAACCAGGGCTGGCTCGCCCAGAGCATCGAGAGCAGGACCCACAGGGGCAGGCCGAGCAGCGCCGCGCTGGCGACACGCTCGCGTGCGGCGGCCCGCGCGATCGCCGGGGCGCGGCCGGCCAGCGAGCCGAGCAGGACCAGGGTCGGAATCTCGGCCAGCTCCCCGAGCGGCAGGCGCAGCGAGAGCGCCACCAGCAGCAACGGCAGAGTCCACGCCGGGCGCCGCACGGCGACGATGGCACTCGTCGCCAGCACGCCGGCGGCCGCCGCCATGCCCGGCGCGCCGCTCACCCGGATCGCCCGTCGTCCAGGGTCGGGGTGGCGCCAGCATCCGCCCCGGCGCGCCCCGCGGACGGGGCGCACGAAGCCGCCGACGCCACGAAGGGCTCGAAAGCCTCGCCGAGCAGGACCGATACGATGCGCGACGCGGCCCGTCCGTCGCCGTAGGGGTTCACCACCCGGGCCATGCGAGCGTGCGCGGCCGGATCATCGAGCAGCTCGGCCGCGCCGGAGACGATCGCGTGCTCGTCGACCCCGACCAGGCGCACCGCGCCCGCGACCACCGCCTCGGGGCGCTCGGTGGTCTCGCGCAGCACGAGCGCGGGCACGCCCAGGGAGGGGGCTTCCTCCTGCACCCCGCCGGAGTCGCTGATCATCAGGTGGGCGCGCGCCATCAGGTGGACGAAGGGCAGGTAGCGCAGCGGCGCGATCAGGTGGACGCGCACCGCGCCGGCCAGGATCTCGCGCATCGGCCTCTGCACGTTTGGGTTGGGGTGCAGCGGATAGACGATGCGCACGTCGGGGTGGCCCTCGGCGATGCGGCGCAGCGCCCTGGCGATGCCGCGCATGCCGGCGCCAAAGCTCTCCCGGCGGTGCGCCGTGACGACGACGAGCCGCTCCCCGGGCAAGAGCGGTGGAACGCCGGCCAGCTCCTCGGGAGGACACGGCATGCGGCGCGTCGCCTCGAGTGCGTCGACCACCGTGTTGCCCGTGACGTGCAGCGAGGCCGCGGAAAACCCTTCCGCGAGCAGCGCGTCGCGCGCGCCCTGCGTCGGCACCAGGTGCGCCGCGCTCAGCACGTCGACGATGCGCCGGTTGGCTTCCTCGGGGAACGGACGGGCGAGGTCGCCGGTGCGCAGGCCGGCCTCGACGTGCGCGACGGGCACCCGCCGGAAGAAGGCCGCGAGCGCTCCGACCATCGCCGTGGTCGTGTCGCCCTGGACGAGCAGCCAGTCCGGCCGCTGCGCAGCGATCACCGGGTCGAGGGCCGCCACCGCGCGCGCCGTCAGGTCGGCCAGCGACTGGTCTGGGCGCATCAAGTCGAGATCGTGCTCGGGGACGATGCCGAACAGCTCGAGCACCTGGTCGAGCATCTCGCGATGCTGGGCCGTCGCGCAAACCGCCACTCGGCAGCCACGGCGGCGCGCCTCGGCGATCACCGGAGCCATCTTGATCGCCTCGGGGCGCGTTCCGATCACGGTCAAGAGCTTCATCGATCCTCGCTTCGCACGGCTCGGGCTCACGGGAAGGGAAACCGCACCAGGCCCAGATCGCCGTCGTCGCCCTCCACGGCGAAGTCGATCTCGACGGTGTCGTAGAGGCGCGTCGCGGTCTCGTCGAGGGCATGGGCACGCAGGCGATAGCGCCCGGCGCACAGCGGCAGGCGGGGAAAGGTCAGGCGATAGCGATACCGCCCGCCGCCCAGGTCGGCCGGCACGGCACCGTCCATGTCGCTCGAGACCCCGTAGACCGGCGTCATGTCCTCGCGCACCAGACCGATGTGCAGGTGCGGCACGGCCGCCGGCGCGTGCACGTCGGCGGTCACGACCACGGTCGAGCCGGGCGCGAGCAGGCGTACCTCGGCGCCCCACTCGTCGCGCAGGTGCAGGTCGACGACCTCGAAGGCCAGGCCCGAGGGCTCTCCGGGCGCGTGGCGCGCACCCGCGTCGGCCTCGCCCTCGTCCGCGGCGCCGGCGGGTGCGCTGCCCACGTGCTCGCGGTAGTGGCGCACCACCTCGCGCGTCTCGCCGCACTCGGCCACCCGCCCGCCGTCCAGCCACAGCGTCCACTCGCACAGACGCTGCGCCTGGGAGAGGTCGTGGGTGCAGAGGACCAGGCTCCCGCCGCGCGCCAGGAAGCGATCGAAGAAGCGGTCGCACTTGTGCTGGAAGGCCTCGTCGCCGACCGCCAGGACCTCGTCGGCGACCAGCAGCTCCGGCTCGAGCATGGTCGCGGTCGCGAAGGCGACGCGCACCTGCATGCCCGCCGAGTAGGTACGCAGAGGGCGGTCGAAATACGGGCCGACCTCGGCGAAGCGCTCGACCTCGCGCGCCGCCTGCCGTGCCTCGCGGCGCGACAGCCCACCGAGCAGGACGAGCCAGCCCTCGGCGTTCTGCCGTCCGGTCTCCAAGGGATGGAAGCCGACGCCCAGGTCGAGCAGGCACCCCATGCGCCCGCCGATCTCGACCCGCCCCTGCGTCGGCCGGCTCACGCCTGCCAGCAGGCGCAGCAGCGTCGACTTGCCTGACCCGTTGCGGCCGATCACCCCGAGCGACTCGCCGTGCGCCAGCTCCGCCGAGACCTCGCGCACCGCCCAGAACGCACCCGGCGCGGACGCCTCGTCCCCGCCCCGCACGAGGCGTCGCATCAAGGGACGCAGCCTGGAGCGACCGAGCAGATAGGCCTTGCCGAGCCCGCTCGCTCGCAGGATTCGCTCTGGCGACGCGGCATTCGGCAGGGAGGCCATTCTCCTCAGGGCCGCGCGGGCTCCGTCTCGCGCGACGCCGCCGGGCTCGGCAGGACGGCGCGCGCAGCCCGCGCAGCCGCCAGGAACGCATCGAGGTTCATCGACGCGCCGTAGCGCTTGACCAGCTCGTCGGCGCGCCGCTGGCGCGCGGCGGACGCATACTCCTTCTTGATGCGCGCGACGATCAGCGGCTTGCACTCCTCGAGGCTCTTCGGCTTGCCCTCCTCGACCTCGAGCATGCGGAAGATCTCTTGTCCGCGCCGGGTCCGGATCACCTCGCTGGTCGTCCCTGGCGCCAGGCGGGTGAGCGCGGCCGAACCCTCGTCCTTGCCCAGCTCCTCGGCCGTGAGCCAGCCGACGTCGCCCCCGCTCTCCTTGCTGGGCAGGTCGGAGAGCTCGTCGGCCACCTGGCCGAAGGGCACGCCCGCCGCGAGCTTGGACTGCATCTCGCCGAGGCGCTTCTTCGCTCCCTCGAGTTCGGCCTCCGAAGCACGCTGGGCCACCTCGACCCCCAGGCGCGCGAGATGGAAGCGCTTGGGCGGCGTGCAGAGCTCGGGGTTCATCGAGTAGTAGGTTTTGATCTCCGTCTCGGTCGGCTCCTGCTCGACCTCGACCATCTCCCGCATGTACTCGCTCGCCAGCAGGTTGCGCCCGAGGTCTGCCGCCGCAGCTCCGAGCCCTGGCTTGCGGGCCAGGAGGCCGTCGTCCTGTGCGGCACGCGCGAACAGTTCGGCGTGAAACCAGCGCACGGCGAAGATCCGAGCGAAGTTGTCGTCCTCGCGCATGCGCTGCAGCAGAGGCGCCGGCTCGTATGCGAGCACCGCCTCGAGGTCCGCCCTGGAGATCTGCTCGTCGCCGACCTTGACTGCTACGTCACCGGGCAATGCACCGGGCTCGGCCGCGACGGCCGGGGCCCGCAGGGGCCAGGCCGCCAACAGCACGGCCGAGAGCACGGCAAGGGCGATTCGTCGACGAGCAGGCATCAAAGCTCCCCTCCACAGGCCGCCCGCTTTATCGATTGGCGGCTTTGGTTTCCAGACGCGCCACCTCGATGCGGATCGGCAACGCAACGCTCCGTGCGACCGAATATTGCCGCTGGAGCCATCCTCCGGCATCCGGTGCCGCAACGCGCAGCCTCGGATCCGTTGGGTTTCGCCTCTCTAAGGCGCTTGCACGCCGGTTGCTAGAGGATGGTATCGACCGGTACAGCCGACGAGCGCGCCGATCGCCCGGCCGAGGTGGCGGTGGCTGCGGGGATGTTTGACAAATGGCCCTCCGGGCCAGTAGCGTCGCCCCTGGTGGGGGGCCCGACCAACCGGAACCACCCGTGAGGAGGATGGGATGAATAGGAACTGGGCGAGGGTGCTGGTGGCTCCTGCGATGGTCGGCGCGATCGTCATCGCTGCGGCGTCCGCCATGGCGGCGCCGTTCGTCGTCGGCAACGCGACCTGCGGCGACCTGAGGAAGGTCCGCAACACGGACGGATCGGTTTCCTGGCAGCTGACCGGGTGCGCGCCGCTCGAAGATCTCATCGCGGCCGGAAGCTGCGGCAATGGAAAAGTCGACCAGGGCGAGTTCTGCGACACGGCCCTGGCCAGCTCGTGCGGTACGGGCGACACCTGCGTGGCTTGCGCCTCGTGCACCAGCGGGCCGACGCCCACGCCCACACCTGCACCGAACAAGACGCCGGCGCCGACCGTCTCGACCTCCCAAGACTGCCCGGAGGGCGTCCTGCCGCTGACCACCAGGGAGGGGTACACGGGCTGGCGAGCGCTGACCAACATCGGTCTCGAGCCGGGCGAGATGCACGTCTACTGCGTGCCGGTGGGCACGACGAACGTCGTGAACTTCAACGCCGCCGAGGAAAGCCCGGATCAGTGCGATTGGTTCCGCCTGACCGTGACGCCGCCGCCGAGCACCGACTGGCGCGCCGTGCCACAGTCGGACACGCAGCGCGACCCGATCGTGAACTACAACTACAAGGTCGGCCGGAACACGTCGCCTCTACCGAGCGGCACCTGGATCGTCTCCATCGAGAACGTGACCCGCGACCTGAGCTGCAACGGCAAGTACTCGATCTTCTCCTACTAGGATGCATCCCCCTGGGAGCCGGCGCGACGGCCGGCTCCCAGGGGCACGACACCGGCCGATCGTGACGGGCGGCGCAGGCCTGAGCGGCTTGCGCCGCTCTTTTCGTTTCCGCCGCCGGCGATGCGCGGCGGCAGGCCGCGCCAGGCCCGCCGTCCGTTCAGCGGCGGCACGGTGGCTTGC
>CAZGUU010000188.1:0-10749 GCA_964529315.1 uncultured Enterobacteriaceae bacterium
ACGCCAAGCGGCGCGGGCAGGGCTCCGAGGTGATGGACACGCTGATCCTGTACCGCTGGAAGGACGCGCTCGGGCACCTCTCGCGCGACCCCGCCGACATCACCTGGGATTGACGGCCGGACACGCCGGGCGCTCCGGGCTCCGCGGGGGCTCGGCCGCGCCCGGCGCGCGGCGGCGGGAGGTTCGACACGCGCACCGGCGTGGCCCGGCCCAATCACCCGCGGCTCTCGACCCCGCGCGCCGCAAACGGCGAAGGCTCAGTCGAGGTCTTGCCCGTCCATGCCGGCGTTCTTGCGCGCCCGGCGCAAGAGGTCGTCGACGGCCAGCCCCATCGCGGTCGGGTCGTCGATCGGAGCGACGGTCGGCCCGCGGTGCCAGCCCTCGGCGATCGCGAGCACGCGCCCGGACGCCTCGAACACCTTGCCCGTCACGTGCGACGAGCTCGTGCTCGCGAGCCAGGTGACGATCGGCGCGATCCAGCGCGGATGCATCGCCGCGCGCTCCTCCTCGCCGCCCCGCCCCATGCCGAGGTCCTCGGTCATGCGCGTGAGCGCGCCGGGCGCCACGGCGTTCACGGTGACGCCGTAGCGCCCGAGCTCGCGGGCGGCGATGATCGTGAGGGCGGCGATGCCCGCCTTGGCCGCGCCGTAGTTGGTCTGGCCGGCGTTGCCGTAGATGCCCGAGACCGAGGTGGTGTTGATGATGCGCGCCTCGACGCCCTTGCCGGTCGCCTTCGCCCGATCGCGCCAGTAGGCCGCGGCGAAGTGGGCCGGACCGAAGGTGCCCTTGAGGTGCACCCGGACGACCGCGTCCCACTCCGCCTCGGTCATGTTGACGAGCATGCGATCGCGCAGGATGCCTGCGTTGTTGACGACGACGTCGAGCCCGCCAAAGGCGTCGATGGCCTGGCGGATCAAACGCTCCGCGCCGCCGAAGTCGCTCACGTCGTCGGCGCTGGCGACCGCCGCGCCGCCGGCGGCGCGGATCTCGGCGACGACCTCCTCGGCGGGGCTCGCCGAGGTGCCGGTCCCGTCCCGCGAGCCACCCAGGTCGTTCACCACGACCTTCGCACCGTGCTGCGCCAGCATGAGCGCATGCTCGCGGCCGATGCCGCGCCCCGCGCCCGTCACGATCGCCACCCGTCCTTCGCAGAGTCGAGCCATGGCCGTCTCCTACTGCTCCGCGAGGCTGCGATGCAACGCCCGAGCCTCGAGGTCCCACGGGCGGGCACGGCCCGGTGTCCGTGTGCCCGGCGCCGCACCTCGAGGCGATCGCCGTCTTCGTGCCCTGCCGACGCGTGGCCGCGGCGGAGGGGATGCTTCGGGGCTGCGGCGGAGGTCGAGCGCGTCGGGGCGCAACGACGCCGACGGCCAGTCCAGCAGCGGCTCGGCCTACGTCTCGAACCCCCACGCAAGCCGCGGGGGCGCAAAGGCCAGCGGAGCTGGAGAGGACCAGCTCCGAATTCGTCCGCCCCCGCCCATTGCCCGGTGATACGAGTCCCGGCATGACGACCCTCGATCCCGAGATCTGCTGGCAGGCCTGGACCACGCACGACCGGCGCTTCGACGGCTCGGTCTTCATGGGCGTCGCCTCGACGGGCATCTACTGCCGCCCCATCTGCCCGGCCCGCCTGCCCGCGCGCCGCCATTGCAGGTTCTTCCCGACCGCCGCCGCTGCCGAGGCCGCGGGCTTCCGCCCCTGCCGGCGCTGCCGCCCCGGGACCGCACCCGGCTCGGCCGCATGGCGGGGCACCTCGGCGCTCGTGCAGCGCGCGCTGCGCCTGATCGGCGAAGGTGCGCTCGACCAGGGCTCGGTCGAGACGCTCGCCGACCGCCTGGGCGTCACCTCGCGCTGGCTGCGCGAGCTGTTCGCCGAGCACGTTGGCGCCTCGCCGCTCGACGTGGCGCTCACGCGCCGCGTCCACTTCGCGCGAAGGCTGCTCGACGAGACGCGCCTGCCGCTCGAGGACGTCGCGGCGGCCTCGGGATTCGGCAGCGCCCGCCGCCTGCGCGATGCCTTCCGGCGGACGTTTCGCCGGTCCCCGGGCGACGTGCGCCGCAACCCGGCACCCATCGACGGCGGAGGGCTCGCGCTGCACCTGCCCGCCCGGGAGCCGTTCGAGCCCGCACCGCTGCTCGCCTTCCTCGCCGCGCGCGAGGTGCCCGGCGTCGAATGCGTCGAGGGCACGACCTACCGTCGCACCGCGTCGGTCGACGGGCACGCGCTCGCCCTGGCGATGGAAGCCGGCCCGCGCGGCTTGACGTTTCGCGTGGCCGATGCGAGCCCCGCACGGCTGCCGCATCTGGTCGCGGGTGCCCTGCGGATCTTCGACCTCGACGCCGACGCGGCGGCGATCGCCGCGCATCTCTCGAGCGACCCGCTGCTGCGCCGCGCGCTCGGCCGCCGCACCGTGCGCGTGCCCGGCGCGTGGGACCCCTTCGAGCTGGCAGTGCGCGCGATGCTCGGCCAGCAGGTCTCGGTGGCCGGGGCGCGCACCCTGATCGGCCGGCTCGTCCTCGCCTGCGGCGTGCCGCTCGCACGACCCGAAGGAGCACTCACGCACCTCTTCCCGACGCCCGCAGCAGTCGCCGAAGGGCCGCTCGAATCACTCGGCCTCACGCGTGCGCGCGCCGCAGCACTGCGCGGCTTCGCCCGCGCCGTCGCCGATGGCGCGCTCGAGCTGCGTGCGCTCGGGGGTCTCGACGACGCGATTGCCAAGCTCACCGCGCTGCCCGGAATCGGCGACTGGACCGCCCACGTCGTGGCGATGCGGGCGCTGCGCGAGCCCGACGCGTTCCCGGCCGGCGATCTCGGCGTGCGCCGCGCGCTGGCGGTGGGCGATACCCTACCCCGCGAGCGGGACGTGCTCGCGCGCGCCGAGCGCTGGCGACCCTGGCGCGCCTACGCGACGTTCGCTCTGTGGACGCAAGAGGCCGGCGCTGCTCGCGCCCGCCCCAGCCACCCCATCCAAAGGAGCGCCCCGCGATGATCCTCGGATTCCGAACCGTCGAGTCCCCGCTCGGACCGCTCCACCTGGTCGCGACCGACCGCGCCCTGGTCGGTCTGGAATTCGTCGGTTCACGCCGCGAGCGAGAAGCGCTCGACGCCCGGCTCGCGAAGCGGCTCGGGCCGCACGAGCTGCGCGAGCGAGCCGACCCCGCGGGCGCGGCCTCGCGCCTCGTGCGCTACTTCGCCGGCGAGTGCGGCGCGCTCGACGAGCAGGCCGTCGCGCTGCACGGCACCGATTTCCAGGTCGCGGTGTGGCATGCCCTGCGGCGCATCCCCGCCGGAGACACCTGCACCTACGCCCAGCTCGCCGCGCGCATCGGCAGGCCCACCGCACGGCGCGCCGTCGGCGCCGCCAACGGCGCCAACCCGATCGCGCTGTTCGTGCCCTGCCACCGCGTGATCGCGGCGGACGGCACGCTGTGGGGCTACGCAGGCGGGCTCGAGCGCAAGCGCTGGCTGCTCGCCCACGAAGGCGCGATCCCGAACCCGCGTCCCGCTCGAAGTCGACGAGTGCGCTTGCGTGCTGGCGCCGAGTGGCACGTCGGACCCGGCTCAGCTCGACGCGCGGCAAGATGAGGCCGCGATCGAACGCCCCAGAGGCTGCCCCGGCTCTCGCCCGCTCAGCCGTCTCGCAGCGTCTCCTGGTCTGCTTGCGGCAGCTCTGGGTGGTAGGCACAATGACCACATGCGAGCCACTACCCTCGTTGGTGCCCGGGAGCTGAAGACGCGGCTCGGCCGCTACCTGAGCCGGGTTCGGCGCGGCGACACGATCGTGGTCACCGATCGCAGTGAGCCGGTCGCGGAGCTGCGACCGATCGCGGAGGCGAGGGATCCCGTGAAGGCGAGCCTGGCAAGGCTGGCTGCAACGGGAGGCGTCACGCTGCCGACCCGGAAGGGTCTGGTCGAGGTTGCTGCCGCGAGGCTGACGAGCGGATCTGGTTCGGCCGCCGTTGCCGCTGATCGCGATGAACGCGGCTGATGATCTTCGTTGACGCCAGCGCGCTCGTGAAGCGGTACGTCCACGAGCGACACAGCGTGAAGGTCAGGCGGATCCTGGCCAGCCAGGCCGTTGCCGTGAGCCGGCTTTCGGAAGTCGAGGTGCCGTCAGCGCTGGCGCGTCTCGTTCGTGAGGGCCGCCTGTCCGAGCGAAGCAGGGACCGAGCGCTTCGGGCATTCGTCGTCGATTTCGCATCGTGGCACGTCGTCGAGCTGACGTCGGCCGTCACCTCCCTGGCGCGAACGCAGCTTCTTCGGCACGAGCTTCGGTCGGGAGATGCCATTCAGCTTGCGAGCGCGCTGTGGCTGCAGCACGCTGTACCGCTCGCCGGGCTGCTGGCTTTCGACACGCGACTCGCTGCCGCCGCTGTCGCGGAACGGCTCGCGATACCGTAGCCTGCGCGCCCGGATGTAGGATGCGTGCTCGGAGGACCATCACCATGGGCGACACCTGGAAGTTCTACGCGGCCGGCATCTCCTACTTCTCGGGCAAGGTCCGACCGGCGCTGCGTTTCAAGCGGATCCCGTACGAGGAGATCCTGCCCACCCCAGATGCCTATCGCGAGGTGATCCTGCCGCGCACCGGTCTCGCCTTCATCCCGATCCTGATCACGCCCGAGGACGAGACGCTGCAGGACACGAGCGAGATCCTGGACGAGCTCGAGCGCCGGGTGCCCGAGCCCGCGATCTACCCGACGACGCCGGTGCAGCGCCTCGCGGCCTACCTTCTCGAGCTCTACGCCGACGAGTTCATGATCCTGCCCGCGATGCACTACCGCTGGAGCTTCCCGGAAAGCGAGGCCAAAGCGCGCTCCGACTTCGCGCGCGCGACCGGCCAGGAGGAGAGTGCCGCCCGATTTGCGGACCGCATGAAGGGGGCTCGCCCCGCGCTCGGCATCTCCGACGAGACCAGCCCGGCCATCGAGGCGCATCTGGCCGACTTGCTGGCGATCCTGGAGCGCCACTTCGAGCAGCTGCCCTTCCTGCTCGGCACGCGCATGTCGCTCGCCGACTGCGCGATGATGGGCCCCCTCTACCCGCACCTCTATCTCGATGCCGTCCCTGGCCGCCTCCTGCGCGAGAGCGCTCCGCGGACCTGCGCGTGGATCGCGCGCATGAACGAGCCGCCGCGCGACGCCGGTGCCTTCCTCTGCGACGACGCGCTCGCCCCGACGCTCGCTCCGCTGCTCGAGCTGGTCGGCCGCGACGCGGTGCCGCTCCTGCTCGACGCCGCGCGCGCCACCCAAGCGTGGGCCGACACGCGAGACCCCACGATCGAAACGCCACCGCGCTTCGTCGGCATGCACACCACGCACCTGCGCGGCGTGCCGATGTCGCGAGCCACCAGCGCCTACACTCTCTGGATGGTGCAGCGCCCGCTCGACGCGTTCGCCTCGCTCGACGACACGGGTCGCGCCGCGGTGCGCAGCGCCTTCGCAGCCAGCGGGCTCGGGGCGTTGCTCGGCTACCGCCCGCGCCATCGCCTGGGCAAACGCAGCTTCCAGCTCGTCTTCGAGGACGCACGCAGCTGAGCGAGGCCTGCCCGACTCCCCCGGGCCCGCGCGCCGGGAGGGGGCTGGATGCGCTCTCGTTGCGCCTACGCCCATGGTGGCCGGGGGCCAAGCGCCATCCCAGCACATCTCGCCGGGTGCCCGGTCCCGAGCGTGCAATTGCCGGCTTGCGGCCTCCCCTGGTTCTGGGGAAAGCTGGCCCCCGCGAGGCACGAGCCCTCGCCAGAGCCGCGAGGAAGGGAGAGCAGCATGCCGAGGGAAGCAAAGGGAGCCATCCACGTTACGGGGAGACGCCCGGCGCTCGCGCTGGCGATCGTCGCCGCGGCCGCACTCGGCCTCGGTGCAGCGAGCCAGGCTCACGCGCAGCGCCAGTCTGCGATTCAGCTCACGCCCGATTCGGGGCGCTACATGATCAGCAAGCCGGTGGGCAATTCCCGCTGGGTGATCACCTACAACCTCGACGACAAGACGGTCACCGGCAACGTCTTCAACACCGAGACCGACGACGTCGACTTCCTGTGGTGCCGCATCCTGACCGACCAGGTGGTTCACCAGCCCGACCCGCTGGAGACGAGCTACCCGCTGCAGTGCTTCCTCGCCGCGGGCTGCACGGAGGCGCCGTGCAGCGCCAGCGCGTGGACCGAGCTTGTCGGCGTGCAGCCGCTCGAGGGATCGTTCCTCCTCCCGCCGGGCACGAAAGCGACGCTCGCCGGCAACGTGCAGCCGGTCCTCACCGAGGACTGCGGGTCGTCCACCTGCCACGGCTCGGGCGCCCCGCGCGTCGTCCTGGCGGACGGCGAGACGGCGGCGAACACCGTCAATCAACCCGCCGGACAGGACTCGAGCAAGTCCTTCGTCGAGCCGTTCGACGACGCGGGCAGCTACCTGCTCGACAAGGTCCTGGGCACGGCCTCCATCGGAAGCCAGATGCCCCTGGGAGGCACCCCCCTGTCGGCCGAAGAGCTGGACGCGATCCGCACCTGGATCCTCGAGGGCGCGGCGAACAACTGAGGCCGCCCAGCAGGCGCGCCGGACCGCAGCGAGGAGGTCGCATCGCATGCCACTCCACCAGCGTCCTTGCCGAAATCGGCCGGCGCGCCGCGCACCCCGAACGACTCGGCGCCATGCCGCCCGAGCGGCCCGCGCCGCGCTCGTCGCGCTGATCCTCGCCACTCTCTCCGCCTGCTCCGACTCGAGCAGCCCGTCGACACCTCCAGCCGGCACGGCCGGCGAGTGGCGGCTGCTCGGCGGCAGCCTCGAGCGCACCTACTTCAACTCACGCGAGACGCGCATCACCAAGGAGACCGCGCCGCGCCTGGTGCCCTTGTGGCGCTTCACCACCGGCGCGATCGTCACCGCCTCGCCGATCGTCGCCCAGGTCGACCTGCCCGCCGAGCCCCAGGCGCAGCTCCTCTTCATCCCCTCGTGGGACGGCACCTTCTACGCGCTGCACACGCGTGACGGCAGCCTCGCGTGGAGCCACCGCTTCAAGCCCCACCCGGGGGCGTCGTATCCGCAGGCCGGGTCGGCCGCGGTCGAAGATCTCGACGGGCGGCGGACGGTGTTCGTCGCGAGCGGCATGACCATGCACGCCTTCGACGCGGCGAGCGGCGAGCTGCTCTGGGAGTTCGACGCCGGGACGGGCTGCACCGATTGCGACGTGCTCGCCGAGCGCAACGAGATACTCTCGTCTCCCGCCGTGCTCGAGGGCGTCGTCTACTTCGGAATGGATACCAACGACTCCGTCGGGAAAGGTGGCTTCTTCGCCGTCGACGCCCGCCGCGGAGCGCTCAAGTGGTACTTCGACCTCGAGACCGGGGCGACGTGCTGGCCCAACGACGACGATCACGTGCGCCGCTTCGACGGCTATCACACCGAGGTCGAGCTGGGCTTGCCCGCGGGCTTCCTCGCCACGCGGCGCGGCTGCAGCTTCGACCGGACGCCGACCCAATGCGGCAACGTCTGGTCGTCGGCGACGATCGATGCCGCGAGGCGCATGCTCTACACCGCCTCGAGCAACTGCGACACCGACGACGATCCCGACACCCCGTTGCCGCCACCACCCATGCCGCCCTACGACGAGGCCGTCTTCGCACTGGACATCGACACGGGAGAGCCAGTGTGGCGGTGGCGGCCGCGCGAGGTGGACCCCGAAGATCTCGCGATCGGGGCCGTCCCGAATCTCTTCACGGCCGAGATCGGCGGGGCGACTCGTGAGGTCGTCGGCGTCGGCTGCAAGGACGGCACGTACTACGTCCTCGATCGCGACGGCACGAACGAGATCACTGGCAAGGTCGAGCCCTATTGGCAGACCAACGTCGTGCCCGGCGGCGCGTTCGGCGGGATCATCGCAAGCGCGGCCGTGGGCGAGGGCAAGGTGCTGTTCAGCACCGCCATCGGCACCGACATCGCCAACCCGCAGAGGCCCGCCGCCTGGGGCCTCGACGCTGCAAGCGGCACGGTGCGCTGGAGCAATCCCGACGCGATGCCGGGATACGCGCCGACCAGCGCAATCCCCGGCGTGGTGTTCATGGGCTCGATCGGCGGCTCGGTCACCGCTTACGATTCCGACACCGGGGCCGAGCTCGTCCGCCTGGCCGGCGTGGGACCCATCGCCTCGCCGGCGGTCGTCGTCGACGGGCGCGTCTTCTTCGGCTCGGGTACCGGCGAGCGCGGCGGCAACCCGGGCCAGATCGCCTTCCAGTCCTCGCTCGTCCCGAGCCCGATCTCCGCCTTCTGCCTCTCGGGCAGCGACGGCTGCCCCGAGGGGGGGAGCTGCGACGACGGCAACTCCTGCACCAGCGATGCGGGCACCCAAGCCGGCTGCTCGAGCGAGCCCCTCCCCGACGATACCGCGTGCACCATCGGCGATCTGCCGGGCCATTGCCGCGACGGCGCATGCATCCTCGACGCGACGATCTGCCCCGACACGAGCCAATGCACCCGGCCGGTGGCGGGCAGGAGAGGTTGCACCTACGAGGCCGAGCCCGACGGCACCGCCTGCACGGTGCGCGACGCTCCGGGGGAGTGCCGCAGCGGCAGCTGCGTCTCTCTGTGAGGACCGGGCATGCCGGCACCTCTCCCAGCGGGCCGTGACGGCATGCCTGACGCGACGGCATGCCTTGCCGCAGCCCGGCGGCTGCCATAGACGGGCAGGCATGGAGCTCCTACGCACGCCCGACGAACGTTTCGCCGACCTTCCCGGCTACTCCTTCGCCCCGCACTACTTGACGCTCGACGGCCTGAGAGTCCACTACGTCGACGAGGGCCCGCGCGAGGCGCCGCCGGTTCTCCTGCTGCACGGCGAGCCGACCTGGTCGTACCTCTACCGCAAGATGATCCCGCCGCTGGTCGCCGCGGGCCTGCGCGCCGTGGCGCCGGACCTGCCCGGCTTCGGCCGCTCGGACAAGCCGGTGCGGCGCGAGGACTACACCTATCAGCACCACGTCGACTGGATGCGCGGCCTGCTGCTCGGGCTCGATCTCGTGGGCGCAACCCTGGTCGGCCAGGACTGGGGCGGCCTGATCGGCCTGCGCCTGGTGGCCGAGCACCCCGAGCGCTTCGCGCGCGTGGTCGCGGCCAACACCTTCCTGCCCACCGGCGATCGCCCCGCGGGCCCGGCCTTCGAGGCGTGGTGCGAGTACTCGCAGACCACGCCCAGCTTTCACACAGGCGGCATCGTGCGCGGCGGCTGCGCAACCGAGCTCGCGCCCGAGGTCGAGGCGGCCTACGATGCGCCGTTTCCCGACGATCGCTACAAGGCCGGCGCGCGCCAGTTCCCCGTGCTGGTTCCCACCCGACCCGACGACCCCGCTGCCGAGCCGAACCGACGGGCCTGGGCGGTGCTCGAGCGCTTCGAGAAGCCGTTCCTGACGGCGTTCAGCGATCAGGACCCGATCACGCGCGGCGCGGACCACATCTTCCAGGAGCGCATCCCAGGCACCAAGGGCCAGCCGCACACGACCATCGCCGGCGCGGGGCACTTCCTGCAAGAGGATCGGGGCGAGGAGCTGGCCCGCGTGGTCGCCGACTTCGTGCGACGCACCTGAGCCACGATCCGCGAGAAGCGCCGCGCGACGCGAAGCATCCACGCGCAGCGCGGCGGCAGTCATCGGCCGGCGGGCGTCGAGCCGCGCAAGGAGATCGCTCAACGAGGCCCGGATCGAGCCGGGCGGCCCGAGCCGGTCCGCGCGCAGCACCTCACCCTGCCCCCGCGGCGCCGTCAATCCCCCGGAGGTGAGACCGTCTCCCCCACCACGAGGTCGAGCGCCTCGCTGACCACGGCGAGCTCGGCGCCCGTTGCGCCGAGCGTGTCCGCCTGCGCGGGCAGCGACGCTGGTGCGTCCGCGAACACCAGCACGGCGACCTGCGCGGTCGCCGCTGGCTCGGGCGACGTCTGCGCGTAGCTCTCGGGCAGCGGGACGAGCACGTCGCCCGAATAGCTCGGCACGGGTCTGGCCTCGCCGGTCTGTCGGACTTCGCCGCCGATCGTCCACGGCCCGCTCTCCCCGGGGCTGCGCACCACGACGCGGAAAGCCGCCTGCGGGGCGAACCCTTCGGCCACGAAGGAGAGCGCGAGCCGGCAGCTCGCATCCCCGTCCGTCGCCGTGCAGGGCAGCGCCGCTGCGGGCGAGAGCTCGACCGCGATCGTGCCGCCGTGCAGCACCAGCGGCGCGTCGATCGAGCAGATCTCGAGCCCGCCCTGCTCGACGCAGCCGTGCTCCTCGAGCGCGCGGACGATGGCGCGGTCCTCGAAGCTCGCCGGGCCGTCGAATCCGCTCGAGCCGCTCCCTGCGCAGCCCGTCCAGAGCAGCGCGCCGAGCAACGCGACGAGCGCGGTGGATCGCTTCGTGCGCATGGGCGTCTCCCTCACAGGGTCGTGGCCGTGGCGAGCACGTTCAGGAAGCGGCTGTGGCTCGAGGGGTCGCAAGCGAACGCCTCGGCCAGGCCGCGCAGCGCCGCATCGAGCTTCTCGCGAAACTCGGGGAGGCGCTCGGGCTCGATGTGCAGGTAGTGGTTGCGCAGATAGGTGCCGGTGTCGCGCTCAGCCAGCACGAGCTTGTCGAGCAGACTCTTGGCGAACAAGGCGCAGAGCTCGATAGCCAGGGACTGGCGCTCCGCGGCGTCCGCCGCGACGAAGTGGCGGCCGCGGCGGCGCACCCGGCCCGCGCGCACCTCGACCAGTCCGCGCTCGCGCAGCGCCTGCTCGACCCGCTCGAGGAGCGCCGCGCTC
>CAZGUU010000189.1:0-10711 GCA_964529315.1 uncultured Enterobacteriaceae bacterium
GCCGCGCGCGGCGAGCGCCCGAGCGGTGGCCAGCCCGATGCCCCGCGAGGCACCGGTGACCATCGCCACCCGGCCGGCGAGCGGCCGGGGGCGCAGGGACGGATCGAGCCCTTCACTCATCGCTGCCCTGGCTATCACCGAGCCAGCCGGGACGACAACGGTGATGCGGGTACTGCGATCCGGATCCGGACCACGCGCCGGGCCCGTGGCGAAGCCTCTCTCCTCCGCGCGCCCCGACGGGACGACGCCGCACCGGCTCGGGTGCAGATCGTCGCCCTCACCGCGTCGCCCGCCCTCGCTGGGTCGCGCGCCCTCGGAGCGCCGCTCGCCGCGATCGAGCCGACCAGCCCTACGAAGCCGCCGCGGCGCCCGACGCCACCTGCGCCTGCTCGATCACCCCCGCCTCGAGCAAGGCATCGATCGCCGCGTCGTCCAGGCCGAGGCACGAGCGGCACAGTGCGCGCGTGTGCTCGCCGAGCAGCGGCGCCGGCTCGATGCGCGGCGCCATCGCCTCGGCGAGAAACCCCGGCCCCTCGAGCACCACGCGGCCCAGGCCGGGCTGCTCGATCTCGCGAAAGAAGCCGCGCGCACGCAGGTGCGGGTCGGCGAGCTGGTGCACCGGATGCTGGACGATGCCCGCGGCGACGCCGTGCGATTGGAGCAGGTCCACGACCTCGGCCGGCGGCCGCTCGCAGGTCCACGCGGCCAACGCCGCTTCGATCTCGGCCTCCGAGCGCCGTCGCCCAGGGAGGCCGTCGAAGCCGGGGGATGCCGCCCACGGCGGATCGCCCAGGGCCGTGCGCAGCGCGCGCCACTCGGAGTCACTGCGCACGTTGATCGCACACCACTCGTCGTCTCCGGCGCAGGGATACACGCCCCATGGGACGCCGCGCGGGCTGCGGTTGCCCTGCGGCACGACCGACCCCGGGGCGAGCTCCTCGACGACCAGCAGGTCGCCGAGCAATTGCACCAGCGCCTCGAACTGCGCCACCTCGACGTGCGCTCCCCGCGCGCTGCGCTCGCGCCGCCACAGGGCAGCCGCGACGCCCAGCGCACCGAGCCGGCCGACCAGGTGATCGGGGTGGATGTTGGTCGAGCCCTCGGGCTTCTCCGCGTCCTCGGGGTAGTTCCACAGGTGCTGCAGCCCGCTCACCGTGTGCGCGTTGGGCCCATAACCCGACCAGGTGCTCCACGGCCCGGACGAGCCGAGCAGCTGCGAGGAGAGCATCACCAGGCGCGGGTTGATCCGCGAGAGATCGGCCCAGCCCAGACCGAGCCGCTCCATCACTCCGGCGGCGCTGTTCTCGATCACCACGTCGGCGCCCGCCACCAGCCGGCGCGCGAGGTCCACGCCCGCGGCGGTCTTCAGGTCGACGCCGAAGCTCTGCTTGCTGCGATTGGCCGAGGCGAACGGCGCGTTCATCGGCCCGGGGATGACCAGGCGGATGAAATCGGGCGCTCGGCTGCTCTCGACCTTGATCACCAGGGCGCCGTACTCGGCGAGCAGGCGACCCACCTCGACGCCCGCCACGCCGACGCCGAAGTCGATCACCCGCAGGCCGGCGAACGGCGCCACCGGCTGCGCCTCGCCGGCAGCGCCGAGAGCCGCGCCGGGCGCGGTCGCCGACGGCGCGGGTGTGCCGGAACCTCCGTGCCCCTCGAGTCGAGCGGCCTTCGTGACGCCTACTGCGGCACCTGCGGGCCGCTGCGCTGCATCCAGCTCGGCGTCGTGCTCGCCCACCTCGGGTGCACCGCGGCGCGGCCCGACCCGCTCGCCGTCGATCTCGAAGAAGCCCGATGGCACGGACACGACCCGGCCGCGCGCCAGCTCGAGCGGCACGAGGGTACGCCGCGCGCGTGTGTGCTCGTTGTCCAGCACCTCGCCGGGGCGCAGCACCGGTGTGGCTGGAATGCCGCGCGACTGCGCCTCTCGCGCCGCGTCCTCCTTGCGCCACGGGGCGAGGAAGCGCTGGATCACCGGCTCGATCGCCTGCCGATGGATCAGGCGGCCGATGTAGTCCTCGTACGCCGGATCGGACAGCTCCGCCGGCTCGCCCATCCAGGCACGCAGCGACCGCCAGTGGCGCGGTCCGATGACGATCACCCGCAGCCAGCCATCGCTGCAGCGGTAGACCGGGTACATGCCGGCGCCCTCGCGGTGGGAGAGCATGCCGAGCGTCGAGTAGATCGGCACGGACCAGTCGGCGAGGTTCGCCGTCGCTTCCTGGACCGAGACGTCGATCCATTGGCCGCGGCCCGAGCGCCGCCGCTGGAGCAGCGCGGCCATGGTCGCGAAGGCGGCGGTCACGGCCGCCGTGTCGTACGCCTGCGCGCCCGGCGCGACGACTGGCGGACGGTGCGCCGCACCGGCGCGGTAGAGCATGCCGCCCGTGGCGTAGCCGATCATGTCGGTTCCCGCCCACTCGCGATGCGGGCCGCTCTGGCCGAAGTCGCTGATCGACGTGACGACCAGGTGCGGGTACTCGCGCCGCACCTCCTCGGGATCGAGCTCGGGACGAGCGTGCGACCCCGGTGGATCCGACTCGACCCAGGCGTCGGCCGAGGCGAAGAGGCGGCCGAGCCGGGCCCGGTCCGCGGCGCGCTCCAGGTCGAGCGTCACGCCGCGCTTGCCGGCGTTGCGATAGGCGAAGGCGACGCTCCAGCCCTCGCCCGGGGCCAGCGGTGTCGCTCGTCGAGCCGCCGACCCGCCCGGCGGCTCGACGAGGATCACCTCGGCGCCGAGGTCGGCGAGCACGCGCGCGCAGAGCGCGCCTCGCTCACCGGTCGTGTCGATCACCCGGACGTCTTCGAGCGGTCTCTTCCCTGGCATGCCCGCTCGCCTAACGTGCCCAGACTGCGCTGTACAGCGCGACGCCTGCGCCCGGATCACTCGCCCGGCGCCACCCGCTCTCGCACGAACCCGACCACCTCGGCCGCCAGTCGCACCGCATCGCGCGCCGCGTCCTCCGTGTAGACGCGCGCGGGGATGCTGTCGGGGAGCCCGTTGGGGTAGCGCGTGGGGATGTAGAAGCCGTCGAGGATCGCCCAGCGGCGCACGTGCTCGCGCAGCACGGGCTCGCCGCCTGCGGCATCCTCGCACAGCCGCGCGACCGAGTGGCCGAGCACGATCTCCTCGCCCTGTGCATAGCGCAGCGCCTTCAACGCCTTCTCCGCCACCTGCTGGGCGAGGAAGCAGGCGATGTGGTAGCCCCCGCGCCGAGCGAGGTCGTCGGCCCAGCGCAGGTCCTCTGCGGCCTGCTCGAGCCAGCGTCGCGCCTCGTCACCCGCGCGGCTTCTCATGGAGCACCACCTCGTCGCGCAGCGCCTCGCGGAGAAACGGCTCGCCGCGCAGACGCTCGAACTCCTCGGGCGTGTAGCACAGCACGTCGGCGTCGACCGGCAAGGCGAGCAGCGCATGGATCCACTGCAACCGCTCGACGAGCGGCAGACCGGTCTCCACGACCACGAGCAGGTCCAGGTCGGTGAAGAGATCGCAGCGCCCCCGCGCGTGCGAGCCAAACAGGCTCACGCGATGCACCTCGGGAAGGGCGGCGAGACGCTCCCGGGCGATCTCCAGCGCCCGCTCGAGCCGGCGCACGTGCTCGGCTCGCCGGGCGGCGAGCCCCTCAGAGGCGGTGCTCGGGCGAACCTCCGACGGCCATCGGCTCGCAGGCTGCGACACGTCGCAGAGGCTACCCGCGCGGGTCCGCCGCGGCAACAGCCGAGCGTCCTTTCGATCCACGCACCGCTTCCTCGCAGCGCTCTTGCCAGACGCCTGGCCGTGCGAGCGTGCGCCCCCGTCGGCATCTTTCGCGCCGCGCCAGGGGAAGCCGCCTCGTGAGGGAGCCACCCACTCGCGCGGCCATGCACCCGCGGCAGCCTGCCGTGCCTCGCCGGGCCGACCCCTCCGCGGAGCCCGTCCCCGCAGCTCGCGCCTACGCCGCCGGCACCGGCTCGATCTCCAGCGCCGGCGGCTCGCTTTCGATCAGGTACTCGAACTGGGTGCGGAACTCCTGCAGCGAGATGCGCGCCGTGGCGGCGTACTTGGCCAGCTCGTGGAGGTCCTCGAAGTCGTCGCGGCGCAGGCGGATCATGTATCGGCGCGCGATCGCGTAGCGGTGCGAGTGGATGTCGACCAGGCGCACCCGCGCCCGGCCGCTCTTCGGATCGAGGAGATCGGCGAAGGGAATCGGCACGAAGCGACCGCCTTGCATGGAGATCATCACGCCGTTGCCGCCTGCCAGCAGGTACTTGGCGGCGCAGTAGCCGAGGTCGCGGGTGTACTCCATGTCGTAGGGAATCGGATCGGCGCAGCGCAGCTCGTAGCCGATGTTCTTGGCGACGATCGTCGTCTTGACGCCGAACTCCTTCAAGCGCTCCTGCACGGCGCGCTTCAGGATCTCGCCGATGTCGACCTCGGCGATGCGCAGGTTGCCGTGCTCGTCGCGCTCGACGTCCTCGAGCGGGGCGAGATCCTCGGGGTCGATGCCCAGCACCACGCCCTCGGCGATCACCGCGATCCCGTCGCGCCGCCCGCCGGCCAGGCGCTTCAGGATCGCCCCGACCAGCGTGTCGACGATCGCCTTGAAGCGGATGCGCTCGGCGCCGAACTCCTCGGGGATCAGGGTGAGCGTGGTTCCGGCGGCCTTGCCGATGCCCAGGGCGAGGTGCCCGGCCTTGCGGCCCATGGCGATGACGAAGTACCAGCGCGAGGTGGTCTCGGCATCGACCATCAGGTTCTCGACGATCTGCACGCCCAGGTGGCGGGCCGTCTGGTAGCCGAATGTGTCGATGCCCGGGGGCAGGTCGAGGTCGTTGTCGATCGTCTTGGGCACGTGGACCACGCGGATGCGCCCGGCCGACCGCTCCTCGAGCTTCATCGCCGAGAAGGCGGTGTCGTCGCCGCCGATGGTGATGAGCTGCGACACGTTCAGGCGCAGCAGCGAGATGACGGTGTTCTCGAGGTGCTGCGGGTCTTTGGTCGGGTTGGCCCGCGAGATGCCGATGAACGAGCCGCCGGTGAAGTGGATGCGGCTCACGTCCTCGATGGTCAGCGCCTCGACGTGCTCGACGTTGCCCTTCATGATCCACTCGAAGCCGTCGCGGATGCCGAGCACGTCGACGCCCTCGAGCACGCTGCGGATCGTCGCCGAGCCGATCACGCTGTTGATGCCGGGCGCCGGACCGCCGCCGACCAGGATGGCGAGCTTCTTTCGCTGGCTCACGGTGAGATACCTCCGCAATGCGACCTGTAGTGCTCGGCGTCGCACCGGGTCAAGGCGCTGCGGGGGACGGCGGAAGGCGTCGGTCGCCAGGCCTCCGTCGGCGGGGCTCGATCGCGACGCGCCGGACGGCGGGCCGAGCCGAGCGGCTGCGCTTTCGGTCCTCGGGGCCCAGGGGTGGGTCGCGCGCCGATCAGCGGCAGACGCCGGTGGCGACCAGGGCCGCTACCTCGTCGGGGGAGAGACCGAGCAGCTGGGTGAGGACGGCCTCGGTGTCCGCGCCCAGGCGTGGTGCGGGCCGGGCGTGGGAGACCGGCGTGCGGCTCAGGCGCAGGGGGCTTGCGACGTGGCGCACCGGCCCGATCTCGGGGTCCTCGAGGGTGAGCAGCGCGGCGCGCGCGGCCAGGTGCCGGTCGGCGCGCTGCTCCAAGCCACCCTGTACGGGCATCGCCGAGACCCGGGCCTGCTGCAGCAGCTCGGCGGCGCGCTCGGGGCTGCGCCGGCGCGTCCAGCGGCTGATCCGCTGGTCGATCTCGCCGCGCGCCGCCAGCCGTGCCTCGAGCGCGGCGAGCCGGGGCTCGGCCGTCCAGCCCAGGGCGTCGCACAGGCGCTGCCAGGCGTCGTCGCCGGCCACCTCGATGGCCACCCAGCGATCCTCTCCGGCGCACGGGTAGACGCCGTGTGGGCAGGCGTGCTCGGCGGCATTGCCCCTCTGCGCGAAGGGGCGGCCGCTGCACGGGCCCTCCAGGTAGACCTCACCCATCAGGAAGGCGGCGGCCTCGGTCTGCGCCAGCTCGACGTGCTGCCCTTGGCCCGTGCGCCGGCGGTGCTCGAGTGCGGCGAGCACGGCGATCGCGGCGAGCTTGCTCGCCACGTGATCGGGGTGGTTGAGCGAGCAGCCAGCGGGATAGGGGGCGTCCGCGTGGTTCCACGCCCAGGTGACGCCGGCAAACGCCGAGACCAGCGGGCCGAACGAGGGCGCCCGGCCGAGCGGGCCGCCGCGGCCGTAGCCCTGCGAGGAGAGGTAGATCACGTCGCGGCGCAGCCGGCGCACGTCGGCGTAGCCCAGGCCGAGCGACTCGACGACCCCGCCGCGGCGGTTCTCGGCGACCACGTCCGCCGTAGCGCAAAGCCGCAGCGCGAGTTCGCGGCCACGCTCGGTGCGCAGGTCCAGGCAGACGCTGCGCTGCCCGCGCGAGGAGTCGTTGAACATCCACGAGCGGTTGGGCGTGCCCGGCTCGACGGTGACCCGGCGCAGGAAGTCGAGGCTGGCACGCGACTCGATCTTGATCACCTCGGCGCCCAGGTCGGCCAGCATCCGGCACAGCTCGGGGACCGCGGCACCGACGCCCAGGTCGACCACGCGCAGCCCGGCCAGTGGTGGCCGTGGCGGCGCCGCACCGTTCCCCGGCGTGCCGCTCGTCGGCCGCGCCTCGGCTGGATCTACGCTGCCACGGCCCGGGGCGTGCCAGTGGCCCTGCGACCCGACGTCGCCGCTCGCCGCATCTTCGCCCAGCGCCGGCGCGGGACGGCGCAGCGACGTCGGGCTGGCCGAGAAGCGGAACGGAGCGGCGGCAAAGGGCGCGCCGCCGATTCCCGGAAACCCGGTGTCGAGGAACACGTGCCGGGCTCTCGTCTGGCCAGCGGCGACGAACTCCTCGGGCGTGTGGACCGGTGCCATCGGTACGCCCAAGCGCAGCGCCGAGCGCAGCACCTCGCTGCGCCGACGGGAGCGCAAGGCGACGGCGGCAACGGAGCGGCCGAGCGCGACCGCCGAGCGCATCGCCGCGAGCGTCGCTGCGGGCAAGGGCACGAGGCGCGCCGCCGCGACGACGGCGGTGCTCGCCGCGTGGAGCGCGTCACGCGGCAACGCGCCCAGCCAGCCGGCCGCATTTCTCGACGCGAGCCCGGCGATCCCGCGCAGCAACGGCCCGGCTCGCCACGGCTCGGACGATGTCTCGTCTTCCGGCTCGCGCGACGTCTCGTGCGCCGGCTCGCCCGTCGACTGGCTCGGTAGCTCGGACTCGCTCAGCAGCTCGCGCACCCACTCGCGCAACCCCTCGTGTGAGGGTTCCTGCGCCGCTTGCCGCGCCGCCCCGGGCTTCGCACCGCGCCTCACCCCGGCCGGCGGTCCGCCCCAGAGCAGGCGCAACAGGCCCGCCACCTGCGCCGGCGTGCCGGGCAGGAGGCGCACGAACCCGTCGGCGACGGGGAGCACCAGGTAGGGACCGTCAGCATCGCGCGGCTGCGACGCCGGCAGCCACGGATAGACACGCGCGTAGTCGGGCAGCGGTATCGAGTAGGGGTCGAGCGCGTCGAGCGCGGCCTCCTGCACGGAGACCTCGACCGACTGACCGCAGCCGTCGCGTGCCCGGGCGAGAAGTGCCGCGAGCGCGCCGCCCACGGCGAGCACCGAGGCGCAGTCGTGCGCCAGGTGGCCCGGCGCGGCGCACGGCGGGCGGTCCGGGAAGCCCGAGGCCAGCAGTGCCCCCGAGGCCGCCAGCGCCGGCAGCGCCTCGAGCCGCCACGAGGCGCGTGGTCCGTCGAGGCCGAGGTCGGCGATCGCCACCTGGATCAGCTGCGGGTGGCGCACGCGCAGCTCGCCCGGCACGAGCCCCAGGCGGTGCTGCTCGTCGGGGCCGAGGTTCTCGAGCAAGACGTCCGCGCGCTCGAGCAGCTCGGCGAGCCGGCGGCGTCCCGACTCCTCCTCCAAGTCGATCACCGCCCCGCGCTTGCCCGCGTTGCGGTAGAGAAAGGCGAGCGAGTGGTCGGGCGCGGCCATCGCACCGACGAATGGCGGCCGCAGGCGCCCGGGGTCGCCGCCCGGGGGCTCCACCTGGATCACGTCGGCCCCGAGCTCGGCGAGCATCCGCCCGGCCAGCGCACCGCGCAGGTCGGTCAGGTCGACGACGCGCAGGTGAGCGAGCGGCGGCGGCCGCTCGGCCATGGATGTGCGCTGCCGCCCCTCTCGCCCACCGCTCATCGCCGCAGCCCCTCAGAGCCCGTAGCGCTCGAGCTTGTACCAGAGCGTGCGCTCGCTGACACCGACCAGCTCGGCGGGCTTCGCCCTGCCCGCGACCCACGGCGCCGGCGAATGCGGGCCACGGGCACCTCCGGCGCCCTCCGGGAATTCCCGCTCGCGCCCTCAGCTCGCCCGCCGCGTGATCCACACCTGCGCGCCGGCCCCGCCCGGGTTCACCACTCGGACACGGGTCGCCGAGCCGGCCGGGAACCTCGCCGCGAGCTGCGCGCCGCCCGACAAGCGAATGCGGCGCGCCGAGCGCACCACGACGTCGGCCCACGGCGTGGTGGAGTCGCCGAGCAGCACCGCGGCACCCGGCTGGAAGCTCTCACCGAGGAGGGTCAGCGAGCCGAAGTCCTCGGCCGGGCGCGCCTCGGCGAGCAGCGGCGTCGTCCCGTCGCGCGCCACGTCGCGCCACCAGCGCGCCAGGGTGCGCAGCGCCTGCGGTACGTTCGTCGGCGGCGGCTCGTGCAGGACGACGTCGCTGCGGTTGATCCCGTGGCAGTTGCCGCACACCCGCACCTCGCCGGGCTGGAGGGTGACCCAGTAGCGCTCGCGCACCACCGGGGTGCCGTCGGGGCCGAGCAGCTGCCAGGTGAGCGCTCGGCGCGCCGGCACGAGGACGGCGAAGCTACCGTCGGCGCCGAGCGCGACGCTCGAGGGAGGTGCGCCCTCGCTGCGCGGATTCGCGTCGTATCCCAGGAGCTGCGCGATCGCGCGCCGGCCCTCCTGGAAGCGCGAGTAGCCGCGGATCAGCCGCCCCTCGAGCACCTGCAGCCAGGCGATCTTCTCCGGCGTCGCCCCGGGCTCCGCGGTGCGCGCCGTCCCGCCCTCGACCTCGAGGTTGTACTCCTGCTCGCGATCCGCGCGCCGGGTCACGTTGCGCGAGACCAGCAAGGCGAGATTGCGCCGGCGCAGATAAGAGCGCAGCCGCTCGACGCCCGCGGCACCGCCCAGCTCCTCCTCGAGCAGGTCGAGCTCGATGCGCGGCGTGGGATCCGCGTGCCGCGCCGGCCGCGGCCGCTCGCGCACCTCGACCGGATCGAGCTCCCAGAGCGGGCCGCTGTACGAGAGCTGCTGGTAGCTCGAGTCGTCCCAGTACGAGATCGACTCGATGATCGGCTGGTCGAGCAGGCGCCCGGCCGGTGTCCAGTAGGGCCGGCCGGGCGCCAGGCGCTCGAGGTGGAAGTCGTAGCGCGACGAAAGCCGACCGCCGGTGGGGCGATCGGCCCGCGGCGAGCTCGTGCGCACCGCGATCAGCGTGCCGTCGGAGAGCGGCGTCGGGTTGCGGAGCAGGCCGGGATGACCTTCGGGGACGGGGTCCCCGTCGTCGATCGGCGCGGCCGAAACGCGATCGGTCACGTAGCGCACCTGCATGTCGTCCGCGTTCACCTGCAGGCCGCCGCGCAGGCTGACGATCTGCCCGGCCGCGTGCGTGGCGAACTCGGGCGCGTAGGTGGCGTAGAAGCGCCCCGGGTGCAGCGGATCCTCCTCGACATGGAAGAGCCGCTCCGCGGTGCGCCGCTCCTCGGGGGCGATGAACTCGTCCAGGTGGTCGCGCGCGGCGTCGAAATAGCTCGCCAGCTCGTGGCGGCCGACGTGGTTCAGCGTCTCGAGGCCCGTGCCGTCCTCGTTCACCTGCCAGGGGAGGAACTGGTTCATCGTGTGCCCGTGCTCGGGACTGCCGGGTGCGCGCCGGCGTGGCTCGGGGAAGATCTCCAGGGTGTCGCGCAACGCCAGCGTGCTGGTCTCGGAGAAGAAGTCGAACGCGCCGTAGGTCTCGAGCGCGCCGTCGTCGCTCTGCTGGTCGCGTTGCAAGTGGTCCCAGCGGGTGAACACGACCCGCCCGTCGGAGGCGACGATCGGCGTGAAGTCACCCGACGGCGAGTGGTCGAGCAGGCGCAGATCCGACCCGTCGGGTCTCATCGACCACAGGCCGCTCACCGTGGGCTGCGACTCGTACTCGTCGAGCTGCGGGAACGAGCGCTGGTCGCCGTTGTGCGGCAGGTTGGAGGTGAACAGGATGCGGTCGTCCGTGCCGTAGATCGGAGAGACGTTCTCGTGCTCGGTGGGCTGGGGCAGCCCGACGATCGATACGGGCTCGTCGCGGCCGAGCCCGCTCACCTCGTAGATCTGCCAGTGGACGGCGTTGCGCCCGTCGCGCGCCGTGCCGCCGACGACCATCGAGAAGAGCGCCTTGCGGCCCGACCAGTGGACACAGGGCTCGCGCACCGCGATCTCCTGCCCGGCCACCAGGCCGAAGCCGGCCTCGGCGGTCAGGTTGCGCAGGGTCCCGTCGCCGTAGCGGATCCACAGATCGCCGCCGCGCGGCGCCGCCTCGGTGCCGCCGCGGTGGTTGCCGAAGGTCGCGTTGACCGTGGCGAAGTCCGCCGCGTAGGGCGGCTGGGTGACGAAGAGGATGGTCGGCGCCTGCGCCGCGGCGGCGCGCGCCGCGAGGATCGCGCCG
>CAZGUU010000190.1:0-2921 GCA_964529315.1 uncultured Enterobacteriaceae bacterium
CGGCGGCTGGGGCCGCGCTCGCCGCGGGCTCGGCGCCGCGCAGAGGGGCAGCGGCCGGCGCATTCGCCCGCGCGTCCTGCGACGCGGCGGTCTCGAGCGGTACCCCGCCCCGCACCACCGCCCCGGCGATCGCACCGACCACGACGAAGGCGAAGAGCTGCAGGACCAGATCGCTCAGCGTGACCAGCCACGCGGTCTGGTCGTCGTCCGGCGCGGTCGCCGGAGCGGGGAAGGCATCGAGCGCCGTGGCTTCACGCGGCGCGCTCGGTGAGCAGGACGATCTCACCCGACTCCTCCTTGGGCGGCAGCCCGGCAAACGAGCGCATGGCGCGCTCGACGCGCGTCGGCAGCTCGCGGCGGTGCAGCAGCTCGACACCGGCCACGATCGTCTGTCGGGCCAGCCAGCGGCGCTCGATCGACGCCTGCAGCTTGGTTGCGAGCGGCAGGACCACGGCGTTGGAGAGGAACGCTCCGTAGAGTGTGGTCAGGACCGCGACGCCGAGTCCGGGCCCGACCGCAGCGACGTCGGCGCCACCCACGCGGGGCAGCATCAGCGCCAGCCCGGTGAGCGTCCCGATGAGCCCGAAGGCGGGCAGGAGCTTGCCCAGCGTGAGGAAGACCTGACGCGCCGCCTCGCCGTCGACCACCTCGCGACGCGCCTCGCCGAGCAGCGCGCCACGCAGATCCTCGGCGTCGGCGATCTCCAGGGCGCGCTGTACCGCCGTGCGCACGAAGGCGTCGCGCTCGCCGTACGCCGCGCGCTCGAGCGCCGGCGGGCCCTCGATGCGGTGGATGCGCGCCAGGCGCTTGAGGGAGGCGATCGCCGCCTCGGCATCGGCGCGAGCATCGTGGTCGGGCTCGCGCAGCGCATCGGCCAGGCGCAGCCAGGCGGCGCGGATGCGCTGCATGGAGAAGGTCGCCCGCTCGACTGCCAGGGCGCCGCCCACCGTGACCAGGAGCGAGACCGGCTCGAGCAGCCCGCAGAGCCACGCGACGGCGGTCACCAGAGCGAAGGCCGCGAGGCTCGGAGCCAAGCCGCGCAGCCGGCGAAGCGCTTCGATCTTCGACGTGGAGAGCATGCCCCACAGGGCAGCATCTTCGGTGCCACGCGCAGTGCCTCGTCCGACGGGCGGGATCCGGCTGTGGGGCTGCGTCGCGAGGGAAGCTTCCGCCGGGTGGCGGCGATTCCTGCCGAGCCTCGCCGCGCACCCGACTCCGGGGCGAGCGGGCCGGAGCGCGCCGGGCCGCCTGCCCTACTTGGACGCCTCGGCGCTGGGGCGCGGACGCACCACCTGGTAGGCGGTCTCCAGCCGCGGATCCTCGAGGATCACCTGCACCCCACGGCGCGTCTCGTGGTCGACGACCACCGGCGCGAGCAGGTTCACGGTGAAGCTCGTCGGGTCGGGATGGATCGTCACCAGGACGAAGAGCACGACCGATCCCGGCTCGCAGCCGAGCACAGTCGCGGCCGTCGCGATCGGTGGCACGTAGCCGGGCACCAGCTCGACGGGATCGGCGACGACGAACGCCAGCTCCGGGTCGTCGATCGAGAGCATCCACTTGAACGGGGATCCCGGCCGATGATCGAGCAGGGCGAAGCTCTGCGCCTCTGGGAAGCCGACCAGGCCACGCGGCAGCTCGAAGATGCGATCCTCGGGGATGTCGAACGCCCCGAAGCGCGCGGACTCCACGTGCCGGACACCGACCGAGCCCACTGGCGCGGGCGCCTCCATTGCGGCCTCAGCGGCCATCAGTGCCTCCATCGTTCCTCCAAAGCTCGTCCAGGGTTGCGCCGCAGCCACCTTCGCGCAGCGCAGCGCGTTGGTTCTGGCTCTCGACCGCACAGACGATCTCCTCGCGCAGGATGCGCACGTCGTCCGGTGCTTCGAGGCCGAGGCTCACCTGGTTGCCGCTCACGCCCAGGACGCGAACCCGCACATCGTCGCCGATGCGAATCGTCTGACCGATCTTGCGCGAGAGAACCAGCATGGCTTCGACTCGGCCTGCGAGATCCGTGCCAGCAGCATCAGAGGCGGAGGTGGTCGAGGATGCTCGTCTGCAAGACCTTGCTCGACTCGAGCGTCGCCTCGAGCGCGAGCTGCAGGCGGGTGAGCTCGGTGATCGACTCGGCCACGTCCGCGCTCTCGATGTCGCTCAGCGCCGCTTCGCTCCGGTCGAGCAGGCGGTCGATCTCGGTGTCGCGATCCTCCAGGCGCCGCGCACGGCCGCCGACGCTGGCCCGCTCGTCGCTGAGCGCGATCGAGGCGGCCTCGATCGCATCGACGCTGGCGGCCGAATCGTCGCCCGCTTCGAGCGTCAGGCGCAGCTCGTCGAGCACGGCGATCGCCTGGTTGAACACCTGATCCCCGGGCGTGGTGATGCGGGTCGTCGATCCGTCGGGCCCCGAGCGGATCGAGAAGGCATCGGCGGACCCTCTGTAGGGATCGAGCGGGTCGAAGCCCGTGTCCTCGAGCTGGACGAACGGCGTTTCGCCGGTGGCCAGGCCACCGAAGACGTAGCGGCCGCCCACCGAGGTGTTGGCGATGCTGATCAGGCCGCTCTCGAGCTCGGCCACCTCGCTGGCGGCCTGCACGCGCTCGTCCGTCGTGGTCAATCCATTGGCATGCTGCGAGGCGATCTCCTGCGCGCGGATGAGCAGCGCCTCGGCGTCCTCGATCGCGGTGTCCTGCAGGCCCAGCACCATGGTGCCGAAGGCGACGTCGTCGCTCACCGCGCCGAGGTCGCTGATCCTCGAGTGCAGGCGCACGGCGCGCGCCAGGCCCGTGGGGTCGTCGCTCGGCTCGCGCAGCCGGCGCCCCGAGCTGACCTCGTCCTGCGCGTCGACCAGGCGCGACTGCAGGCGCCCCACACCCGAGAGCATGTCGCGGAAGAGCATCGACTGGGAGACGCGGGAGATCATC
>CAZGUU010000190.1:3021-10559 GCA_964529315.1 uncultured Enterobacteriaceae bacterium
TCGTCGTCTGCAGGTCGAGCAGGGCGAGCGCGTTCTCGTTGTTCGCCGGGTCGGAGCCCTGCGCGGCGGCCAGGCCGCGCGGGTCGTCGATCGCCACCGTCAGGTCCGCCGCGCCGGTACCGCTGAACAGCGCCTCGCCGACCAGCGCGTCGAGGTCGCGGCCGGCGGCGTCCATCTGCACCGTGTTCACCGCATCGCGCAGCGTGACGGCGAACGTGTTGAGATCGAGGCTCAGATCGACGGTCGCGCCGTCGCGCAGGTCGAGCAGCGCACCGATCTCGCCGCCGAGCGGCCCCGAGAGCGGGACCAGCTCGCCGCTCGCGGAGAGGAAGCCGACGTCGCTCAACGCCGACTCGTCGAGGCCCATGGTCGTCGAGCTCTCCGTGGCGAGCGTCGCCGCGCGGTCGCCGACGACCAGCGCCGCGCCGCTCTGGGTGAACACGTCGATCGTACCGTCGTCGCGCTCGACCGTGCGGATGCCGATCTTCTCGGCGATCTCGCCGAGCGCCTCTCGGCGCTGGTCGGCCAGCTCGTTGGGTGAGCTTCCCTCGGCCTGCGCCGTGGCGATCGACTGGTTCAGCTCGGCCACGCGGCCGAGCAACGGGTTCAGGTCGAGCACGGCCTGAGCGACGCGATCGTCCGCCTCGCGCTGGTAGTCGGCGAGCCCTCGCGCGGCCGAGCGGACGCTTCCCGCCAGGCCTTCGGCCCGGTCGAGCACGTCCTGGCGCGCGGCGATGTCCTCGGGATGCGTGGACAGCTCGCTCGCCGCGGCAAAGAAGTCCTCCAGGCCGGTCGAAACCGACGGCCCGTCGACGGGGAAGAGCTCCTCGATGCGCCCGAGGAAGTCGCGACGCGCCGTCGCGTCGCCGAGCTCCGACTCGCGTGCCAGACCACGGCTCTCGAGGAACCGATCGACCACCCGCTCCACGGACACGGCGCGCACGCCGCGCCCCTCGCCCTCGCCGACCGGCTCGAGCACGGTGCGCTGGCGCGAGTAGCCCGGCGTGTCGACGTTGGCGACGTTCGCCCCGGTCACCGAGATGGCGCGCTGGTGCGCGAGCAGCGCCGAGCGGCCGATCGAGAGCGCGGAGAAGATCGCCATGGGCGGCCCCTCGCCTCAAGCCTGCCAGCGCGCGTTGGGCGAGGCGGGCAAGGGTGCGGTGATCGTCGCGTTGCCGTCGTAGCGCCGGCCGGGAAGCTCGCGGCGCAGCGCCTCGAGGAGGTCGGAGACGGTGCCGAGCGCCGAGCGGACGATGAGCTCGTTCACTCGCTGCGCGTGGCGCAGCGAGCCGGCCTCGCCGGCGACGTCGTGCACGATCGCGGCCAGCTCGGGGTCGCGTTGCGCGATCACCGAGAGCGGCTCGCAGAGCGCGTCGAGTGCGCGCTCGAGCCGTGTCGCCGCGGCTCTCCAGCGGGCCTGGAGCACCTCGCGCTCGCGCAGGCTGGCGAGCAGGCCGCGAAGGTCGTGCGAGACCGCCGCGGCGCGCTCCGCCGCCAGGACTTGACGCAGCGACCGGCAGCACTCGCGCTCGTCGGCGAGCGCCTCGTGGAGCCCGTTGCGGACCGGCGTCTGATCCATCGCCTCAGCTCCGCGAGTTGGCGAGCATCTCGCGCAGCATCGCCTGGGCGATCGACTCCGGCGAGGGGTCGTACGCGCCGGCGGCAATCCGGGCACGCAGATCGTCGACACGCGCCTGATCGACCTCCATCGGGTCGCCCACACCGGCGCGCAGCTCGGCGAGCCGGCGCGCCTCCGGCGAGAGCGCGACGCGGTCCGTGCCCGGCCCGGATTCCACGCCGGCGCCGCGTGCACGCGACGCCTCCGCCCTGGGCCTGTCGAGGTCGGCGACCACGCCCGGTTGCTGTCCAGTGATCTTCATTCGGGTCACGCTCCCGAGGCCGGCCGCCGGCGGCCGACCTCGCTGGAATCGTCTGCCTCAATGGGTAACTCGCCAGGCTCCGCGAAAACTTGAGCCGCACCCGCAATTTTCTGTGAAGTCTCGGTTTTCTCTGCGGATTCCGCGCCGGCGCCGCCGGCCACTTGCGGCGCACCCAGCAGCGCCCGCGGATCGACCGGGCGACCGTCGCGCTCGAGGGCCAGGTGGAGATGCGGCCCCGTGGATCGGCCGGTGCTTCCCGCCGTCGCCACGACCTCGCCCGCAGCCACTCGCCCCCCTTCGGCCACGAGCACCGAGTCCGCGTGGGCATAGGTCGCGACGCTGCCGTCGTCGTGGCGGATCGCCACCACGTTGCCCGCCCGCCCGCGCGGTCCGCTGAACACCACGTCTCCCGGCAGAGCCGAGCGGATCGGCGTTCCGGCCGCCGCGGCGACGTCGATTCCCGCGTGGAAGCGCTCCTCACCGGTGAAGGGATCGGCGCGCAGGCCGAACTCCGAGGTGATCGGGCCGCGCAGCGGCAGCGCAGCGTCTTCGAGGCCAGGGATCTCCCAGGCGGCCGCGCTCTCCTGCGCGCTCCGAGCGACCGGCCCCAAAGCCGGCGTACCGCCCGTCGCTCTCTGCGGCCCCTGCGCCTGGGCTGCGCTCTGACGCTCGATCTGCTCGGCGAGCTGGCGGGCGAGCCCGAGGTCCATCTGCTCGACCAGGCTACGCGCCACCTCCTGGTCGAAGATCCCGTCTAGCATGCGGCGCTCGGGCGATGCCGAGAGCAGCCCCGATTCGGATACGCTGCGCCGCATCGCCGCGATCATCTGCGCCACCAGCACCGCCTCGAACTCGCGCGCCACCTCGAGCGGGCTCTTGCCGCGCAGCCGGTCGGCCGGATCGCCACCGGTGGGTGTGGCCGCCATCGCGCCCGAGAGCAGCAGCGGATCGACGGGCGCCGTCACATGATCACCAGCTCGGCCTCGAGGGCGCCGGCCGCCTGGATCGCCTCGAGCACAGCGATCAGGTCCTGGGGCGTCACGCCCAGCGAGTTCAGCCCGCCGACCAGCTGGCCCAGGCTCACCCCCGGCCGTAGCAGGGCGATGCTGCCCTTCTGCCCCTCCTTGGCGACGATCGTGCTGTCGGGCACGACCACCGTCTCGCCGCCGGAGAAGGGAGCAGGCTGCGAGACGCCGAAGTCCGTCTTGATCTCGATCTGCAGCGTGCCGTGGGCGATGGCCACCGGGGCGATGCGCACGTCCTGGCCGATGATCACCGTTCCGGTGCGCTCGTTGACCACGATGCGCGCCCGGCTGTCCGGCGCGATCTCCAGCGACTCGATCTTGCTGAGCAGGCGCATGGCTTCCTGCTGGCCGGCCCCCTCGCCGAGCAGCACCTCGATCGTCTTTGGATTGACGGCCTCGGCCATGCCCTTGGTCTCGAGGTTGATGGTCTGCGCCACGCGGGTCGCGGTCGTGATGTCCGGGCGGTGCAGGCTCAGGCGCAGCATGCCCTCCGGGGCGATCTCGGCGGGCACCTCACGCTCGACCAGCGCGCCGTCGGGGACGATGCCGGCCGTGGGATGCCCGCTGACCGCCGAGGCCCCCGCCGTCGCCACGGCGAAACCGCCGCCCAGCGAGACGGCGCCCTGGGCCACGGCGTAGACCTGCTGATCGCCGCCGAACAGCGGTGCGGAGATCAGCGTGCCGCCACGCAGCGACTTGGCGTCGCCGATCGAGGAGACCTGGACGTCGATCCGGTCGCCCGAGCGGGCAAACGGCGGCAGGCTCGCCGTGACCAGCACCGCGGCCGCGTTCTTCACCCGGATCTGCTTGGGATCGACGGTGATCAGCACGCCGCGCCGGCGCAGCATGCTCAGGATGCTCTGGATGGTGAACAGGGCCTGCTGCCCGTCGCCGGTCCCCTCGAGGCCGACGACCACGCCGTAGCCCGAGAGCTGGTTGGGCCGGATGCCCTCGACCAAAGCGATGTCCTTGATGCGGGTCGCCTTGGCCTCGCCGGAGCCGAGCAGGACCGCGGCGAGCGCGAGGCAGGCGGCGAGCGCGAGCCGCGCCCCGCAACGCCGCGACACCGCGAGGGATGACTCCGCGATGCCGGACGGCACGAGGCGAGACGCCGCCGGTCTTCTCAGAAGGGCCATACCCAATCCAGGATCGCGATGCCCCACGGCTGGTGCTGCTGGCGCCCGAGCGGGCCTTGCCCGTAGTACTGGATGCGCGCCGAGGCGAGCTTGCTCGAGTCGATCTCGTTCTTGGCGTCGATGTCCTGCGGGCGAACCCAGCCGGAGAGCACCACGTGCTGGTCCTCGTTGTTCACCGAGACGATCTTGTCGCCCGCGACCAGCAGGTTGCCGCCCACCGACACCGCCTTGACCTCGACCCCGACGCGCGCCTTCAGGCGCCCCTTGCGGCTGGTCGTACCCGCGCCCTCGAACTCGCGCTTGGACTCGGCCTCGATGAGCGCCTCGGGGTCGATGTCGGGGTTTTTCTCGGCCAGCGCCTGCGGCAGGCCGAAGAGCTGCTTCAAATTGGCGAACACCGAGGAATCGTTCTTGGTGCCGGTCTCGGCCTCCTTGCTCCCCGAGTCGTCCTCGTAGACCACCACGGTGAGCAGATCGCCGGGCAGGCGCGCGCGAACGTCGGTGAAGAGGTAGCTGTCGCTCACGTTGGGCCGCCAGAGCGAGCCCGCGCGCTGTGCCGCCGGATCGGGCGGCTGGATGAGCTGCTCGCCGCCGACCACGGGGATCGGGTCGGGCTGCGCGAGCAGCGCGCATCCGCCCGTCGCCAGGGCCAGGGCGAGCCCCGCGGCTCGCCCCAGCGCGTCAACGCAGAACGACGACCGTGCCATGAGCGACCACCTGTCCCGTCATCTCTTTCTTGGAGGCCGGATTGACGACGCGCACGCGGTCGCCCGCGCCCGCGCTCTCGAGCGCCTCGCCGGCCACGCTCAGGCGCATGCCCGGAGCCTCGATGAGCAGCTGCACGACGTCGCCCTTGCGCACCAGGGGTGCCGAGGCGAGCATCGACAGCGTCACCGGCCGTCGCGCGGCGAGCGCGACTCGCGCTCGCTTGCCGATCGCGTCGGCCACCTCGCGAAGCGCCGTGTCGGCGGAGCTGGTCAGCGGCCGCTGCTCGACCTCGACGTCGTCGGCGGTGAGGAGCGCGCCCCGCTCGACGGGCCGCCGCACCACGACCACCGGCCCGACCGCCGAGACCTCGACCTGCGCCGGGACCACGGCGACCACGCGGCCCTCCTGCTCGACCTTCACCTCGACCCGTCGCCGGCGCGAGCCCGAGCTGGCCGCCGTCGGCTCGTCGACGCGAATCGCGAACGGCCCTTGCGCGACGCGCACCGAGCGCGGCACCTCGACGCTCTCCAGGCTCTCGCCCTCGCCGAGGTGCTCCTCGACCGCCCGCACCACGGCCATGCGCAGGTCGACCTCGGGGATCTCCTGGAACGCCCGGGTGACCCGCACGGTGGCGGGAATCGTGTAGACCGTCGTCCGCTCGTCGAGCCCCGCATCGCGCAGCTGGCCGAGCAATCCGTGCCCGGAGAGGCGCAGCGTCTCGCCCGGCTCGGGCGCGGGTGCCACCTCGAGATCGGCGAAGCCGCTGGCCACCCCGTCGAGCACGCCCAGGTCCGAGAATCGCACGGTGTCCGACTTGACCGTCGCCTGGGGCTCGATGGCCACGCGCCCGTGCTCGCCGGCGCTCGCCGGCGCCGCCGTCAGGACGAGCGCCACGACGACCACCGCCGTCGCCCACGCCCCGTGCCACGCGAGGTTCGATCGGCTCATCGCGCCTACCTCGCCACGTTCGCCGCCGTGCGCAGCATCTCGTCGGCGGCCGAGACGGCCTTGGAGTTGATCTCGTAGGCACGCTGCCCGCTGATCATCGCCACGAGCTCCTCGACGACGCTCACGTTGGAGCCCTCGAGAAAGCCCTGGGAGAGCTCGCCGAAGCCGTCCTGGCCGGGCGTGCCGAGCTGGGCCGAGCCCGAGGTGTCGGTCTCGGTGAAGAGGTTGCGGCCGAGAGCGCGCAGCCCGGCCGGGTTGGCGAAGCGTGCGGTCTGGATCTGGCCCACCTGGCTCGCCGCCGACTGGCCGGGCAGCTTGACGGTCACCGTTCCGTCGCTGCCGATCGTGACCGACTCCGCACCCTGCGGGACGGTGATCTGCGGCGTCAGCGCGTCGCCGTCCGAGGTGACGACCGACCCCGTCGAGTCCAGCTTGAAGGCGCCCGCTCGGGTGTAGGCGTTGCTGCCATCGGGCAGCGAGATCTGGAACATGCCGTCGCCGCGCAGCGCCACGTCGAGCGCGTTCGAGGTCTCGGTGAAGTCGCCCTGCAGGTGGACGCGCTGGATCGCCGCCGGCTTGACGCCCAGGCCGACCTGGATGCCGGTGGATACCTGGGTGGTTCCGGTCGCGGCCGATCCCGGCTCGCGGCGCGTCTGGTAGAGCAGGTCCTGGAAGTCCGCCCGGCTGCGCTTGAAGCCCGTCGTGTTCACGTTCGCCAGGTTGTTGGCGATCACGTCGATGTTGAGCTGCTGCGCTTCCATGCCGGTCGCCGCGGTGTACAGGGCACGAATCATCTGCGGATCTCCGTTCTCCCGAGCCGGGTCAGTCGCGTGCGATCTCGGTGGTCGCCCGGCCCATGACGTCGTCCAGACGCGAGGCGGCGTTCACGTAGGCCTCGTAGCCGCGCATCGTCTCGATGAGCTCCACCAGGCACTCCACCGGCGAGACGTTGGCCCCCTCGAGGGCTCCCTGGTTCACGTCCACCGACTCGGGCGGCGCGTCGCTGGGCGCTTGGCCGCGGCTCGCATAGAGGCTGTCGCCCTGGCGCTCGAGCGCCTGAGGGTCGGCGACCGTGACGACGCGCAGCTTGCCCACGGAGCTGTCGCCCACCTGCACCGTGCCGTCGTTGCCGATCTGGATGGACCCCGGTGCGCTCCCCGAGGTGGTGATCGCCAGGTCGCCGGAGCTTCCCTGGACGCGGCGGCCGTCGCTGCTCACCAGGAAGCCCGCCTCGTCGATCGCGAAGCTGCCCCGGCGGGTGAGCCGCTCGCCCTCGGGTCCGGCGACCACGAAGAACCCCGGGCCGGAGAGCGCCAGGTCGAGCGGGTTTCCGGTGCGCTGCAGCGGGCCCTGCCCGAAGTCGGTCTGTAGCTGGCTGCGGTTGATCGGCGTCGCCACGCCGGTGGTGCTCGAGACGGGCGTGGCCGGGCTCGCCGCGCGCTGCAAGAGGAGCTGCGCCTTGAAGCCCGGGGTGCTCGCGTTGGCCAGGTTGCTGGCGATCGCGTCGATGCGCTTCTGCGCCGAGAGGCTGCCCGAGACCGCCGAGTAGATTCCGTGATTCACGCGATTCCCCCGTCCCTGCGCCCACCGAGCGGTTGCAAGCGGCTTGCCACCGACTTCCCCTGCCGCGTGCGGCAGGAATCGCCGCGTGCGCCTTGCGGCCCGGGCCGTGCGGCAAAAGCTGCCGCGCCGTTCCTGCCGGTCACATCGCCCCCTGCATCGCCACGGCGCCCACGGCCCAGCCCGCCGCCCCGGGCTCGGCGGCACGGGCCGCAGCCCCCGTCGCACCGGTTGCATCGCGCAGCCCGACCAGCAGGCGTGCCTCGGCGAGCGGCAGCGCG
>CAZGUU010000191.1:0-10559 GCA_964529315.1 uncultured Enterobacteriaceae bacterium
GGCCGCCTGCGACACTCCGTTTCTCGACAGCCGCCTGGTCGAGGGGCTGCTCGCCCTCGCCGAGGGGCCCGAGCTCCCCGACGCCGTCGTGCCTCGGCGCGCGGGACGCCTCGAGCCGCTCGCCGCCGTCTACCGCACCGCGACGATGGCCGGGCACTTCGCCCGCCAGCTGGCGCAGGCGGACCTGCGAGCGGCCGGACGCCTGTCCTCGGTGCGCCTGCGCGTCGTCGAGGGCGACGAGCTCTGCGCGCTCGACCCCGACGGAGATGCGCTGGCCGGCGTCAACGATCCCGAAGCCTTTCGCCGCGCGGTCGATCGCCTGGCAGCGCTGGCGCGAGCCTGAGCACGCAGGTCAGTGCGCCGCCGTGGGCTCCGGTGCGTAGTCGGAGAGCAGGTCGCGCAAGCGCCCGATGGCCTGCGTGTGGAGCTGCGAGACGCGCGATTCGGTGATCCCCAGGCGCGCACCGACCTCCTTCATCGTGAGCTCGCCGTGATAGTAGAGCGGCATCACCATGCGCTCCTTCTCCGGCAGCTGCTCGATGGCGGCGGCGACAACGCCCGCTCGCTCACGGCTGAGCAGCGTGCTCATCGGGTCGCCGCTCTGCCCGGCGAGGGACTCCTCGAAGCCCAGCCGCTCGCTGTTGCGGCCGAAGGCGACGTCCTCGAGCGACACGAGCGCGAGATCACCGACCTCGGTCATCAGGTCGTGCAGCTGATCGATCTTGAGACCCATCGAGTGAGCGAGCTCGTCCTGCGAGGCCTGCCGGCCGAGCTGGTGCTCGAGCTTCTGCGAGCTGCGGACCAGGTTGTTCGCCTTCTGGCGCACGGTGCGCGACACCCAATCGAGCGAGCGAAGCTGGTCGAGAATCGCGCCACGGATGCGGATTCGCGCGTAGGTTTGGAAGTGCGTCGCGCGATCCGGATCGAATTTCTTGAACGCGTCGAGCAGCCCGTCGATGCCCCAGCTCATCACCTCGTCGTGCTCGATCGAGGCGGGCAGCGCCCCCTGGATCTGCTGCACCACCTGACGGACCAAGGGCAGGAAGCTCGCGATCTCCTCCGAGCGGTCGCCGCGCGAGCGTGCCTGGCGCACCGCACGCGGCCCCTTGACGCGCGTCGGGCCACGATGGCCGGTCCCGCTTCGACTCCGCCCGCTGCTCGACGCTCTGACGGCGCTGCGCATCTTCCTCGCCCCCTGACGCGACGCCGTCCGGGAATCGGCACGGCGGCCTGCACACCTGCGTGCAGCAACGCCCGTGCCGCGGTGCACGATTGCGCCACTCGCCTTGCCGGGGCGCCCAGCGCCCGCCTTCCGAGGTCGCTCAAGCCACGATCGCGCTTCGCCTTTCGCGCTCCTGGCCAGGGCCCGGCTGCGACGATCACCGAGCGCCACGCTCCTGCGGGTGCCCAGCGGGCGAGCCTCCGCAGCGTCGCGCAATTGACGGTCGCCACTCGATTGCCGCGGCTGGCCCTTCGGCGTCGAGTAGCGCAGATGGGGTAGCGTGACGCACGCCGACGCCAAACGCGCGGTCGTCGCGGCCGGTGAAGCACTGGGCTTCGCTCGGCCGCGCGTGACGCAGCCGATCGCCCTGGATCGCGCCGAGCTCTACGCGACCTGGCTCGCCGAGGGCCGCGCGGGCGACATGCGCTTCCTCCTCCACCATCGCAAGGCACGCCTGGATCCGCGCACCCGGTTCCCCTGGGCGCGGTCCATCGTGAGCGCCCTCTTCCCCTACGCGGCGCCGGCTCCGCCGCGGATCGACTGGCGTCGCGAGCTGCGCGGACGGATCGCGAGCTACGCGCTCGGACCCGACTATCACGACCTCGTGGGCGCGCGCCTGCGCTCCTGGGCAGGCGAGGTGGAGGGCCTCCTTCCGGGCTGCCGGACGGCCAGCTACGTGGACACCGGAGCGATCTTCGAGCACGAGTGGGCGGCTCGGGCCGGCGTCGGCTGGACCGGCAAGCACACGCTCACCATCGCCGAGGATCTGGGCTCCTACGCCTTTCTCGCCGAGCTGCTGATCGGCGTCGAGCTCGACCCCGATGCCGCGGCGCCGGACCGCTGCGGCACCTGCGAGCGCTGCATCCACGGCTGCCCCACGGCGGCCATCGAGCCCGGCTACCGGCTCGAGCCGCGACGCTGCATCTCCTACCTGACCATCGAGCATCGCGGCGCGATCGACCCGGCGCTGCGCCCGGCGATCGGCGAGTGGCTCTTCGGCTGCGATCTCTGCCAGCTCGCCTGCCCCTGGAATCGTCCGGCCGAGCCCACCATCGCCCAGGACGCGCTGCTGGCTCCCCGCCTCGCCGAGATCCTCGCGCTGGACGAGTCCGGATTCGCCGCCCGCTACGGCACGACCGCCCTGCGCCGCGCCGGTCGCGTCGGGCGCGTCGGGCTGGCACGCAATGCGGCCGTGGTGCTGGGCAACACGGCCAACCCCGAGGCCGTGGGCCCGCTCGCCGGGGCGCTCCACGGACACGAGGCAGCGCTGGTGCGGAGCCACGCGGCCTGGTCGCTCGGACGCCTGGCCGGTGTGGCCGGCCACGGCGCGACGCGCGCGCTCGAGAGCGCCCGGAAGGACCCGGACGAGGAGGTCCGCGCCGAGGTGCGCGCCGCGCTCGACGGCACCCCGAGCGTTGGCTGACCCTGCGATCCGGGAGGCCGCCGCTCGATCAGACCAGGTCGCGTGGCTCGGCCGGCTCCACGCCGACGCGGCGCAGGAAGCGCTCCTTCACCCGTACCGCGACCTTCTCGCGCTCGAGCCCGTTGCCGTCGATGCGCACCTTGCCGCCCGCGATCATGTCGTGCCCACCGGCCGAGCGGCTGCCGAGGACCTTCTGCAGGACCTCGCCTGCGTTGGCGTCGCGGTCGGTGGTGCGCAGCGAGACGTGCAGCGAGCGCTTGTAGGTCCCCATGGCCAGCGCCCACTCGACCTCGTCCAGGCGCAGCAGGAAGTCGGCGACCTCGGCGACCATGTCCGGGTAGAGCACGTCGCCCAGGTCCGACATCACGACGTTGTCGTAGATCACCGCGCCCTCGATCGCGTCGCGGAAGGTGCGGAAGTACTCGCGCGGCACGCGCGCGTTCTCGATCTTCCCCAGGCGCCGCTTGTTCGCGTAGGGGTAGAGGAAGTGGCTGGCGGCAAAGTCCGCGGCGGTCGCCTCGCGGCCGAGATCCTGGGTCTCCGCGTTGATGCCGTAGAACAGCGCCGTGGCGATCTTGCTCTCGACGGTCACGTGCGAGTCGCGCAGGTACTCCGTCAAGATGGTCGAGGTCGCGCCGTAGTCCTCGCGCAGATCGACGAAGGGGATCCCCTCGCACGAGCCGTAGGCCGGGTGGTGGTCGATCACCGCCGCGGGGCGGACCTCGGCGGGCAGGGAGTTGTTCGAGCGCCCCGGCTGGGTGTCGACCAGGACCACCCGGACGCCGGCCGAGAAGGTGAGCTCCTTCACCGGAACGAGGCTGATGTTCAGGTACTTCAGCATCGCCCGGTTCTCGGCCCGGCCGATGATGCCCCCCAGTCCGATCACGGAATCCTTCTCGGCGAGCTGGCGGAGCAGGTACTGCAGTGCCGCGGCACTGGCCAACGCGTCGGGATCCGGGTTGTCGTGCGGCAGGATGACGAGGGGCTCCGCTCCCTCGACCACTTCGAGGAGCGAGGCCAGGGGTCCCTTGGATTGGCCCATGAAAAGCGCGCCGCGACGTGGCGAGGTGCAGCCGTCGCGACGAAATCGAGTATAACGACCACCCTGCGGCCTTGTCCACCCCGCCACCCGTAGGCCGACCGCAGCACACCAGCTGGCGGCCGGGGAGACGGTCGTCGTCTGGCCCCGGGCCGGCGGAGCCTCGCGGAGCCGGCGTCGTCCCGGCCTTCCGGGAGCCGCACCGCGATGGTAGCTCTGGGTGGGCATGCCCACCCTCTCGACCGACGCCGCTCGCCGCCGGCTCTACGAGATCGCCGCCGCGCCCGAGGCGGACGTCGCCGAGGGAGCCCTGTGCATCGCGGCCGAGGAGTACCCGGACCTCGACCTCGCCTGCTACCTCGCCTTCGTCGCAGATCTCGCCGACTCGGCGCGCGCGGCCGCCGGCCGGCGGGCCGACGCCGAGTCGTGCCGGCGCGCCCTGACCGACGAGATCTTCGGGCGGCTGGGCTTCGTGGGCGACTCGATCGACGACCGCGATCCGCGCAACAGCCACCTGAACCAGGTCATCGACCGCCGCTGCGGAGTTCCGGTCACTCTGGCGATCGTCTACCTGGCGGCCGCTTCGCGCCTCGAGCAGCCGGTGGCGGGAATCGCCGCGCCCGGGCACTTCCTGGTCCGGCACGGCACCGCCATCCTGGATCCGTTCCATGGTGGGCGGCTCGTGCCACCCGAGGAGCTCGTAGGCCGACTGCGCGCTCAGAGCGCGCCCGATCCGGGCGCGGCTGCCATCGACCTGCTGCGTCACCCGCCGGATGCGCGCGCCATGCTGTCGCGCGTGCTGGCCAACCTGCGCACCTCGCACCTGCGCCACCGCAACCTGCCACTCGCCCTGGCGGCCATCGACCGGCTGGTCCACCTGAACCCGGACGAGCCACACTGGCTGCGCGAGCGCGCCGCCCTGCACCAGCACCTCGACTGCCCGCGAGCCGCGATCGCCGACCTCGAGCGGTACTTCGAGCTCGCACCGCACGACCCCGAGGCCGACGTGCTACGCCACGCGCTGGTCGACCTGATGCGCAACCTTCCGCCGCTGCACTGAGCCCGAGGGAGCCGCACGTGTCGACCGACGAAACGCTCGCGCGAGCCGCCACGGCCGAAGCGGTGGACTCCCCCGCGGATGCACCGGAGCGCTTTCTCGCCGAGCGCTTCGGCCTCGACGCGCGCGCCCTGGAGTCCACGCTGGGCACGGCGCTGGCTCGTCGCGCCGACTTCGCCGACTTGTACTTCGAGCTGCGCACGGCCGACGCCGTCTCGCTCGAGGAGGGCATGGTGAAGAAGGCCAACCGGAGCATCGCGCACGGCGTGGGCGTGCGCGTGCTCGCCGACGAGCGCACCGGCTACGCCTACTCCGACGAGGTGACCGTCGAACGCCTGCAGCTCGCCGCCCGCCACGCGCGCGCCATCGCCGCCGACGCACCGGGAGAGCGCAGCGTGGCGCGTCCGGCCTCCCATCCGGCCGGCTCGCGACGCGACCTCTATCCGGTCGCCGGGCCAGACCTGCGCCGCCCCTTGCCCGACCGCCTCGCGTTGCTGCAGCGCATCGATGCCGCGGCCCGCGCTTGCGACCCTCGCATCTGCAACGTCCTGGCCTCGATCGGCGTCGAGGAGAAGGTCGTCCTGATCGCCAACTCTGCCGGCCAGCTCGTGGCCGACGTCCAGCCGCTCCTGCGTCTGAGCGTCACCTGCATCGCCGAGCAGCACGGCCGCCGCGAGCACGGCACCGCCGGCGGCGGCGGCCGGGTCGGCTTCGGCTTCCTGGTCGGCTCCGACGAGCGGGCCTTGGCCTTCGCTCGCGAGGCCGCACGACAGGCCATCGTGAACCTCGATGCGGTGGATGCCCCCGCGGGCCAGATGACCGTCGTCCTCGGGCCGGGCTGGCCGGGGGTCTTGCTGCACGAGGCGGTCGGCCACGGGCTGGAGGGCGACTTCAACCGCAAGGGCACCTCGGCGTTCGCCAAGCTGATGGGCGAGAAGATCGCCTCGGAGCTGTGCACGGTGGTCGACGACGGAACGCTCGCCGCGCGGCGCGGCTCGCTCAACGTCGACGACGAGGGAACCCCGACCGGGTGCACCATGCTGATCGAGAAGGGCCGCCTGTGCGGCTATCTGCACGACCGCCTGAACGCCCGCCTGATGGGCGTGGCGCCGACCGGCAACGGCCGCCGCGAGAGCTTCATGCACTACCCCCTGCCGCGCATGACCAACACCTTCATGCTCGCCGGCGACGAGGCGCCCGAGGACGTGATCCGTTCGGTCGACCGCGGCCTCTACGCCGTGTCCTTCGGCGGCGGGCAGGTCGACATCACCAACGGGAAGTTCGTCTTCTCGGCGAGCGAAGCCTACCGGATCGAGGGCGGGCGGATCGGCGCGCCGGTCAAGGGCGCCACGCTGATCGGCAACGGCCCCGACGTGCTGACGCGCATCAGCCGCGTCGGCTCCGACCTGCGCCTCGACGAGGGCATCGGCACCTGCGGCAAGGACGGCCAGTCGGTGCCGGTCGGGGTGGGCCTGCCGACGCTGCGCATCGACGGCCTGACGGTGGGCGGGACGCGCGCATGAGCGAAGCAGCGGACCCGGCGCTGGCCGAGGTGCTGGGGCGTGCGCTCGACTGCGCGCGACGCTCGGGCGCCAGCGCCGCCGACGCCGTGCTCGTGCAGGTCGAGTCGTCGAGCTCGGCAGTGCGCCTGGGAGAGGTGGAGACCGTCAAGCTATCGCGCGAGCGCCGCCTGGGCCTGCGCTGCTTCGCCGGCCAGGGCAGCGCCGTCGCCTCCACCGCCGACCTCGAGCGCGCTTCCATCGAGGCCTTTGCCGCCGACGTCGTGGCCATGGCTCGCGTCGTGGTGCCCGACCCCACGGCGGGTCTGCCCGATGCTGCGGCCCTGGCCGCGGACCGCCCGGACCTCGAGATCGCCGACTGGGCCGGCCTCGAGCTCGCCCCCGAGGAGCGCATCGCGCGTGCCCGGCGCTGCGAGGCGGCCGCCCTCGCGGTCGATCCCCGCATCGTCAACTCCGAGGGGGCCGAGCTCCACGTCTCGGCCTCCGGCGTGCACTACGCCTCCAGCGCGGGCTTCGCCGGCGACTACCGATCGACCGCCTACTCGCTCTCGGTGTCGCCCATCGCCGCCGACGACACCGGCATGCAGCGCGACTCCTGGTGGGACGCGCGCCGCCACCTGGCCCGGCTGGCCGATCCCGAGGAGATCGGCCGCATCGCGGCTCGCCGCGCCCTGCGCCGTTTGGGCGCGCGACCGGTGGCCACCCAGGAGGTGCCGGTCGTCTTCGACCCGCAGACCGCGGCGAGCCTGCTCGGCCACCTCGCAGCCGCGGTGTGCGGCGGCGCGATCTACCGCAAGGTGTCGTTCCTCCAGGACCGGATCGGCGAGGCCATCGCCTCGCCTCTGGTCCACGTGGTCGACGACGGGCGCCTGGCCGCGGGCCTCGCCTCGCGGCCCTTCGATGCCGAGGGCGTGGCGACGCGACGCACCACCGTGGTCGAGGCCGGCATCCTGCAGAGCTACCTGCTCGACACCTACGGGGCGCGCAAGCTCGAGCGCCACACGACCGGCAACGCCGCGCGCTCAGTCGGCGACGTACCGGCCGCGGCACCGACCAACTTCCACCTGCTGCCCGGCGCCAGCACCCCCGACGAGATCGTCGCGGCGGTGGATCGCGGGCTCTTCGTCACCTCGCTCTCCGGCTTCGGGGTGAACGGCGTCACGGGCGACTACTCGCGCGGCGCCGCTGGCCTATGGATCGAGAACGGCGAGCTCACCTTCCCGGTCGAGGAGATCACCATCGCCGGCAACCTGCTGCAGATGCTGCACGACATCGCCATGGTGGGAAGCGATCTCGAGCTGCGCTCGAGCATCTCGGCGCCGACCCTGCTCGTCGCCCGCATGACCGTCGGGGGGCGCTGACGAGCCGCCGCATCGGCCGGGTGGCGTACCGCCTCCGGCGCCCAGCCTCGGGACCATCCACGGGAGCGGGGCGCCCGTGGGCTGCATGCCAAGGCGCGCATCAGCCCGACCATGGGCTCGGCGGCAAGGGCGGTCGACCGCTGCGACTCCAAAGGCACCCACACCACGGGGCCCACACCGAGCCCGCCCCACGACCAGCCGGGTCGAGCGCGCCGACCCTTTCGCTGCGTGCGCTCCTCTCGGTTCGGATGAGCCCCGTGTCGAGGACGGACAGACTGGAGCCGCCAGGTGGCGCGCACGACGAGATCGAGCCTGGCGAAGAGGCACCTGCGGGGTTGGCGTCGGCTCGACCAAAGCACGCCAGACCGCGCCGGGCGCTCTACTGGAGCACGACCACCCGCCTCGCAATGATCGTTGTGTCCGCAGTCACGGGTGTCGCCTGTACCGCGGCGGATCCCCCGCCCATGGCTCCCACTCCATCCCCCCCTCCGGCCGAGGTGTCGGCTCGAGCGAAGCACCCCTCACCCACTCGGGTCCGGTTCCAGCTCAGCGGGTCGGCTCGGCGCCGAGCAGCCACTGGAAGTCGGCGTCGGGGCTCGAGTAGCCGCTGCGGCGGCACGGGGCCGAATAGCTGGGCCGCGCCTCCGCCCCCCTTCTCCCCGCCCGCCGCTTCAACCGGTTTCAGCCGGCGCAGCTGCTCGTTTCGAAACTCGCATCGCACGAGAGCCGTATGCCCGACGAGCCTCAGCCCGGGCGCTCGGCACGCGATCGGCTTCGTCGCCGGGCGTGGCGCCGCAGCCCACAGCCGAGACCGAGCCTCGCGCCGCCCCCTCGGCCGCGCCCCCAGGGCCACGCTGCGGCGGCTTGCCGTACACGCCGCGGCGTCCCGAGGACGGCGTCCTACATCGGGTCGTCCGCGAGCATCTCGAAACCTTTCTCGCCGAGGCCCGCGAGCGAAACGGCGGTGACGGCCTGCCGCACTTCGTCGAGCGCGAGCTGCGCGACTTCCTCGCCTGCGGTCAGCTTGGCCGCGGCTTCGCCCGCTTCCGGTGCGATGAATGCAAGAACGAAATTCTCGTAGCCTTTTCGTGTAAAGCGCGCGCCGTGTGCCCCTCGTGCTCGGGCCGGCGCATGGCCGAGATCGCAGCCCATCTCACCGACAACGTCCTCGGCGGGCTCCCGGTCCGCCAGTGGGTGCTGACGCTCCCCCACCGCCTGCGCTACGCGCTCGCCTGGGACCACGAGCTCTGCCGCGCCGTGCTCGCGGTCTTCGTCCGGGCGCTCCTCGGCTTCGAGCGCCGCCGCGCCGCACGCCGCGGCATCCGCGGGGGACAGGGCGGCACCGTGACGGCCATCCAGCGCTTCGGCTCGGCCGTCAACCTCAATGTCCACCTGCACACGCTCGCCGTCCAGGGCGTCTTCGTGGAGCACAGCGACGGCCGGCTGTGCTTCGTCCCGTCTCCGGCACCCAGCGACCGCGACGTCGCGCGGCTGCTGGCCTCCATTCGCGCCCGTGTCGTCCGACTGGTCAAGCGCCGCGGCATCGTCCTCGATCAGCCGGGCGACGATGTCGATCGCCTCGACCCTCTGGCCGAGGAGTCGCCCGCGCTGGCCGGCCTCTGCGGCGCGTCGGTGGCCGGGCGCGTCGCCATCGGCCCGAGGAGCGGTCAACCGGTCCTGCGCATCGGTCGCGATCCTGACGCGCTGTGGGTCACCTCCAGCGGGCCGTGCCACGCGCACCTCGAGGGCTTCGACCTGCATGCCGACGTGGCGGTCGGCGCCGGGGCTCGCGTGCGTCTCGAGCATCTGTGCCGCTACGTCTTGCGCCCCCCCGTCGCCCAGGACGCGCTCGAGCTCTTCCCAGACGGCCGGGTTCTCTTGAAGATCCGCCGGCCCTGGCACGACGGCACGCGCGCCATCCTGTTCGAGCCCCTCGACTTCCTGGCCAGGTTGGCTGCGGTGATCCCGAAGCCGCGCATTAATTTAGTGCTGTACCACGGAGTTTTCGGCCCACACGCGCGGCTCCGCGCGCAAGCCGTGGCGGGTGCGCGCGACGCGCGCCAGGCCTCTGTGGCCGACCCGGCCGAGGCCGATGTCTCCGTGGCCCAGACCGCGGCCACGCTCCCAGGCCCGGCCGAGGCGCCGCCCGAGCCGGCGCTACCGAGTCCACCGGGCCCGGCAGCCGAGCCGCCGTCCCTCCCGCCGCGGCCCGCGCCGCCGGAGTCCATGCAGCCCGCACGCCGATCGTCTGCGCGGGGCTACCGATGGGCTGACCTCATGCGCCGCACGCTGGACATCGACGTCCTGGCTTGCCCGGGCTGCGGCGGGCGGCTGCGCCTCATCGCCACGATCGACGACCCGGTGGTGATCAAGAAGATCCTCGCGCACCTCGGCCTGCCGACCGGGTGCCCCGAGGCGCTGCCGGCCCGGTCGCCCCCGATGTCTTTGTTCGACCGCGCCCCCGCGTGACGCCTCTCGTCTGCCCCCCGGCCGGGTCTCGCAAAGCCTCGCGCAAAGCCGCTGTCCCGTTGTGCCGCGGTGGCGTCCGGTCTCGACCTACGTCATATCCAGAACGCCGCTTCGGCCGGTCCGCCCCGGGCCCATTCGCGCAGCGGCCGCGAGCACGCCGGCGAACGCAGAAGAGCACGGGCTGCGAGTCGTTGACTGGTCGTTTGTCGCCGCCGTATACACTGGGTCCGCGGAGGCGCGGGACGCGCCGGGCGTGCCCTCAGCCTCGTGTCCGACAGGTTCAGTCGCGCTTCGGCGCCGGTTCGCCGCCGGCGCCACACAAGGCGAAGAAAAGTCTTGACACGGGCTTTGTCCGCGGCGTAACCACGGGCCGGTGGAAGCGAGCCAGCCCTGGCCGACGCACTGCGTCGCAACGTCCGATAGTCGACGTTATGACAAGAACGCCAGGTTATGCTGGCTATCCGCCGA
>CAZGUU010000192.1:0-3425 GCA_964529315.1 uncultured Enterobacteriaceae bacterium
TGGGTGGCACGGTGCGCGATCTCGCCGAGGCCGAGCTGTGCTACGCACCGCAGTTCGGCGCCGCCAAGGACCCCGTGAACCTGGCCGGCATGATCGCCGTCAATCATCTCGACGGGCTCATGCCGCTCGCCGACTGGCAGTCGCTCGGCCGTACCGACCAGCTCGTGCTCGACGTGCGCGAGCCCGACGAGCTCGCCGGCGGCTCGATCCCCGGCGCTGTGAGCCTGCCGCTCTCGGAGCTGCGCCGGCGCTACGCCGAGCTGCCCCGCGACCGCACGATCGTCACCTGCTGCGCGGTCGGCCAGCGCGGCTACTACGCCACGCGCTTCCTCGCCCAGAGCGGCTACCGCGCAGCGAACCTCTCCGGCGGCTACGCGACCTACCAGGCCCTGCGCGGTGCGGGGGTGCTCCAGAGCTGAGGGACCAGCCCGGCATCCGCAGGGGCGCGCGAAGCCCTCTCGGGTCAGCCGAGCCCGCCGCCCAGGCGCTCGACCGTGTCGACGTACTCCTCGACCATCTCCCGCACCACGTCGCGCACGCGACGCACCTGATCGAGGCGTCCCACGATCTGGCCGACCGGGGCGAACATCAGCTCCGCCTTGCGCGCCCGGTGGATGCGCACCAATGCCTCGCCGGTCAGGACACCCTGCAACGGCAGGGGCAGCGTGCCGGGCGAGTCGGCGGCCTCCCAGGCTTGCGTCCACGGCGAGCGCAGCATGCGCGCCGGCTTGCCGCTGAAGCAGCGCGAGCGCACCGTGTCGCTCGAGGTCGCCGCCAGGTAGCGCGCGACCACCTCCGGGGCGAAATCGCTCTCCGCCGTAGTCAGCCACACCGATCCCATCCACACCCCGTCGGCTCCGAGAGCCAGAGCCGCGGCGATCTGCCGGCCGCTGGCGATCCCGCCCGCCGCGAGCACCGGTGCCGGGGCGACCGCGTCGACGATCTCGGGCACGAGCACCATGCTCGCAACCTCCCCGGTGTGCCCGCCCGCTTCGTAGCCCTGTGCGACGACGATGTCGACGCCGCTCGCGATGTGGCGGCGCGCGTGCTCGGCTTTGCCGGCCAGCGCCGCGACCTGGACGCCCTGGCGGTGCGCCCGCTCGATCACGTCGGCCGGAGGGGATCCGAGCGCGTTGGCGATCAGCTTGATCGGGTGAGCAAAGGCGACCTCGAGCTGCGCCCGGGCCACGGCATCGGTCCAGCCGAGCACGCCCGTCGGCTCGGGCTCATCCTCGGGCAGGGGCGGCACGCCGAATCGCTCGAGCAGGTCGTCGACGAAGCGCCAGTGGCGTTGCGAGATCATCGCCTTCAGGGCGCGGGCCATCTCCTGCGGGTCCTCGCCCGGCGCGGCCTCGAAGCCCGCCGGCATGATCACGTCCACACCGTAGGGCTTGCCGTCCACGTGCTCGTCCATCCAGCGCAGCTCGAGCTCGAGCTGCTCGGGAGAGAACCCGACCGCGCCCAGAACGCCCATCCCCCCGGCGCGACTCACCGCCGCGGCGACGTCGCGGCAGTGGGTGAAGGCGAAGATCGGGTACTCGATCGCGAACCTCTCGCACATGCGGGTGTGCACGAGTCACCTTCCTGCGTCTTGCGTCCTACGCTTCAGGGAACGCACACCGGCGGCAGCGGGTGGCGGTAGAGGGCGGCGGCGTTGCGGTGCGTGATCCGGCGCACCTCGTCGTCCGACAGTCCCTGGAGAAGCTTCTGCAGCACGGTCTGCGTGTCCGGCCAGGTGCCGTCGCCGTGCGGGTAGTCCGACTCGACGCAGATGTGATCGACGCCGATCGCGTGGCGGGTACAGACGCTCGAGGGATCGTCGATCATCGTGAACCAGAAGTTGCGCCGCAGCACCTCGCTCGGCGAGTGCTGCCGATCGGGCCAGCCGGCGCCGTAGCCCGAGCGGCCCATGATGTTGTCGAGGCGGTCGATCAGCCCGGCGACCCAGGAGATCCCACCCTCGGAGAGCGTGATCTTGAGATTCGGATAGCGCACTGGCCAACCACTCCACAGCCACTGCGCGCAGGTGGTGAACGCCTCGGCCTGGAACAGCGTGGCGCCCAGCTCGAGCAGCGGCGCGCTGGCCGGCATGCTGGGGAAGCCCGACGAGCCGACGTGCAGCGAGAGCACCGTGTCGGTCTCGGCGCAGGCGCGCACGATCGGCTCCCAGTAGGGCTCGAACACCGCCGGGAGGCCCTGCCGGTGCGGCTGCTCGGGCAGGGTCACCGCCTTGAAGCCGCGCGCCGCGTTGCGCCGGATCTCCGCCGCGCCCTGCTCGGGGTCGCGCAGGTCGGTGATGCCGAGCGGGATGATCCGCTCCGGGTGCGGGCCGTACCACTCCTCGAAGAGCCAGTCGTTCCAGGCGCGCACGCAGGCGAGCCCCAGCTCGCGGTCCTTCGCCTCGCAGAACAGCGTGCCGCCGAAGCCGGTCACGCCCGAGGGGAAGTTGAGCGAGGCCCAGATGCCGCCGATGTCCATGTCCTTGATGCGGTCGGCGATGCTCCAGCAGCCGCGGCGCACCTCGTCGAAGCGCGCCGGCTCGACCCGCTGATCCTCCTTCGCCCGGCCCGCGACGGCCATGAAGCCCACTTGGAAGTAGGGCGCCCCCTCGAACTCCCAGACCTGGTGGCCCTCCTCGGTCTCCACGACGCGCGGCGCCTGGTCCTGGAGCCGGCGCGGCAGGCGCCCCTCGAAGGTGTGCGGTGGCTCGAGCAGGTGGTCGTCCACCGAGACCAGGGTGAACTTCACCGGGCGCGGCTCGGGGTCGGGGAGCAACGGCTGCGAGACGGGGCGCTTCACGCCGAGCTTGATCACGCGGGGCATGGCTCGTCCTCCTTTTGCCGCGGCAACGGAAGGACATGCAGGCCTCCCCTGCACCCTCCGCACCGGCCTCTTCCGTCCATACCAGAAGTCCGGATGATCCACCGTCTCTCCCCAGCGAGCAAGGCCCCATCGATCGCACCCCCTGCCGGGCGCTTTGCCGCAGCGCGCACGGCAGCGCAGCAGAGCGGCAGGGCAGACCGCGCCCGCGCGTGCCCGCCGGCGGCAGCACGGTGCCGGCGCAGCGGCGCGCGGGTCACGGCCAACCCATCGCGCAGCGCAGACAGAGACCCACGGCGAGCGACGCAGCGTTGGCCAGCGCCGAGGCGGCGACGGCCTGCGATGCGCGCAGCGACGGCAGCGCCGTGCGGTAGAGCAGCGCCTCGACCGCGACAGCCCAGGCCTCGCCGAGGGCGACCGCCTCTGCCGGCGCGACGGCGAGCTGCGGCAGCACCAGCCAGATCACGGGATGGCTGGCGAGGTTGGCGAGCAAGACCAGGACCAGCCGCCGCGCCAGCGTCGACCCCGACGCCGCGAGCAACGGCGTGGCGACCGCCTCCTCTACGACCAGCGTCGCGGCGAAGGCGCGGGCCCAGAGCTCCACG
>CAZGUU010000192.1:3435-10545 GCA_964529315.1 uncultured Enterobacteriaceae bacterium
TCGAGCGCGGCCCGGCCCCGAGCCGCCATGCGCGCGGCTGCCCCGGACGCCTGGGGCCCTCACCGCTTGCGACGCCCGAGCAAGGCCGCAACCGAGCCGATCGCCGCGAGCAGCCCCGCCACGAGCCAGCTCGCCCGCGCGCCATCAGCCGAGGCGCCACCCGCTCCCGGCACGGCACCGCCGCCGGCCCCGGAGTCGCTTGCGTCCGGGGAGCCGGCGCCCCCAGCGCCGCTGCCCGGGGTGGCGGAGCCCGCGGGCAGCGAGCAGATCAGGCACGGCGTGTCGATCCCGCCCCCGGGTGCGAGCGGGTTGGGGTGCCGGCAGGTCGTCGCCACGCACGTCCCTGGCCGGTCGTAGGTCGGGCCGGCGTTCTTGCAGCGCTCGCCCGCCTTCGCACCGAGCGGACAGGAGTCGGCCGGCAGGATGTCGGCGCTTGCCGGGCGGGGAGCCGAAAGGGCAAGGGCCGCGAGCAGCAGCACACCACACGCAAGCAAACCGCGCGGCGCTGCGGCGCGTGACAGCCCATCTGCGCTTCGCCGTCCCGCCATGGCAGGCCATCTTGCACGGCAACGGCGCGGGATGCTACCCCGCGCGCCCTCATGGGTTTCCTCTCGGCCAGCTCCTCCATCGTCCGGTTCCACGCTCCGGCGCCGCGCCAGCTCGACCGCGCGGCGTTCTGCCGGGCGGTCAATCATCGTGCCTTCCGCGAGCACGACGAGGACGGCCTGCCCAGGGCGGAAGCGTTCGGCTGGGTGGCGATCCACGACCCGCTGGTGGTCGAGCTGGACCCGACCGACGTCTTCTTCCAGCAGTACGTGCTGCTCGGCTTTCGCTGGGACCGCCGCGTCGCTCCGGCTCGGCTGGTCGCCCTGGAGCGCCGTCGCGCCGAGCAGGAGCGCAAGCAGAAGCAGGGGCTTGCGCGGCTGGGCCGCGCCGTGCGCCGCGAGATCAAGGAGGAGGTGGCGGCGCGCCTTCTCCTGCAGGCGCTGCCCAGCCCGCGGCTCTTCGAGTGTGCCTGGAACCTCGAGACGCACGCCCTCTACTTCACCGGCAAGGCGCGCGCACCGCGCGAGGCGTTTGCCGCGCTGTTTCGCGAGACCTGCGGCGTGACGCCGCTGCCGGCGATCCCATACCTCGCGGCCGAGCGGGTCGGGCTCCCCGGGGCGGCCGTCGATGCGATCCGCACCGTCGAGCCGAGCATCCTCTGCGTCGAGCGCGACGAGCCGCCGCGGGCCGCCGCTGCCGCCGCGGGCGCCGGGAGGGTCGGGTGAAGGAGGACTTCTTGAGCGTCGTCGAGGCCAAGCGCTTCCTGGGCCGGGAGTTCCTCACCTGGCTCGTCTACCGCCTCGAGGAGGACGGCGGCCGCCTCGAGGTCGACGGCGACCTGGTCGAGCTCGCCCTGGGCGACCGGGTGGTGCTCGAGGAGCGTGGCGAGCGCAAGGCGCGCCTGACGCTGTTCGACGAGGGCGACATGAGCGCCGAGCTGGGCGCCGGCCTGCGCCACGGCAAGCTCATGGACCGCGCGCGAATCTCGGTCACGCGCAACGAGCGGCGCTGGGAGATGACCCTCGACGGCGGCCTGCTCACCTACGACTCGCTGCGCTGCCCGCCGCTCGGCGATCGCGACTCCGGCTCGCACGACGACCCACGTGCCGCTTTCGAGAACGACCTCTTCCTGCGCCTGGCCGACGTCGAGGATGTGATCGGCGTGCTCGACCGCCTGTTCGCCAGCTTCTGCGCAACCCGCGTCTCGCCGCGCTGGAGCTCGGACACGCTGCCGGCGCTGCGCGCCTGGATCGCCGGCCTCGGCTGAGCCCCAACGCCACCGTCAGATCCTGCTGCGACCTTCGGGCGGAGATCCGGCGACCTCCCCCGATGCTGGATCGGGCTCGAGCTGCGGCGTGACCCGCCGGCCTCGGCATGCCGGCCTTGCGCCTCCCGGCAGCGCGTGAGCACGCACCCGTCTTGCTCGGACGATGCCGCCGCGGTACCTGTTACACATGAAACGCACTAATCTTGTGTTGGATGGGGATCTTCTCGAAGAGGCCACGCGCCTGGGCGGGGAGAAGACCTACTCGCGAACGGTCGAGCGCGCCCTCCAGGACTTCGTACGCCGGATCAAGGCGCGGCAGATCCTCGAGCTGCGCGGCTCCGGCGCCTGGGAGGGCGACCTCACCGAGATGCGCGCGGATGCGCCGGGGCGCCGACCCCAGGCGAAACGTCGAGGTCGGGCATGACGCTGGTCGACACGTCGGTCTGGGTCCAGGTCTTCCGGCGTGAGCGCCCGCTGGACCTGACCCGGCTGGTTGCCTTCGACGATGTCGCGACCTGCTTGCCCGTCGTCCAGGAGGTGCTGCAGGGCTTTCGCGACGAAGCGGTGCACCGCCGCGCGCTCGGCGCGATGCTCGCCCTGCCGATCGTCGAGTCGCCGCTTCGCACCGAGCTGCTCCTCGAGGCAGCGACGCTCTACCGTCTCGGGCGACGCGCCGGGATCACCGTTCGCTCTTCCGTCGACTGCCTGATCGCCGCCTGCGCGATTCGCAACGATCTCGAGGTGCTGCACCACGACCGCGACTTCCCCGCCCTGGCGCGCATCTCCACGCTGCGCCAGCGACGAGCCTGAGCGCGGCGTCCGGGGCTCGGGGCGGGCCGGGCGCGCCCGGCGGCGTCAAGAGCCGTAGAGGGAGCCGTAGAGCGACTCCCAGAAGGCGCAGCGGTGCTCGGCGGAGAGGTCGTAGGGGTGGATTCCCCCGCGGCCGGGCTCGAGCCACTGCACGTCGGCGTCGCTGCGGAGCTCGGGCCAGCGCGGCCAGCCTGCGGCGTTGGGGTTGCCGGTGTCGGCGAACTGCGTCCAGTAGCGGCGCATCTGCCGCGCGAGCGCCCACTGGTCGTCGTCGAAGCCGAAGCCGTTCTCGCCGAAGAAGCCCAGGTACTGCAGCTCGTTGGCGTGGACCGGTCCCACGGCGAAGCCGGGCAGCGGGATGGCCGGTGCGGCGAAGTCGGCGAACTCGTAGGCGTAGGTGCGTACCCAGCGCGCCGCGGCCCGGTCGGTGGCGAGCACCGAGCAGAGCGAGATCGCCGTGCCGTAGTCGGTGAGCACCGTGCCCAGTGCGGCGTCGGGGTCGGCGAAGTCGCTCGCCGGGTACTCGGCGAGCACCGCCTCGGCGTGCTCGCCGTACGAGTCCTCGATCCGCTGGGCGTACTCCTCGGCGCTGAGCGACTTGCCCGCCGCGACCTGCTGCGCGACGAAGAAGCGGTACTCGTCGTGATTCGCCCCGACGATCACCGGCACGCGGTTGAAGCGGCCCGTCTCGAGCGCCTCGCCGGGCTGCACGGGAAGCGTCGTGCCACCGACCGCGGGCGATCCGACGGTACCCGATGCGTCGAGCAGCTCCTGGGTCGACTTTTCGCGCAGGCAATTCGCCGCACCGGCCCCCGTGCAGCCCAGCTTCTCCGCCAGCCGCTCGCCGTCCTCCTCGGCCTCGGGCTGCGTGCGCATGTCGAAGCTGCACGCGCCGCTCTGCATGATCGCGCGGTGCAAGAGCCCGGCGCTATCCGGCGAGGCGAGGTGCGCGCAGACGCTCATGCTCCCGGCGGACTCGCCGAACACCGTCACCCGGGAGGGGTCGCCGCCGAAGACGGCGGCGTTGCGCTGGACCCAGCGCAGGGCCGCCTGCTGATCCTGGATGCCGAAGCTGCCCGAGGTGGACTCTTCCGAGCCCAGCGCAGGGTGCGCAAGGAAGCCGAACACGTTCAGGCGATAGGCGGCGGTCACCACGACCACCTGGCCCTCGGTGGCGAGCAGCGCCGCATCGTACTGCGAGGTCGTGCCGCCGGTGAAGCCGCCGCCGTGGAACCAGACCATGACCGGCAGGTCGGTGCGCCTGGTGCGCGGCGCGAACACGTTCAGGTAGAGGCAGTCCTCCGAGGCGTCGTAGGTTTGCCCGAAGCTCGAGGCCTGCGGGCAGCTCGAGGCAAAGCTCGTCGCAGCGCGCGGCGCGGACCAGCGCGCGTGCTCCTGCGGCGGCTGCCAGCGCAGCTCGCCGACCGGCGGCGCGGCAAACGGGATCCCGAGGAACTTGCGGTAGCCGTCGAGCACCACTCCCTCGACCGGCCCCGCGTCGGTCGAGACGACCGCCGAGTCGATCGAGCGATCGCGCTCGGCTCGCGGGCGCACGCCGTGCAGCCGTCTGAGCTCGCCGGCGGCCTGCGCGGCGACAGACACCGGTGCGCCAGCAGACGCGGGTGTGGCGGCAAAGCCCTGCGCGATGGCAAAGCCCGGCACCCGCTCGGCAGCCGGCACCAGGGCGCAGGCCGCCGACCACGCGACGACGCCCGCCGCGACCCGTGCCGCCCGGCCGGCGAGCCTCCAGCGGACGCCGCTTCGCCGACCCGATCCGCGCAACCCTCGCGACGATCCGTCCATCGTCCCTCCCGTGCCAGCCCACGCAACCCGACCACGAGCGACGGGCCGCAGCCGCCTGCGACCCCGAGCAAGCGGCGCGCACCCTAGCACGACTAGCGCGGCGCTGTCTGCCGGCCGCCGAGCGGCCGCGCAGCGCGGCCGGCGGTCACGGCCTCGCGATACTCGACCCACAATGGCGCGACCGGGTCGAAGCCGGCGCTCGCCAGGAGCGCCAGCTCCTCGGCCAGCGCCAGTGGCCGGTCGCCGTCGCGGCGCTCGAGCTCGCAGATGAACTCCCGCGTCGCGGCGACGTCGGCGAAGCGCGCATCGCGGCCAGCCGCCCGGCGCAGGATCCCCTCGGCGCGCAGCGCTTGGATCCGCTCCTCGAGCACCGCGTCCCCGGCGACCAGGATGTCAGCGTTCACCAGCCACCCCGAGCCCGGCCGCAGCGCCGCGTGCGCCGCCCGCAAGAGGCGCCGCTTCTCCTCGGGGTCGAGATGGTGCAAGGCGAACGACGAGACCACGGCATCGAAGGGCTCCTCGTCCGGCGCGAAGACGCGCTCGGGCTCGCGGAGGTCCGCGGTGCGAAGCACGACGCGATCCTGCAGCGCACCCAGGCGCACGCGCGCCAGATCGAGCATCGCTTTGGCGCCGTCCACCGCGATGACCCGCGCCCGGGGGAAGCGCTCGAGCAGCGTCCGGGCGAGAAAGCCCGTCCCGGTGCCGAGGTCGGCGATGCGCAGCGGCGCCTGGCGCGGCCAGTCGAGCCACTCGCCGACGATCCGCGCCATGTGCGCGCGGTTGGGGTGCATGACCTCCATGTCGGCGTCGTAGCGACGAACGAGCTCCTGGTCGTCGTAGGCATCCACCGCGTCCGCCGTGCTCATCGCGCGATCCGTCCCTTTCTGTCGTCGAGCCACCGAGTCCCGACGGGCCGCATGGCGGCGCATCCCACGTTCTGCCGGATCCAGATCGAGAGACCGTCGAGGGTCGTCGATTGGGATCGCGATCACGTCGCGCGGAACGCGACGTAGCGGCGAGCCGGTCGTCGACTAGTCGTCGATCGAGACGGCGTCGACGTCGGTCCGCGCGAAGTCCTCGCCCTTGTAGAGAAGCGGCTCTCCCAGCGCCTTCGCCAGAGCATAGGAGAAGCAGTCCCCAAAGTTCAGCCCGGCCGGGTGGCGCCCCTTCCCGAACTGGCTGAAAGCATCTCTTGCGAGCCGTGCCTGCTCCGGACTCACCTCCACGAGCGCGATCGATGCCTTGGCCAGCAGCGCGTCGAGATCGCGCAAGCCGACCGCCCCGAAGCGCGACTCGATCACGATGGACGTCTCGACGAAGGTGGCGGCAGACAACGATCGCGTCTCGGCTGCCTCGAGGATCTCGTTGAAACGGCGCCGCTCCGGCTCATCCTGCAGGATCGCCAGCAGTGCCGAGGTGTCGATGACCATCAGCTCGGCAGGCCCTTGTCGTCGTATCCCAAGATCGTGTCGGCCGGCCTCGCATCGAGCACCGGTAGCGCCGCACAGTGCCTGGCGATTGCGTCCAGCTCGTCGGCGAGGCTTCGTCGAGAGCGCTCGCGCCGGACGCGCGCGAGGCGATCGCGCAATGCACGCGTCACCGCCTCCGTCTTGGTCTCTCCGGTGAGCTTCGCCAGGGCCTCGGCCAGCTTCTCGGTTTCCGCGTTGCGGATGTTCAGTGCCATTTCATTACGCCTACACGAGGAGCTACACGCATACCCCAAGAGGCGAAGAGAATCCACCGCGCCCGCCGTGCTCATCGCCCGATCCATCCCTGTTCCGCCGTCGAGCCGCCGAGCTCCGTCGGGGCGCGGCGCCGCCCGGCACCCCCAGCGCGAGCCCGGCACCCCAAGGGTGGGCCCGGCGCCCCCAGCACCGGTCTTGCGCCCCCTGCCCTTACGATGCGCCCGCGCCGAACGGGTCGACGACCTCGAGGCCAGCCTTCGTGAAGTCGCGCGTGTTGCGCGTAGCGACCACGAGGCCGTGGACCAGAGCCGTCGCAGCAACCAGGCTGTCCTTGATCGGCATGGCCTGTCCTCGACCGCGCAGGTCGGCGAGCAGCCGCGCCCAGCGCAGGCCGGTCGGCATCTCCCAGGGCAGGCAGCGAATCCTCCGCACGCCGGCCTCGAACCATTGCTCGAGACGTCGGCGACGCCGGCCTGCGGCCAGAAGGTGGATACCGAAGCGGATCTCGCCGAGGACGATCGGGTCGACGACCAGCTCGCGCTCGTGCTGCGCCAGCCACGCCACCACCCTGGGAGCCGGATCCGGTCGGGTCGGCTCGCTCAGCACGTTGGCGTCGACCAGGTAGGTCACAGCTCGTCCGTCGACTCCGAGTCGATCGGCACGAAGAAGCCCTTCTCGGGACAGGCGAGCAGCCACTCGACCAGCCCTTCGTTCGCCGGCGGCTCCCGGCGCACGAGGCGATACTCGCCACGAGCGACGCGCTCGATGTCGAAGCCTTGCCCCGGCTCGATCGCATCCTGCCTGCGGAGCTCGGCCGGAAAGACGAGCTGGCCCTTGGTCGAGATGCGGGTCCGCACGCCGGGTAAGATATGGTCTTACCCGCGCGGGGTCAACACCGGCCCGAGCCGCCGAGCTCCGTCGGGGCGCGGCGCGGCGCCACCCGGCACCCCCAGCGCGGGCCCGGCGCCCCTGCCCTCACGATGCGCCGGCGCGCGCCAC
>CAZGUU010000193.1:0-10459 GCA_964529315.1 uncultured Enterobacteriaceae bacterium
CGGGGGTCGTCGGCCCGCTCAAGGCGCTGGCCGGCCTCGCCGGCGAATGCTTGTTCGGGTGGGCGTTGCGCGGGCGCGTGCGCGCGATCGCGCGCGCCGTCGAGCTGCCCGGACGCGACCTCGCGTTGCTGGCGCGGCTGCTCGAACGCATCGAGCAGGAACGCGTAACGGCGCCGCGGCTGCTCGCGTTGCGGGCGGCGCTCGACACCGAGGGCGTGCCGCCGTCGCGGCGCATCGCGCAGCTGCGGCGGCTGACCGACCTGCTCGACGCGCGCCGCAACGAGCTCTTCGCCTTCATCGCGCCCTTACTGCTGTGGACGACGCAGCTCGCGCTGGCGATCGAGGCGTGGCGGGCGGTGTGCGGGCCGGGTGTGGCGCGGTGGCTCGAGGCGGTCGGCGAGTTCGAGGCGTTCGCCGCGCTGGCCGGCTACGCCTACGAACACCCCGACCATCCGTTTCCCGATCTGGCCCACGCGGGGGCGCTGTTCGACGCCGAGGGCATCGGCCATCCGCTGCTGCCGCGCGAGCGGTGCGTGCGCAACGACGTCCGGCTCGGGGCGGACTGCGCGCTCCTCGTGGTGAGTGGCTCGAACATGTCGGGCAAGAGCACGCTGCTGCGCACGGTCGGCGCCAACGCCGTGCTGGCGCAGGCCGGCGCGCCGGTGCGCGCCCGGCGGCTGCGCCTGGCACCGCTGGCGGTGGGCTGCTCGATCACGCTCCACGACTCGCTGCAGGCCGGCACCTCGCGCTTCTATGCCGAGATCACCCGCCTGCGGCAGCTCGTCGATCTCGCTCGGGGCCCGCGCCCGCTCCTCTTCCTGCTCGACGAGATCCTGCACGGTACCAACTCGCACGACCGGCGCATCGGCGCCGAGGCGATCGTGCGCGGCCTCGCCACCCGCGGCGCCATCGGCCTGATCACCACCCACGACCTGTCGCTCGCCCAGATCACCGACGCTCTCGCCCCGCGCGCCGCCAACGTCCACTTCGCCGATCACCTCGAGGACGGCCGCATGACCTTCGACTACCGCATGCGCCCCGGCGTGGCGGCGAAGAGCAACGGCCTCGAGCTCATGCGCGCGGTCGGCCTCGAGGTGTGATCGCGAGCGCGGTCGAGGCTCCGCAGGGGCGCCGATCGTGAACGATCCTTCACCGGCGCACGACGCCCACCAGCGCGCAGGGGCCTGCGCCCTCGGTTTGACGGCGATCGCGATCTCGAAGACGACTGCACGGAGCAAGCCGGGGCAACTCGCCGGCAAGGCGTCCCTCCGGCCGCCGGCCTGGAAGACCTCGTGCGGGGCGGCGATCACCGACCACGCGATCGCCCTGCGCAATGCCTTGGATCCGTCGATCACCATCACGCGCAGATGGAGACCGCCCAGGAGTCGAACGGCGAGCTCCGCGGGCTGGGCTGGGAGTTCGGCCATCTCGCCGCTGGCGGCTTCGATCTCCTGGACCTACGCGCCACCCTCGTCCGTGTCCTGCACACCGACGGCGTCGATCTGGTCGATCTCTCGGCGGCGAGTGGCCTGCTGCGTTTTCGTGTGGCGCGCGACGGTCTCCTGGTGTGGGGAGACCCATCGGCCGATGAACGGTTTCGTCTCGAGGCGGCATCGCACTGGTGCGAGGTGGAGCCGGTTCTGCGTCCGGCCTACGATGCCGTGCTCGAGCGGTTGTGGCGCCGGCCGTCGACCGAGAGGTCTTGGCGGAGCGGGTCGCGGCGGTCGAGCGGCATCTGGCCCGCGTTGCGCAACGCTTGCCGGCACGCCCCGACGACCTCGGTCCCGCAAGCGACGCCTCCGATGCGGTGCTCCTCCACGTCTGGCAGGCGGCCCGTCGCCGGCATGCCATCGGCACGCCCATCGCGTGCCATGCCGAATCCTCAGGTGAAGAGGGTTCCGCCGAGCGTGCACCGCAAGATCCAGGCGCACGCCAAGCGGCGCAGCCCAACGATCCGCAAGGTCGTGCTCGAAGCGGTGGCTCGTGAGATCGAGCGCGACGCCTTCCGGGCGCGGCTTGCGAAGCGAGCGCCCGTCGATCTCGAGCGTCCCGCTGCCCGGTCGCTCGAAGCGGCGCGGGGCCGGGGCTACGGGCTGGTGGGGCGCGACGGGCGGTAGAGCCCCCTCCCGGTGACCAGCGGCAGGTCGAGCGCCGAGAGCAGGCCCGGGGCGGCAGCGCAGACCGCCGGGATGGCGTTGACGATGCGAGTGGCAGTGAGGACGACGCCGCCGACCGCGTGGTCCCCTTGCTCGTCCTCGAACTCCAGCTCGCAGCGCATCTTCGGAAAGCCGGTAATGCTGACCACGGCCCGCCGGTGCATGCCGGTCCACCTCGCCCATCTCGATCGCTCTCTGCAGGAGAGCGGCGGCCCCTGGGTTCTGGGAGGGCAGTTCACGCTGGCCGACACCACGCTCGCCTGCGTGCTGCTGCGCGTCGACGAAACCGGCTTCCTCGACCGCTTCACCCGCGAGGCCGACCTGAAGGCAGTCCGCGCCTACTACCAGCGCCTTCGTGCCCGCCCGAGCTGGCGCGCTGCAATCCTGGATGTCACCCACCCCATCATCGAACGAGCGATCCTCGATCTGAAGCGCGCGCGAGAGACGGACCCAGCGATCGAGCGCGCGCTCGCGTGAGGCGAAGGCCGGCGGACGGCTCCATGCGACCACAGTCGCAGATCCAGACCAGGCGACCGGCGTCTCGTGCGTCGCCAAACACGCACCCGACTCCGCCGCCGGCAGATCGGCCGGCGCAGTAGGACCCAGCTGCGGCGTTCGGGCTGAGGCGCCGCGAGAACGTGTGGCGTGGGTGGCCCCCCGCCGGCCGCGCGAGGCCCTGCAATCCGGGCACGCCCACTCGCAGCGGCGCTCAGAAGCCGCGCGTCTCGCCGACTCGCAGCACCAGCGTGGCCTCGGGGGCGAGCCCCGCCGCGGCCGCCGCGGCGAGGAAGCGTCGCGGCGGCTCCGAGGGCGGCTCGTCGCTCAGGTCGAAGGTGCCGAAGTGGATCGCCACGGCCTGGCGCGCACCCAGGTCGCGCGCCGCCTGCACGGCCTCCTCGGGGTTCATGTGCCAGGGGCGCATCATCGCCGGCGGGTCGTAGGCGCCGATCGGCAGAGCCGCCAGATCGAAGGGGCCGTGCTCCGCTGCGGCGGCGCCAAAGCCGTCGAAGTAGCCCGTGTCGCCGGCGAAGTAGAAGCGGCGCCCCGCGCCGAGCACGGCGTAGGATGCCCACAGCGCCTTACGAGCGTCGAACGGGCCACGCCGGCTCCAGTGCTGCGCGGGCAGGCAGACGATGCGCACGCCGCCGTGCTCGACCTCCTGCCCCCAGTCGAGCTCGACCACGTTGACGATCCCCTCGTCGCGCAGCGTGTCGCCGTTGTCGAGCGGCACGTAGAAGCGCGTGCGCGCGTCGCGCCGGGCGAGCTCGCTCAGGGTTTCCAGGTCGAGATGATCGTAATGGTTGTGCGACACCAAGACGAAGTCGATGGGCGGCAAGTCGCCGATCGCCATACCCGGCCCGACCATGCGCTCGGGGCCGATCCGATTGCCCGGGCCGGCCCGCTCCGACCAGATCGGGTCGGTGAGGAAGCTTGCGTGCTCCATCTGCACGAGCAGCGTGGCATGGCCAACCCAGGTGACGGTCGGCTCGCTGTGCCGGGCATTCTCGCGCAGGAACGCTCCGTCATTGGCGACCCGCTCGGGCACGCCCTCGCGCCCGGTGAGCATGGCCAGGGCACGGCGCAGGAAGAGCGGCCAGGTGACCAGCGGGCTGGCAAAGGGGATCTCGCCGGCACGGTTCAGGAAGCGGCCGCGCTCGTCGCGACGCGCCCCCGGCTGCGCTGCCGCAGCGGAGCTGGCAGCTGATGCCGCCAGCAGCACACACAGGCCGCCCACGAGGACGGCGGCGATTCGGCTGTCCATCATCACCTCGTCTTGGAATCCTGCCTGGTTCCGGAGCGTAGGGCCAGCCCGGCGACGCGCCGGGCAGCGGAGCTGCGCGGGCAACGCCGCTTTGGCGAGCCTGCCGCCCCGGGAGCCGCCGAAGAGATGTGATACGAAAGCTCGATGCCCGCACGCCCGCCGCAGCCGACCGTCGAGCGCGAGGCTCGGCCCGACGACCGCCACCCGCGAGATCGGCTCGCACGCGAGCTGTCGCTGCTCGATGCGACGATGCTCGTCGTCTCGTCGGTGATCGGCGTCGGCATCTTCCTCACCCCGGGAGGTGTGGCCGCGGCGCTGCCCCACCCGACGCTCTTTCTCGCGGCCTGGCTCGTGGGAGGCGCGCTCTCGCTGGCCGGAGCGCTGGCCAACGCCGAGCTCGGCGCGATGTACCCGCACGCTGGGGGCGACTACGTCTACCTGCGCGAGGCCTTCCACCCGATGGCCGGCTTTCTGGTGGGCTGGCTCTCGTTCTTCGTCATCTACACGGGCACGGTGGCGACGCTCGCCATCGGCTTCGCCGAAGGCCTCGCGCCATTCCTGGCGCTCGGCGAGAGCGGCAAGCTCGGCATCGCGATCGCCGTCACCGCGTCGAGCTCGTGGGTCAACTGGGTCGGCCTGCGCGCCGGCGCCGCGTTCAACAACGCGACCGGCTTGCTCAAGCTCGCCACGCTGGCCGGCTTCGCCCTGGCCGGGCCCCTGCTCGGCCGCGGCAGCCTGGCGAGCTTCACGACCCCGCTGCCCGAGCTGCGCCCCGAACTCTTCGCCGGCTTCGGCCTGGCCCTCTCGCCGGTCCTGTTCAGCTACCTGGGCTGGAATGCCTCGGTGTACGTCGCCAGCGAGATCCGCGATCCGGGGCGCAACGTGCCACGCTCGCTGTTCCTCGGCTTGGCCGTGTGCACGCTGCTCTACCTGATGCTCGCCGCGCTCTACGTCTACGCGCTCTCGATGCCGGGCCTGGCCGGCGCAGCCAGCCCCGGCGAGACCAGCGCCCGGGTCCTGTTCGGCGCGGCAGGCGGCACGATCGCTGCGGCGCTCATTCTGGCCTCGATCCTGGGCTGCCTGAACGCGACCATCCTGGCTGGGCCGCGCATCGCCTACGCCATGGCGATCGACCACCTGTTCTTCGCCGGCTCGGCGTCGGTCCACGTGCGCCACCGCACGCCGCACGTGGCGATCGCCGTCCAGGGGGCCACGGCCGTCGCTTTGATCCTCGTCCTGCGTCGCTTTCCGAGCGTCCTCGACTACACGACCTTCGCCATCGTGCTGGCCACGATCGCCGACACGGCGGCCCTCTACGCCCTGCGCCGGCGCCACCCCGAGCGCCCCCGCCCCTATCGCGCCTGGGGCTACCCCTGGGTGCCGGCGCTCTACGCCGTGGCCAACGCGGCCATCGCGCTCAGCATGCTCCTGGGCCGGCCGCTCGAGTGCGCAATCGCCCTGGCCGTCACGGCGACGGGTCTTCCCTTCTACGCCTGGTTCGCTCGGCGCTCGAAGCACCGTTCATCGACAGACGGCGCAGGCTCTCCCGGCGCTCCGCGGGGATGCGACACACCCGTCCGCTGACGTCCACCATGGCGTGCTCGGTGCGCGCCGTGGCGATCCGCTCGCCGGCGCGCGTGATCTCGTACGCCATGGCGAGCGAGGCACCGCGCACCCACTCGACCCAGGTGGCGATCTGCAGGACGTCGTCGAAGGCGACCGGACGCTGGTAGTCGACCTCGACCCGGGTGGTCGAGAAGTGCCGCTGCTCGGCGACGTAGTCGCGGTACGGGCGGTCGTGCTCGTCCATCCAGCGGATGCGCGCCAGCTCGAGATAGCGGACGTAGTTCGCGTGGTGGACGACACCCATCGCGTCGGTCTCGTAGAACGGCACGCGGTGCTCGACGATCGATCGGCTCACGGAATCTCCGGGCTGGCAGGCGCCGCCGCGCGAAGCATGAGAAAGACGGCGACCCCGGTCAGCGACACGTACAGCCAGATCGGCACCAGCACCCGTGCCACCCGCGCGTGGCGGTGGAAGCGGCGGCGCGTCGCGAGCCACAGCGCGGTCAGCGCCAGCGGCGGCACGGCGATCGAGAGCACGACGTGCGTCGCCAGGACCGACAGGTAGACCGCGCGCAGCGCCCCTGTCCCCGCATAGCGCGTGTCGCCGTGGACGTAGTGGTAGACGAGGTACGAGACCAGGAAGACGACCGACACGGCGAAGGCCGTGACCATCAGACGCTGGTGCGCGCGCACCGCACCGCGCCGGATGGCGACCCAGCCGGCGCCGAGCAGAAGTGCGGCCAGGGCGTTCAGGCTCGCGTTCACCGCCGGCAGGAAGCGCAGGTCGACCGCGCCCGGCCCGGCGCCGCCGCGCCGGACCACCAGGATCCAGGCGATGAAGAGCAGGGCCACGATCGACACGGCCGCGTTCCAGGCGAAGAACGATCGATCGGAGAGCCGGCCCTGCGCCACCGGGCGGACCTGCGCCATGGCACGGGGTTACCAGAAACGCGCCGGCAATCCAGATCCCGCGGGCCCGCGCGCCGGAGCGCGGCGTCGGCCATTGCCGGGCGTGCCGCGCCGCCACGACATGCCACGCCCGGGACGGAGCCGCCGCTGGCCGCGATTCCACGTCCGCGCAAGACGTGTCGCGCGCCGGGCCGTCGATCCGCTATGTTGGGGGATCCCGGGCACAGCCATCCCCCGCCCGGGCGCAAGGACACCATGGCCGCAACCCACACACGAGAGCACCTGGAGCGCCTGCTCCGCGAGCGCATCCTGATCCTCGACGGGGCCATGGGCACCATGGTGCAGCGTCACGGCCTGGGCGAAGACGACTTCCGCGGCGAGCGCTTTCGCGATCATGCCCACGATCTCAAGGGCAACAACGACGTCCTGGTCCTGACCCGTCCCGATGTGATCCGCGGCATCCACGCCGCCTACCTCGACGCCGGCGCCGACCTGATCGAGACCAGCACCTTCAACGCGACGTCGGTCGCCCAGGCCGACTACGGCCTGGGCGCACTGGCCCACGAGCTCAACGTCGCGGCCGCCCGCCTCGCCCGCGAAGCAGCCGACGCGGCGACGCGGCGCGACCCGGCGCGGCCGCGCTTCGTCGCCGGCGCGATCGGACCGACCAACCGCACGCTCTCGATCTCACCCGACGTGAACGATCCGGCCAAGCGCGCCATCGAGTTCGACGAGCTCGCGGCGGCCTACGCCGAGCAGGTGCGCGGCCTGATCGAGGGCGGCGTCGACCTGCTCCTGCCCGAGACGAGCTTCGACACGCTGAACATGAAGGCCGCGATCTTCGCCATCGAGGAGGTCTTCGCCGAGCGTGGCCTGCGTCTGCCGGTGATGCTCTCGGGCACGATCACCGACAAGAGCGGGCGCACGCTCTCCGGGCAGACGGTCGAGGCCTTCTGGACCTCGATCGAGCACGCCCGCCCGCTGCTGGTCGGCCTGAACTGCGCGCTCGGCGCCGCCGAGATGCGCCCGCACATCGAGGAGCTCTCCGGCCTCGCCCCGACCTTCATCGGCTGCTACCCGAACGCCGGCCTGCCCAACGCCTTCGGCGCCTACGACGAGACGCCCGAGCAGATGGCGGCAATCGTCGCCCAGCTCGCCCGCTCGGGCTGGCTGAACCTGGTCGGCGGCTGCTGCGGCACCACGCCCGAGCACATCCGGGCGATGGCCGAGGCGGTGCGCGACATCCCGCCGCGGCGCCCGGTGCCGCGCGAGCGGGTGTCGCGCTTCAGCGGGCTCGAGGCTTTCGTCATCCGGCCCGAGACCGGCTTCGTGATGATCGGCGAGCGCACCAACGTCACGGGCTCGAAGAAGTTCGCCCGGCTGATCAAGTCGGGCGACCACGAGGGCGCGCTCGCCGTCGCCCTGGAGCAGGTGCGCGGTGGGGCGAACCTGATCGACGTGAACCTCGACGAGGGCATGCTCGACTCGAAGGCCGAGATGTCCCACTTCCTGAAGCTCGTCGCGACCGAGCCCGAGATCGCACGGGTTCCCGTGATGGTCGACTCCTCGAAGTGGGAGGTCATCGAGGCGGGCCTCAAGTGCCTGCAGGGCAAGGGGATCGTCAACTCGATCAGCCTCAAGGAGGGCGAGGAGGCCTTCCGCGCCCACGCGCGTCTGGTCCAGCGCTACGGCGCCGGCGTGGTCGTCATGGCCTTCGACGAGCAGGGCCAGGCGACCAGCGTCGAGCACCGCGTGGCGATCTGCCGGCGTGCCTACCGCATCCTCGTCGAGGAGGTCGGCTTCTCCCCCGAGGACATCGTCTTCGACCCCAACGTCCTGGCCGTCGCCACCGGCATCGAGGAGCACGACGGCTACGCCGTGGCCTTCGTCGAGGCAGCCCGTGCCATCCGGCGCGAGCTGCCCGGCGTCCACGTGAGCGGCGGCATCTCGAACCTCTCCTTCTCGTTCCGCGGCAACGACGCGGTCCGCGAGGCGATGCACTCGGCGTTCCTGTACCACGCGATCCGCGCCGGGCTGGACATGGGCATCGTGAACGCCGGGCAGCTCGCGGTCTACGAGGAGATCCCCCGCGACCTGCTCGAGCGCGTCGAGGACGTGGTGCTGAACCGTCGCCCCGACGCGACCGAGCGTCTGGTCGCCTTCGCCGAGCAAGTGAAGGGCGAAGGGACGGCGCGCCGCCAGGATCTCACGTGGCGCGAGGGCACGGTCGGGGAGCGCCTGAGCCACGCCCTGGTCCAGGGCATCGTCGACTTCATCGAGGCGGACGTCGAGGAGGCCCGGCAAGCGGCGGCGCGCCCGCTCGAGGTGATCGAAGGCCCGCTGATGGACGGCATGCGCCTGGTCGGCGACCTGTTCGGCGCGGGCAAGATGTTCCTGCCCCAGGTGGTGAAGAGCGCCCGCGTGATGAAGCGGGCGGTCGCCCACCTGCTGCCCTACATGGAGGAGGAGAAGCGCCGCGGCGTCGAGCCCTCGCAGCCCTCGAGCCAGGGCAAGGTGCTGCTCGCCACCGTGAAGGGCGACGTGCACGACATCGGCAAGAACATCGTCGGCGTGGTGCTCGGCTGCAACGGCTACGAGGTGATCGACCTGGGCGTGATGGTGCCCTGCGAGCGCATCCTGGACACTGCGGCCAGCGAGGGCGCCCAGGTGATCGGGCTCTCCGGCCTGATCACGCCATCGCTCGACGAGATGGTGCACGTGGCACGCGAGATGGAGCGCCGCGGCGTGTGCGTCCCTCTGCTGATCGGCGGCGCGACCACCAGCCGCCAGCACACCGCGGTCAAGATCGCGCCGGCCTACGGTCAGCCGACGGTACACGTCGACGACGCATCGCGCGCCGTGGGCGTGGTCGCGAGCCTGCTCGGCCAGGGGCTGCGCGAGGAATTCGTGCGGCGCAACGCGGCCGACCAGGAGTCGCTGCGCGAGCTCTACCTCGAGCGACAGAGCCGCCCCTTGCTGCCCTACGAGCAGGCGTGCCGGCGGCGCGTCGAGATCGCCTGGCGCGCAGACGACCTGGCGCGCCCCGAGCTCCTCGGCCGCCGCGTGATCGACGACTTCCCGCTCGCCGAGCTCGTGCCGTACGTCGACTGGACCTTCCTGTTTCACGCCTGGGAGCTGCGCGGCCGCTACCCGGAGATCCTCGACCACCCCGAGCTCGGAGGCGCGGCCCGCGAGCTGTACGAAAACGCGTGCGCGCTGCTCGCGCGAATCGTCGAGCAGCGCCTGCTCACCGCCCGCGGCGTCTACGGCTTCTGGCCCGCGGCGAGCGAGGGCGACGACCTGATTCTGTTCAGCGACGAGTCACGCCGCCACGAGCTCACGCGCTTCGCCTTCCTGCGCCAGCAGGAGGTCAAGCACCAGGGCCAGAGCGTGCAGCGCTGCCTGGCCGACTACGTCGCCCCGCTGGGCAGCGGCCTGCGCGACTACGTGGGAGCCTTCGCCGTGACCGCCGGCATCGGCGCGGACGCCCTGGTGCGCCGCTTCGAGGAGGCGCACGACGACTACCACGCGATCATGACCAAGGCGCTGGCCGACCGCCTGGCGGAAGCCTTCGCCGAGCACCTGCACCAGCGCGTGCGGCGCGAGTGGGGCTACGGCCGGGACGAGCAGACCTCGGCCACGGACCTCCTCGCCGAGCGCTACCGCGGCATCCGTCCCGCCTTCGGCTACCCGGCCTGCCCCGACCACTCGGAGAAGGCCAAGCTGTTCGAGCTGCTCGGCGCCCCCGAGATCGGGATCTCACTGACCGAGAGCTTCGCCATGGCCCCGGCGGCCTCGGTGAGCGGCATCTATCTGGCCCACCCGGAGGCGCGCTACTTCGCGCTCGGTCGAGTCGGCCTCGACCAGGTGGAAGCCTACGCGCGGCGCAAGGGGATCAGCGTCGAGCAGGCCGAGCGCTGGCTCGCGCCCAACCTAGCCTACGATCCCGAGTGAGGGGTCAGGCTCGGGAGCGAGGATCGCCGCGGGGACCTTGCGCGGGGCCTCGAGCGAGCGCCCCGCTCACCTGCGGCCGTCGCGGCGGCCCGCCCGCACCGCGCGTCCGTGC